>VBKW01000105.1 GCA_005879405.1 Deltaproteobacteria bacterium
CACGTACACCCGGTCGAAGCCCTCGAGCGGCTCGTCGTGCGTCACTCGAAATCCACGCGCCGCGCACGCGTCCACGACCGGCGCCAGCTCTTGTACCAGCAATGCGGGATGCGCTTTCGTGGCGGCGCGGAACTCGGGATCGACGCCGAGATGGATCCTCACGTGATCGCTCTCGAACCAGCATCCTCCCCGCTTCGCCAGATGAGGCGGCTTCGGCCGCTCCCGTAGTCCGAGGACGTCGCGATAGAAGCCACGGGCGAGCTCTTCGCCGCCCGCGGGCATTGCGAGCTGGACGTGATCAATCCCCGTGATCCGCGTCATTCGCCGCGAAATTTCGGCGCGCGCTTCTCGAGAAACGCGCGCACGCCTTCCGCGTAGTCGGCGCTCTCGAAGCATTCCGCGATGAGCGTCCGCACCGCGTCGACGTCGCGGCTCGTGGGATCGCGTTGCACCTCGGCGATCGCGCGCTTGGCGGCGCGTAGTGTGAGCGGCGCATTCGCGGCGATGTCGGCGGCGTAGCGTGCGGTGAACGTCTCGAGATCCGCTTTCACCACGACCTGATTCACGAGACCGATCCGCAGCGCCTCGACGGCGTCGTAGCGACGGGCGGTGAAGAAGAGCTCCGCCGCCGCCGACGGGCCGAGGAGGCGCACGAGCCGCTCGACGCCTTTCACATGATAGCCGAGGCCGAGACGGGCGGCGGGCAGCGCGAAGCGCGCGTCGTCGGCGGCGACGCGGAGGTCGGCGCTCGCGGCGAGCGCCAGGCCGCCGCCGATGCAGATGCCGTGGATCATCGCGACCAGCGGCTTCGGGAAACCGGTCAGCGCCTCGAACGCCTCGGCGGTCGTGCGCTCGTACGCGGCGGCGGACGCCGCGTCCTTGCGGTGGGTCGAGAACTCCGAGATGTCCGCGCCCGACGCGAACGCGTCGGTGCCGTCGCCGCGCATCACGACGACGCGCACCGCGCGGTCGGCGGCGAGCTCGGCGACGAGCGGCGGGATCGCCTGCCACATCTCGAGCCGGACCGCGTTCACGCGCTCCGGGTTGCGCAGCACGAGCCATGCGACGCCGTCTCCCTCCCGACGGACGTCGACGCCGAACGCGGTCATCCGCACCGTCTAGCGCAGCCTCATCGACGCCGCCACTGCCCCGACCTGGAGTCGGTCAATTTGCTTCGCGATACTTCGTTGCTCGGTCGCTCCGCTGCTCGGCGTAGCGCTGCTACGCCTGCTTGTACTCGCTTGACGAGGGCGCTGCTCACTTCCCTCGCGCCTCGTCTCGCTCGCAACTTGACCGACTCCGACCTGAACAAAGTGGCACCACTAGCCTGGCGGGCGGCGTCGCGACTGACGTACAATGCGCGGCGCGGAGGGGCAGGGGATGGTGCATCGGTTTCAGGCGAGCCGGTTCTCGCCGGGCAATCGCCTCTTTCCGACGGTGCTCGAGGTCACGCACCGCCAGGTGCGGCGGATCAAGCCTTCGATGGTCGGGCACGTCGAGGAGAGCATCAGCATCCGGCAGGTCTCGTCGGTGACGATCGCTCGTGGCGCGGTGTGGTCCGACATCATCGTGCACTCGTCGGGCGGCACTGATCCGCTGCGGAGCCACGGTCATCCGAACGCCGAGGCCGAACGCCTGAAGCAGCTGATCGAGGAGTATCAAGCAAACATTGCCCAGACAGGCGTCGCCGACACGAGCGGCCTCCGAGCTGGTCAAGGCCGCCGCCCGCGTCTGCCGCTACTGCGCCGCCAAAATCCCGATCGAGCTCACCGAGGAAGCCGACGACACCGACGAGCTCGTCGCGCCGGAAAAGGATTGGACCTGGAGCTGACGAATGTCGGACTTGACGGCGGCGCGGATCAGGCGCCGTAGCGCGACATCGCGAGCTCGACGATCTCCCCGACGAGCTGACAATGCTGCCGCCCTGATTTCTTCGCCGCCTTCGCGAACTCCGCCGTCGAGAGCAGCCACGGGTTCGGGTTCACCTCGATGACGTACGCATCGCCCTCGTCGTCGAGGCGGATGTCGATGCGGCCGTAGTCGCGGAGCTTCAGCGCCTGATAGGCGGCGCACGCCGTCTCTTTGAGATGCTTCTCGGTTTTCTCGTCGAGATCGTCGGGGAAGAACGGCTGCGTGTTGCGGTAGATCGCCGTGCCGTGCTCCCATTTCACCTCGGTGCCGGCGATGCGCGGCGTGCCCTTCGGCAGCTGCGACAGGTCGAGCTCGACGATCGGCAACGCTTCGGGATCGCGATTGCCGATCACCGCGACGTAGATCTCACGGCCCTCGATGTACTCCTCGATCAGGACCGGGGCGTCGAACTCGGCGTGCACGCCGTCGATGCGCTCCATCAGCTCCTTCAGGCTGCCGACGACGGCGCTGAAGCGGATGCCAATGGAGCCGTCCTCGAGCGCCGGCTTGACGATGCAGGGGAAGTGGATGTCGTGCGCCCAGTCGAGACGGCCGCGGTAGCCGGTCATAAAATTCGGCGTGCGGATGCCGTGGAAGGCGAAGATCTTCTTCGCGAGGGCCTTGTCCTGCGCGAGGTAGAGGCCGTGTGAGCCGGTGCCGGTGAACGGCCGCCCGAGCAGCTCGAGATAGGCGGCGACGTTCATCTCCTTCGTGTCGTCGCCGGCGTATGCTTCCGCGAGATTGAAGTAGAGATCGGCGCGCTGGTCGGCGAGCGCGTGCAGCGACGCCGCGTGGCCGTCGAGGACGTGGTAGAACGGGTCGTGGCCCAGCTTTTTCAGGGCCTCGAACACCTCCTCGTGATCGTGCTTTTCGCGACGACGCTTACGACGCGGGACCTTGTCCTCGGCTGCCTCCTCCGTCCCGTCGTCCCACACGTCGTACAAGACGCCCACCCGCAGCTTCGGCATCGCGAACAACATAGCATCAAGTTGTACGATAACAGAAGCACAAAATGCCGTGCCGACGATGATGAAATTGCAGACGTCGACGCTTGGCGTTCAGTGCGACGCGTGCTCGAAGCTGCCGTTCATCACGTACTGCATCGCGAGCGTCATGCCGAACGCGGTGAGCGGCACGAGATACTCCGCTTCACGTCCGTACGTGCCGTACAGCTCGAGCTCGCGCGCGCGACTCACCATGCGCGTCAAGAGACGGCGCACGAGCGGACGATGCGCGCCCGTCCAGTACGTGAGCGTGTCGGTGAGCGCGACGCGATGCTGCTCGATGATCTCGGCTGCCGGCTTGAGCGCGGTGCGACGGCGGCCCTTGCGGAAGAAGATCTGCTCGAGATCGGCGTCGATCGCGATCGTCTCCGCGGCGCGGGTCTCCTCGACGCCGCGCGCGTAGAACTCGCCGAGCGTGACGTGCATGTCGTCGACCGTGACGTCGAAGTCGCCCTTGCGGACGACGGGGTCCTGATCGGCGATGCGGCGTACGGTGCGCTCGACGTAGCGCAGCTTGCGCATCGCCGGCCACCCGCGGTAGCGGCGCCGCCAGTTCGAGCGCGGCGCGAGCCAGACCGCGAACGTCTCCGCGAAGTCCTCGTCGGGATGCTTCTGCGCGTACCACCCCGGCAGATGGCGGACGAACTCACGGCTGAACGGCACCGGCCGGTAACGGTCGCGATACGGACGGTTGAACGGCCCGAAGACGCGTCGCCACTGCGGCTCGCGATAGAGGCGGTAGGCGTAATTCAGCGCATGGCCCGCCTCGTGGCGCAGGTACGACATGATCTCGCGCTCGTCCTCGAGATCGTTGAGCGCGCGCTCGAGGCGCGCGAGGCGCGGATCGGCGAGATAGAAGGGAATGCCGATCACCGGCTCGCCGGAGGGGCATCCCCACTCGTCCGAGAGGTAGCAGATCGGTCGGAAGCGATGCAGACCTTTGCGCGCGAGCTCGCGGTAGAGCTGCTCGATGCAGCGCTCGACGGGCGAGCCCTCGAGTCGCAGGCCGAGCTGGCTGATGCGTTTCTGGAGCAGGTCGCCGACGTCGGCGGGCGCCTCCTCGAGCGCGGCGCCTCGCGTGCCGTCGTGCGCCGACGGCTTGCGGTTGCCATCGCGCATCGACGCCGCGCCGTCGTCGCCCGCGGGCGCGGCTGCGGAAACCGGTGCCGCGATCGCGCTGTCGTCCGTCGACGCCGTCGCGTGCGGCGCGGCCGCTGACGACGATCGGGGCGCGGCGCGTTTCCGCGGCGCGCGTGCGAGTCCGCGCCGCTCGCGCGGCGCCGGTGCGATGTGGCAGCCCATCAGCGTGCGCTCGCGCGTCGCTTCGGCAGCAGGATGCACACGACGACCGCCCAGAAGCCGAACACGAGACCGAGCGTCGTCCAGAGCCGCGGCGGGTAGCCGTTGTTGCGCGCGATGAGCCGACACATCACCGCGTCGCAGATGTTCACGACGGCGCCGGTCGCGATCGTGCTCGGCAGATCGAGCGGGTACGGCGCGAGAAATCGCAAGCCGGTGAGCCAGCCGAGCGCGAGTTGCAGCTTCATGAGTGGCGATGACCCGCGCGGCACGTGCGTCGCGTCGACTCCCCGTGCGTCGCCTTGACCCCCCGCGGGGGCGTCACTATAGTCGCCACCTTTTCCACTGTAAACGTGATGGCGGCGCGACGCGATCGAACGATGCTCTCGTGGATCGTCGAGATGGGCGAGGCGAGGCTCGTGCAGCTCGCCGAGGAGCTCCTGGCCAACCCGACGATGGCGGAAACGTTCTCGGCCGCCCTGCACCGCGCCGCGCGCACCAAGGGACAGGTCGACCGGAACATGCAGATGTTGCTCGGGCTCCTGAACGTGCCGTCGAAGGCCGACTACAACCGGCTGCTGTCGAAGATCGAGTCGCTCCAGGGCAGCTTGGTGAACCTCAACATCAAGCTCGACCGCCTGCTCGCCTCGCGCGAGCGTCCGAAGCGACGTCGCCCCGAGAAGCCGCGCGCCGCCCAGGCGGGCTCGTAGTCGCTGCTCTGCGGGCGGTCGACCGCCGCCGAACCGAGCGCCTTCACCCGTCGAGCGCGTCGGCGATCAGTGCCAACGTGCGGAGCGACGTCGGCTCGTCCGCCTGGAGCGGGATCTCGACGATGGGCGCGTCCGGCGCGGCGCGCTCGAGCTGCGCGATCTCGGCACGCTCCGCCGTCGCGAGCGCGTGAAAGCGCGCGCGCAGCAGCGCGAGCTTGCGTGCGAGCGCGGCGTCCGCCCCCGTCTCGCGACTCGGGTCGGGCGCCGAGTCGGAAACGACGTGCGCGGGAAGGACGCGATTCACGATGAAGCCGCCGAACGGCAGCCCGGCGCGCATGAGCTCGCGGTGAAACGCGAGGGTCTCGCCGACGCGCGCCGCCTCGGGTGTCGTCACCAGCACGAACGCGGTGTCGTGACGGCGTAGGAACAACGCGACTTCGTTCGCCCGCGACTGGAAGCCGCTCGAGAACCCCTCCATGCCGGCGACGAACTCGCCGACGTCGCGCAGGAGCTGGAAGCCGGTGAAGCGCTCGAGGCCGCGCAGGACCGCGGCGAGGGCCGCTTGCGCGAGGCGTGAGCTCTCGCGCGACAGGATGAGCGAGGGGTTTTGCAGGATCGCCGCGGCGCGCGACGAGAGCAGCGCCGCGAGTCGCTCTGGTGCCTCGAGGAAGTCGAGCGCATGGTGCGTCGGCGGCGTGTCGACGATCAGCACGTCGTAGCGCTCCTCGGACGCGATCGCGTGGAGGCGCTCCATCGCCATGTACTCTTGCGAGCCGGCGAGTGCGGTCGAGATCGTGTCGTAGATGCGGTTCGCGAGCACGCGCTCGGCGGCGGCTTCCGACGTCGCATAGCGGCGGATCAACGCGTCGAACGTGCGCTTGGCGTCGAGGAGCATCGCGTCGAGCGAGCCGCCGCGCGCCGCGACGTCGGCGAGCAGCACCCGGTGCGGCTCGCCGTCGAGCCTGTCGATTCCGAGGCTGTCCTTCAGCCGCCGCGCGGGATCGATCGTCAGCACGGCGGCGCGGCGCCCGCGGCGCGCCGCGACGACGCCGAGCGCGGCCGACGTCGTCGTCTTGCCGACACCGCCGCTGCCGACGCACAAGAGGAGCCGATGCCGATCGACGAGCCGCGCGAACGGGCGCGAGCTCTCGACCGGTCGAGCCGGTTCCGGCCGGCGCTGCGACTCGATCACGCGACGGCCCTGGCGCGACGGCGCGTACCGACGCGCTCGATCGCGTCCGCGAGCTCGTCGATCGCCGCCGGCGTGAATCGCTGCGTCGCCAGCAGCGGCAGGGCGACGGGCGAGGTCGCGAGCGCGCGTCCGAGACGACGGATCTCGCGCTCCGCGGCGCGCTGGCGCGCGGCGCTGAAGGCACCGGCCGCGGCGTGCGGGCGTAAGCTCGCCGGAACGTCAGGCGGCTCCTTCAGCAGGCGCCGCAGCTCGGCGCGCGAGAAGCGCAGCGGCGCGACCGCGTTCACGATCGTCGGCAAGAGCGGCACGCCGACACGCATGATCGCGCTGGAGAGCTCGAGGGTCTCGTTCACCGCCATCTCTTCGGCGCGGGTGACGACGGCGACCGCCGTGCGCTCCGGGTCGCTCAGCAAGAGCGCGAGTTCGCGCGCGGTGCCGGCGAGCGGCCCGAAGGGCAGCATCTTCAAGAGGCTTCCGGGCGTGGCGAGGAGCGGCACCGAATGTCCCGTCGCCGGCGCATCGACGAGGACGAGGTCGAAGCGATGCCGCCGGCGCTGGAGGCCCGTTCGCGCGTCCTCCCAGCCGGCGATGCGCACCAGCGTGAGGAAGTCGTCGATGCCCGGCGCCGCCGCGGCGACGATGCGAAACGTCTGGCTCTGCAGCAGCCGCCGCGCGAGCGCGCGAATCCGCAGGATGCGTAGCGCGAACTCCTCGAGGATGACCGTCGGCTCGATCGCAGCAACGGACAGTCCCGGTGCGACCTCGACGGGCTCCGGCCCGAGCGTGACGCCGCCGAGGTATTCGCCGACCCGACCATGCGGGTTCACCTCGACGACGAGCACGCGCCGCCGTGCGCGCGTCGCCGCGGCGGCGAGCGCGAGCGTCACCGCCGTCTTGCCGACCCCGCCCTTGCCGGTCACGAACACGAGCCGACGGTGGAGGAGGTCGCCGAGCATCGAGTGGGTTCTAGATGTGAGTCGCCGGAACGTCAATTTCCGCGCGGGGCCGCGCGGGGCGTGCGCTGCGTGGCGACGTCAGCGCGCACGACGACACGCGGGACGTCGGTCCCGCACCCGACGTGCGCAAGAGGGTAGGTGTGCGCACCACGGGTGCAGGACCGACGTCCCGCGTGTCGTCGTGCGGGCCGGCGCCGATCGGAGCGCGCGACACGCCGCGCGCGCGGACTGGGGGGCACTGGGTCGATTTGCGCGCCGGCGGAGGCGCCGCTGGTAATGGGGGGAGTTGCGAGCGAGACGAGGCGCGAGGGAAGTGAGCAGCGCAGGCGTAGCAGCGCTACGCCGAGCAGCGGAACGACCGAGCAACGAAGTATCGCGACGCAAATCGCCCCATTACCCGGGGGCGAATATCAATTGACTTGCGCCCATCCCTTGCTAGCGTGCGACGGATGGTGCGGCGGGTCGTGCATCTGCGGCCGGGTGGGGAACGGCACGAACGCGATGACGCGGAGCTGTCATCGATGCGCTCGCTCGACGACGGTGACGCGGCCACGTCGATCGATGCGCCCGCTGGGACGGCAGACGACTCGGCGGTCGGCGCTGAGAACATCCGCGCCGAGACGATCGCCGACACGTCCCGAAGCGCCGTGGGTGACGCGTCGGTCGACGGCACGAGCGCCACACGCGCCACCAAATCGAAGCGGCGGCGCAAGCAGCGGCGCGCGCGCGGCGCGACGTCAGGCAGCGACCCGTTCAGCGAGCGCTTGCGGGCGCTCGAGCGTGAGATCGACGATGCGTTGGCAGGTGCCGCGGCCTTCGAGGAACATGGGGTCGTGAACGGCGCCCGTGACGCCGTCGAAGAGCTCCTCGCGTTCTACGCGGATCTCGCGCGCGCGTTTCGGAGCGGCGGAGCGCGCGAGATGCTGATTCGCCTGCGCATGATCGGAACTGCCGATCACGTCGACGGGTTCGGCTACGACGCGGCCTTCGCGGCGCGAGTTGCGCCGCTCCTCGAGCTCCTGTACGCGCGCTGGTGGCGCGTCGAGCTCGCCGGCGCCGAGCACGTGCCCGCGGAAGGCCGCGCCATCGTCGTCGCCAATCACTCGGGCGGCTTTTTCCCCTACGACGCGCTCATGCTGGCGCACGCCCTCCGCACACGACGGCCCGGCGGCGGGCGCGACGTCCGGCCGCTCGTCGAGGACTCCGCGTATCGTTTCCCCGGTCTCGGTCCGATCCTCGCGCGTGTCGGCGCGGTGCGTGCGTCGGCGGAGAACGCGGCGCGGCTCCTGGCGCACGAGCACGCCGTCGCGGTCTTTCCGGAAGGCGCCAAAGGCGTCGGCAAGTACTACCGCGAGCGGTATCGGCTGCAGCGCTTCGCGCGCGGCGGCTTCGTGACGCTCGCGCTCCGCAGCGGGGCACCGCTCGTGCCGGTCGCGATCATCGGCGCCGAGGAGATCCATCCCATCCTCGCCAAGTGGCAGTGGCTCGCACGCCTCTTGAACGTGCCGTACTTCCCGGTGACACCGACGTTTCCCTGGCTCGGACTCCTCGGTCTCGTGCCGTTGCCGACGAAGTGGCGGGTCGTCTTCGGCGCGCCGCTCGACCTCGCCGCCGAGCACGGCGCCGGCGCCGCCGACGACGATTTGCTCGTGAACCGTTTGAGAGAACGCGTCCGCGAGCAAATCCAGACGATGATCGTCGAGGCGCTCCGCGCGCGCGACTCGGTCTTCGCCGGCTGAGAAACCTCCATACGAGGGGCCGGGCGGCTCCGTGTGAAGCCGTCCGACCGTTCCTCGGTTCCGGCGCGCGTCTCTCCTCGCCGCCGTACCACCGCTCGCCGCCGCCGTACGTCGGGTTACACCGCCTCGGCCCGGAGGACCTTGCGGACCGTGCGTCCCAGATCTTGCAAGTCGATCGGCTTCGCCATGAACGCGGCGGCGCCGAGCCGGACCGCGAAGCGCTGGGTCTCGGGATCGCTCTGCCCGGAGATGACGATCACCGGCAGCGCGGGCCGCGCCATGGCGGGATGTTGGCGCGTATCCTTCAGCCGCCGCAGCACCTCCCAGCCGTTCATTCCCGGCATGCGCAGATCGAGGATCACGAGACTCACCTCGGGCAATTGCAGCGTCGGCCACAGGCACTGGCCGTCGGCGATCATCTCGACGGCGTACCCGCTGCGTTCGAGCGCGTGCCCGAGCACGATGCGGGTCGCTTCGTCGTTGTCGGCGATGACGATCATCCGCGTCGTCAGACCGCGGCGGCACCTCGCTCGCCGGTGCGGATGCGGACCGCCTCCTCGACGGGCAAGACGAAGATCTTGCCGTCGCCGATCCGCCCGGTCTTCGCCACCTCTGCAATCGTCTCCGCCGCCGCCGCCGCGTCTTCGTCCGCCACCAACAGCTCGAGCTTGATCTTCGGCAGGAAGTCGACGACGTACTCGGCGCCGCGATACAGCTCGGCGTGGCCTTTCTGCCGGCCGAATCCTTTCACCTCGGACACGGTCATGCCTTGGATGTTCTGCTTGGCGAGCGCCTCCTTCACGTCGTCGAGCTTGAACGGCTTGATGATCGCCTCGATCTTCTTCATCGATCGCTCCTCAGAATACGTACGACAGCTCGGCCGCCACGGTCTGCTGGTCCTTCTGCACGCCGCCGACGTTGCGCAGGAACACGGGATTCTTGGCCTTGTCGTACCGATACTCGGTGCGCGCCATCAGCCCCTCGGCGAGGACCAGCTTGAATGTGCCGGCGACTTCCCAGGTGTTTTGGTCCTCGCCGAAGGTGCCGCCGAAGCGGCTGCTCTTGCTGTCGTCGAAGTACTCGCCGCGGAGCGCGAAGCCGATCGGCATCACGAGCGCGTCGGGCAGATCGTAGCTGACGATCCCGGAGAACGCGCTCCATTCCGCCGTCGTGTCGCGTGCCGGGCCGAGATCGGTCTCGTTGCCGTAGTCGTAGTTGAGCAGCAGCGTCAGGTTGTCGACCGGTTTGATCGTCGCGACGACGTCCGCGACGCCGCGCTTGGAATCGCCGTGGTTCGGCTGCTCCGCGCCGTAGATGCCGTTCAGCGCGATGCTGAACTGATCCACGGGCGTGAACGCGAAGCTGCCGGTCACCGATTTGCCGTCATTCGAGTCGATGACGTTGTCCCAGCCGTTCACTACGCCGAGGGTCGCCTTGAACTGCGGCGAAAAGGCGTAGCTCGTGAGGAGCCCGGTGTGCGTGAAGGGAATCGCGAAGCCGAACGCGAGCGAGCGGCTGATGTTGGGATTGAGTGGCGACTCGATCACCTCGGCGCCGAGGAGCGTCACGAACTTCCCGCCCTTGATCTGCAGATCGGGAAGCCCCGGTGGGTTGTAGGTGATGTACGCCTCCTCGAGCTCGATCGAATTCTGCTCCTCGGCGACGTTGCCGATGGTGCCGTCGCCGTCCCAGTCCGACGCCATGCGCTCGGCGACCTTGCCGAAATTGAGCTTGGTGACGAACCCGACGCCGTTCTCGCCTGGCGCGCGCGAGATCTGCAGTTGGAAGAGGTCGAGCGAGAACGTGTTGTGGTCCTTGTCGAAGACGCGGTTGCCGACGGTGCCCTTGTTGCCCTCCTGTGGGTCGTTCAAGTCGTAGAGATAGGAGCCGACGATCATGCCGCCGATCGTGAGACCGAAGGGCGGCTTCTTGATCGCCGCCTCGAGCGCGTCGAGCCGGCTCTGCAGGCCCGAGACGTCGGGTGCAGGAGCCGTCGCCGGCGGCGGCATCTCGGCGCGACGCTCGAGCCGTTGCACGCGCTCTTCGATCGTCAAGCCGCCCTCGGCGCGTACCTGCGTCACACATGCGAGCGTCGCGATCGCCGCCGCGGCGCCAATTCGGAATCTCGTCCGTGTCGTCATCCGCATGAGTCCCTCCTCGCTGGTGTTCACGTCGACACACGCGCGCTCTCGGCGCGTCTCGGCGGAGAGAGCAAGCGAGGTGCCAGCGCGCACCGCGCTGCGGACCGCACGGAGCAGCGCATTTCGCTCCGATCTCTGCCCGCCGATTGGGCGCTGATCGGAAGTTGGGCAGCGACGACGGCGCGTCGCCCCGCTCGTCGCGCCGTAGGCCGTATGCTAAGCGACGCGCATGTCGCGGCGTGGGGAGGTGGTGTGAGCATCGTGTGGATCGCGGTCGCGCTCGGCGTGATCGAGGGCATCACCGAGTACGTGCCGGTCTCGTCGACGGGCCACCTCATTCTCGCCGGTCACTGGCTGGCCTTCCCCGAGGACAAGGCGGCGAGCTTCGAGATCTTCATTCAGCTCGGCGCCGTCTTCGCCGTCGTGTGGTTCTATCGCCGGAAGCTGTTGGAGATCGTCACCCGTCTCGCGGACGACGCCGGCGCGCGCGCGTTCGTCGCGAAGGTGCTGCTCGCGTTCGTACCCGCGGCCGTCGTCGGCCTCCTCTGCCACCACTGGATCGTCCGCGTCCTCTTCGGTCCGCTGCCGGTCGCGGCCGCGCTCTCCATCGGCGGCGTGGTCTTCCTCGCGATCGACCGTCCTGGCCGCGGGTCGCGCACCGAGGGCACCGTCGACGACGTCACCTGGACGCAGGCGCTGGTTGTCGGCGTCCTGCAGATCGCGGCGCTCTGGCCCGGCATGTCACGCTCCGGGGCGACGATCATCGGCGGACTGTTGGCCGGCCTCTCGCGCCGCGTCGCGCTCGAGTTCTCGTTCTTTCTCGCGATCCCGACCCTCGGCGCTGCCTCGGTCTTCGCGCTCTGGGAGGCGCGGCGCGTGCTCGCGGCGAGCGACGTGCCGATCTTCGCGCTCGGGTTCGTCGTCTCGTTCGTCGTGTCGCTGGCGGTGATCGCCGCCCTGCTGCGCTACGTCCGCGATCACGACCTGCGCCCCTTCGGTTGGTATCGCATCGCGCTCGCGGTCGTCGTCGCGCTCGCCGTGCTGCGCCGCTGACCGCCGGTGACGGCGCGCCGCGAGCCGCGCGGTGCGGATGATCCCGTGGAGTTAGAAGTAGATTGCGCGGCGGCGGAGGCGCTCGACGTCGAGCAGGCGCTGTACCTCGAGACGGACGTACTCGGCGCGCTCGTGGAGGAACTGCGCGCGCGCGGCACGGCGTCCGGAGTGCATCGGCAGCACCGGCGGTCCGAAGCGGATACGCCACTTCGTCGGCAACGGTAGGAGACCGAGCGGCCCGAGCAGCGGGAAGAGGCTCGGCACCGGAATGAACGGCACGCGGAGGATGTTCGGCAGCTGCGCAATACGAAAGAGCGCGCGGCTCGTCTCCTCGGCGCCGATCACCGCGACCGGGATGACCGGCGCTTGGCTGCGCGTGCTGAGATGCGCGACGCCGGTGCGGAACGGACGTAGACAGTACGCTTGATGGTACGGCTTCCCGAGCGCCTCCTCGCCTTCGGGAAAGATGCCGACCGCCTCACCGCGCTTCAGCAGCACGGCGCCGTTCGACGTCGACGCTTCGACTCCGCCGAGGCGACTGAAGAACGTGCCGATCGCGGGCAGCTCGGTCACGAATTTGGCGTAGAGCATGCGCACGATGCGATGCGCAGGATGTTCATCCTCGACGGCGAGCGAGATCATCGCGGCATCGAACGGCAGCGTGCCGGAGTGATTGGCGGCGAGCAGGACGGGCCCTTCGGCAGGCACGTGCTCGAGGCCCTCGACCTCGACGCGCCAGTAGTATTTGTAGAGGAAGCGAAAGAACGGCTTGACGCGCGCCCTCAGCAGCGGGTCGAAGCCGAACGGGTCCTTCCGCTTCGTCGAACCGCGACAGTTCGGCTGCTCCATCCACCCCTCCTCACGGCACGACGGGTGATTAGCACATCGAAAGTAGTGTGTCGCTGATTTTGTGACGATCTCGCGATTCGTTCGCCTCATTTGATCGTCGGTGCGATTGCCGCGCTGCGGCGCACGTCGCATGTCGACCGGCGCTGGGCTATCGAGAAGGGATGGGACGGGCGCTGATCGTCGAGCACCCGGGGCCGATCGGGTCGCGGCCGCTGCGGCTCATCGAGCGGCCGGTGCCGTTCGCCGACCCGGGCATGCTGCTCGTCGACGTCGAGGTGTGCGGCGTCTGCCGGACCGATCTCCACGTCGTCGAGGGCGACCTCTCGCCGCGCCGGCCGTCGGTCGTGCCGGGACATGAGGTCGTCGGACGAGTGGCGGCGTGCGGCGCCGGGGTGAGCGGCTTCGCCCCAGGTGACCGCGTCGGGGTTGCGTGGCTGTACACGGCTTGCGGCCGCTGTCGCTTTTGCGTCCTCGGCCGGGAAAATCTCTGCCTCGCGCCGCGCTTCACCGGTTGGGACGTCGACGGCGGGTACGCGGATCACGTCGTCGTCCCGGCGGCGTTCGCGTACCCGCTGCCGGAATCGGTCGCGGTGACGACCTTGGCGCCGCTCCTCTGCGCCGGCATCATCGGCTACCGCGCGTACCAGCGGAGCCGCGTCCGCAAGGGCCAGCGGCTCGGTCTCTATGGCTTCGGCGCTTCGGCGCACATTGTCATTCAGATCGCCCGCTTTCACGGCTGCGCCGTGTACGTCGCGACGCGCGGCCCGCGCCACCAAGCACTCGCGCGGAAGATGGGCGCGGTCTGGGTCGGGGACGCCGCCGCCCGCCCGCCCGACCCGCTCGACGCGGCGATCCTCTTCGCGCCCGCCGGCGATCTCGTCCTCCCCGCGCTCGCAGCCCTCGACCGCGGCGGCACCCTCGCGATCGCCGGCATTCACGTGAGCGCCATCCCGTCGCTCGACTACGCGCGCCATCTCTTCGAGGAGCGCGAGCTCGTGAGCGTCACCGCGAACACGCGCGCCGACGGGCGCGCGCTCCTGCAACTCGCCGCGGAGATGCCGCTCCGCACGTCGACGGAGACGTTTCGGCTCGAGGACGCGAACGAGGCGCTGCGGCGACTCAAAGAGGACGAGATCGAAGGGGCTGCGGTTTTGCGCGTCGCATCCTGAGCGTCGGCGCAGGTGGGTGGCGGCGGGGGATGGATCGCAAGCGCCGCTCCGAGGAGAAGCAGCGCCGCCTACAGATGCGGCGCGACATGCGCGCCCGCGGGCTCGACCCCGATGTCGTCGACGCCGAAGGGAATCCGCTGCCGCAGCGTGAGGGCGACGACGCCGCGGCGAGCGGCGACCGCCGCCGCGCGCGGTGGCGCCGACGTATCGCACGCGCCGCGGCACGCGCGCGCCCCGCCCGAGGCGCCGCTCTCCCCGCGCGCAAGCGAAGTGCGTCGCGTTGTTGCGGCGTCGCTTGACGGTACACGCCGCGCGGGATACGCGTGAGCGCACTGCATGGCGAAATTCTTCAGGGGCGACAAGCGTCGGCGGGAGATGGATCGCAAGCGCCGCTCCGAGGAAAAGCAGCGCCGCCTACAGATGCGGCGCGACATGCGCGCCCGCGGGCTCGACCCCGATGTCGTCGACGCCGAAGGGAATCCGCTGCCGCAGCGTGAGGGCGACGACGCCGCGGCGAGCGGCGACGACACCGACGGCGACAACGGCGCCGCCTGACGGACGGCGCCGGCGGGTTACGAGCCGCCAACCTGGACGGAGTTCAGCGTCAGGGTAGCCGTCGCCGGTCGGTAGACGCCGTACGCGGTGACTTTCTGGGTTTCGGG
>VBKW01000107.1 GCA_005879405.1 Deltaproteobacteria bacterium
CCTCTTCACGATCGTCTGCGGCGCGCTCACCGCCCTCTACGCCGATCGTCTCGCGCACCGCCGCCGCCACGGCGTCTTGACGGAGTACTTCGAGCACATTCTGCAGCTGCCGCTCAGCTATCACGGCGGCACGCACTCGGGACGATTGCTCAAGGTGATGCTCGCCGGCACCGACTCGATCTGGTGGCTGTGGTTGTCGTTCTTCCGCGAGCATTTGACCGCGATCGTCTCGCTCTTCGTCTTGCTGCCGCTGTCGTTGTTTCTCAATTGGCGATTGGCGCTGCTGCTGATCGGTTTGTGCGTCGTCTTTTCGGCGCTGACGGCGCTGGTCGTCCGCAAGGCGGAGGGCCTGCAGAACTCGGTCGAGCGGTACTACTCCGATCTCGCCGAGCGCACCTCGGACGCGCTCGGGAACGTGCCGCTGGTGCAGAGCTTCACCCGCGTCGAGGCGGAGGTGATGGCGCTGCGCGACGTGATCGCGCGGCTCCTCGGCGCGCAGATGCCGGTGCTCGGGTGGTGGGCGACCGCGGCGGTCCTGACCCGCGCTTCGACGACGCTCACGCTGCTCTCGATCTTCGTCGTCGGCATCGGCCTCTACGTCCGCGGTCTCGCGACGATCGGCGACATCGTCATCTTCAGCAACTTCACCGGCCTCGTGATCACGCGCCTGGAGCAGATGGTTGGGTTCGTGAACCGGCTGCTGCTCGACGCGCCGCGCTTGAAGGACTTCTTCGACGTCCTCGACACGACGCCGGCCGTCCGCGACCGCCCGGGCGCGATCGATCCCGGACGCGTCCACGGCCACGTCGAGTTCGACCACGTCTCGTTCAGCTACGGCAAGCGGCCGGCCGTCGTCGATCTCGACTTCGACGTGCCGCCGGGCGAGACCGTCGCGCTCGTCGGCCCGACGGGCGCCGGCAAGTCGACCGCGACCGCGCTCTTGCACCGCGTCTTCGATCCGCAATCGGGCGCGGTGAAGATCGACGGCCGCGACATCCGCGACCTCAAGCTCGCGTGCCTGCGCTGCAAGCCGAACGCCTCCGACGACGAGCTGCGGGCGGCATGCACGCGCGCGCAGGCGCTGGATTTCGTCGAGCGCGTCGGGCTCGATGCCCCCGTCGGCGAGCGCGGCCGCCTCCTCTCGGGCGGCGAGCGCCAGCGGCTCGCGATCGCGCGCGCCCTTCTCAAGGATCCGCCCATCCTCATCCTCGACGAGGCGACGAGCGCGCTCGACGCCGCGACCGAGCGCAAGGTGCAAGCGGCGCTCGACGAGGTGATGAAAGGCCGCACGACGTTCGTCATCGCGCACCGCCTGGCGACCGTGCGCAACGCCGACCGCATCCTGGTGCTCGAAGAGGGCCGCATCGTGGAAAGCGGCACCTTCGACGAGCTGGTCGCGCAGGGAGGGCGCTTCCTTGCGCTCGCCACGGCGCAGTTCATGGTCGCCGACCCGGCGGGTGTCGCGCGTACGGGCTCCGGATGAGCGACGCCAACGACCGCCGCACCCGCCATTTTCTCCTGACGTGCTTCTGGGAGGCGGCGCTCGGCTTCTGGCGCCGCGGCGCCGGACCGACGGCGTGGCTGCTCACGGTGGCGATCGTCATCGTTGCGGTCGTGAACGTCGGCGTGCAGTACGAGATCACCGTCTGGTACCGCATGATGTACGACGCGCTCGAGAAGCGTGACGCGAGCGGCCTCTTGTGGAAGTCGGTGCTCTTCCTGCCGCTCACGGTCGCGAACGTCGGGCTCGCCGTCGCCGCGCTCCACGGCCGGATGACGATGCAGCGCAGGTGGCGCGCGTGGATGAACGGCCACCTGCTCGACCGTTGGCTCTCCGCCGGACGCTACTACCAGCTGAACCTGATCGAAGGCGACCACAAGAATCCCGAATATCGCCTCTCCGAGGATCTGCGCTTGGCGTGCGACCTGCCGGTCGATTTCGCGGTCGGCATTCTCAACGCCGTGCTCTCCGTCGTCACCTTCGTCGGCGTGCTCTGGTTCATCGGCGGCTCGCTGACGATTCCGCTCGGCGGCAGGACGCTCGAGATCCCGGGGTTCCTCGTCGTCGCGGCGATCCTTTACGCGCTGATCGCGAGCGGGTCGATGGTCATCATCGGCCGGCGCTTCGTGCGTGTCTCGGAGAACAAGAACCAAGCAGAGGCGGAGTACCGCTACGCGCTCACGCGTCTGCGCGAGAACGGCGAGAGCATCGCGCTCCTCGGCGGCGAGGAGGAGGAGCGCGCCGGCCTCGACGCCGCATTCAAGGTCGTCCTGAGGCACTGGCGCGAGGTCCTCGGCCAGTGGCGGCGGACGATGGTGGTGTCGCAGACGAGCTCGGCGTTCGTGCCGGTGATCCCGCTCATCCTCTGCGCCCCCAAGTACGTTGCCGGCACGATGACGCTCGGCGCAGTCATGCAGGCGACGTCCGCGTTCGTGACGGTGCAAGTGGCGTTCAACTGGGTCGTCGACAACTACCCGCGCCTCGCGGAGTGGACGGCGTCGGCGCGGCGCGTGGCGACCGTCCTCGAGGCGCTCGGCCGCTTGGATCGCGCCGACCGGCTGCAAATCGGCCGCATCGCCCACGGCGACGCCGACGGCGCCGCGCTGCGCCTGCGCAACCTCTCGGTCACGCTCGACAACGGCAGCGCGGTCGTGAACGAGGCCGACGTCGAGATCAAGCCCGGCGAGAAGGTGCTCGTCGCGGGCGAGTCCGGCACCGGCAAGAGCACGCTCATTCGCGCGATATCGGGCCTCTGGCCGTGGGGCGAGGGCGAGGTGGACGTCGGGACCAATCGCCGTCTGTTTCTCATGCCGCAGGAGCCGTACCTGCCGCTCGGGACGCTGCGCCGCGCGGCCACCTACCCGCAGCCTGCCGACCAGGTGGACGACACGCTCGTCCGCAAGACGCTGGAGGAGGTCGGGCTCGGGCACTTCGTCGATCGCATCGACGAGGACACGCGCTGGGAGAGCATCCTGTCCGGCGGCGAAAAGCAGCGGCTCGCGTTCGCGCGCATCCTGATCCACCGCCCCGACATCATCGTCATGGACGAGGCGACGTGGATGCGACGGTGGTGAGCGTCGGTCACCGCCCGGAGCTGGAGGCGTTCCACACCCGCAAGCTCGTCCTCGAGTACCACCCCGACGGTGCCCGTCTCGCGCACGACGAGTCGCTGGAACAGTGGGGGTTCCACCGCACCGCGCGCTTCCTCTCGCGCCTCTTCGGCCGCGAGCGCGACGCCGCCGGCTGACGATCACCGGCGGGCGTATCGACGCCCGACGTTACTTGTCCGCGGCAAAGAATCCATGAACGATGATCTCGGCTATGGGGTGACTGAAGTCGG
Source organism: Deltaproteobacteria bacterium (assembly GCA_005879405.1). GTDB lineage: Bacteria > Desulfobacterota > Binatia > UTPRO1 > UTPRO1 > DP-19. The sequence continues at coordinate 3,342 of VBKW01000107.1, forward strand.
TGAAGTCATCGACGACGGAGCAAAGCCGCATGCCGCTTTTCACGACCGATCCGCTCGGGATGACGATGGTGGCGTTGACGGAACCGTTCGAGACGCCCGCGATCTCCGTGATGTTGGCGTTGGCGCCCGTCGTCGGGTTCTCTCGGGAGACCGCGGCTTCATAGCGATGTCCGGAAGCGGGACCCTGAATGTTGAAGTCCACGCTGGTCACGACGAATACATGCTTCGCGGGGATCTCGAAGGTTACCGACGTCCCGTCGCTCTCCTGCACCGTGTCGATCGCGTAGGCCTGTGCAAAGAACTTGCAGCTGATGTTCGAGCCGCTCGAGACATCCGCGAGCTGGCTCGGCTTCGACGGGAGAAGACCCGCCGTGGCAGTCGACGCGAGAGACAGACTCGAAGCGATAACGACCAGCAATGAATGGCGCATCGGACGATCCTTCCTTTCTTTGATCGGCTCTCGAGAGCCGACCGGCGGTTGCGGGGGACGTTTCCGGCGAGATGACACATCGCGGGTCGCCTGAAAACGGGTCCCGCGTCATTCCCGGCGCACGCGCCGACTCGCCCGTGTGGCAGCATTCGTTGGATCATTGTCCTTGCTGCCAAACGGCGAATCGGCGATGGTGACGCCATGCCGCGCTGCCGTCACATCGCGCTGATCGCGTTTCCCGACGTGCAGATCCTCGACGTCACCGGGCCGCTCGAGGTGTTCGCGCGCGCCGCACGCTGGCTGCGCGACGAGGGGCGGCGCCCCGACGACGCGTATCGGATCGAGCTGCTCGCGCCCGTCGCGGGACCGTTCCGTACCTCGTCCGGCATGCGGCTCGTCGCCGACCGCGCCGTCGCGCAGGTGCGCGGCGGGGTCGATACGCTGCTCGTCGCCGGCGGCGCCGGTACGGCCGCCGCGATGCGCGACCCGCGAATCCTGCCGGCGCTCCGCCGTCTCGCGCCGCGCGTGCGGCGCCTCGGGTCCGTGTGCACCGGCACGTTCGTGCTCGCCGCCGCCGGGCTCCTCGACGGGCGGCGCGTGACGACGCACTGGCGCTCGTGCGCCCGCCTCGCGCGCATGTTTCCCGCGCTGCGCGTCGATCCCGATCCGATCTACGTCCGCGACGGGAACGTCTACACCTCGGCGGGGGTCACCGCCGGCATGGACTTGGCGCTCGCGCTCGTCGAGGAGGACGAGGGACGCGAGGTCGCCCTGTACGTCGCGCGCGACATGGTGCTCTTCCTGCGCCGTCCGGGCGGGCAATCGCAGTTCAGCGCCCAGCTCGCGACGCAGGCCGCCGACCGCGAGCCGCTGCGCGACCTGCAGGCATGGATCGCGGATCACGTCGCCGCCGACTTGTCGGTCGCGACGCTCGCGTCGCGCGTCGCGATGAGCCCGCGGAACTTCGCGCGCGTCTTCGCCGCCGAGGTCGGCGTGACCCCGGCGCGGTTCGTCGAGAAGGTGCGCGTCGAAACGGCGCGTCGGCGCCTCGAGGAGTCGGCGCACGGCGTCGAGCGCATCGCCGACCAGTGCGGGTTCGGCTCGGCCGAGTCGATGCGCCGCGCCTTTCTGCGCACGGTGCGGGTCACGCCGAGCGCGTATCGCAGTCGATTTCGCAGCGTGCCCGCGACGCCGGCCCGGCCGTCGCTCGCGGCACGCGCATGAGAAGGAGCGAACGATGGGCATCACGACCGGGATGTTGATCTTCGACGACGCCGAGGAGCTGGACTTCGTCGGGCCATGGGAGGTGTTCACCGCCGCCGCCAAGATGCGCGACGGCGACCGCGTCGTGACGATCGCCGAGCACGACCGTCCGGTCCGCTGCAACAAGGGCCTGCGCGTGCTTCCCGATCACACGTTCGCCGATGCGCCGCGCCTCGATATAGTCCTCGTCCCCGGCGGCCAAGGGACACGCCGCGAGGTCGACAATCCGGTCGTCATCGACTGGCTGCGGACCGTCGGCGCCCGCTGCACATGGGTGACGAGCGTCTGTACCGGCGCGCTCCTCCTGCACGAGGCGGGCTTCGCGCAGGGGAAGCGCGTCACGACGCACTGGAGCTTCATCGAGACGCTGCGTGCGCGTGGCGACGTCACGGTGCTCGAGGACACGCGCTACGTGCGCGACGGGAACCTCGTCACGTCGGCGGGGATATCGGCGGGGATCGACATGGCGCTGTGGCTGCTCGGGCAGCTGCATGGGGAGGAGTTCGCGCGCACGGTGCAGCGGTACATCGAATATAATCCGGCGCCGCCGTACGCCGCGGCCGTCTGATTTCGACCTCCCGCCGCAGACGGCCGATACGGACGCATCTGCTGCGTTGCTCCCACCTTCGCTTGTGCGGCATAGCTCCCGCTATGCCTCCGCGCTCACTCGGTCGCGCCTTGCAGCTGCATCCGTCTCGGCCGTCTGCTCGCTTGATTGGACCTGGAAGAGGTGGCTCGGCGAGCGTCGCTGCGCGACGCTCGCCATCGCATCAATTCGGCGCTTACCTACTCCGCCGCTGCGGCTACTTTGCGTCGGCGGGCGTCGACGTTGGTTTGACGGGGACGTCTGACGGCAACGGCGACGTTGCGGGGAAGCTGGAGGCGACCAGGAGCTCGGGAGGGGCTGTCGCGTTGGGGGTCCATTTGATCGTCAGGTGGGTGGTGGTGTTGTCGGGGTAGTTTTGGATGTCGATCTTTGTCGGCATCCACTTTTTGCCGATGAGGGTGTGGTCGCTGTCTTGGCGGAGTTTGACGAGGTTGTTGAGGGTTTTGGCGTAGAACTGGATTTTCGTGGGGACCGTTTTTTCTTTGTCGAAGGTGTAGGCGCGGTAGACGTAGGCGGAGTCGACGGCGGGGTGCATGCTGACCAGGATATGGTCGGCGGCCTCGTCGGTGATCTGCTGCATCTTGAAGTCGTCGACGATGTAGCGGCTCAGGTCCTCGTAGGCGATGCTGAGCGAGTCGATCGGCGCGCCGATCGGCACGGTGCCCGTCGTGCTTCCTTGCTGCTCGATGACCTTACGGTCGGCACCGACGACGAGCGCGCGCAGCGCGGGGTCGCGCTGCTGCCAGTACCAACGCGCGTCCTTCCCGGGGGCGAAGATCGCGATCGCGGTCGTCGTGTGCTTCGCTTGCGGCGACTCGACCTCGATCGCGATGTCGGCACGCAAGAGCGTCTGCGGCGTGTTCATGTCTTGCGCCGACAGCAGGAGCAGATGAAGGCTCTCGCCGTCGGTCGCTTCGACCCGACCGGCGAAGAGCAGCACGAAGATTCCGAGTAGCGCGGCAAAGAGACGCAGCATGCGACCTCCGATGTCGTGACGTGGGCGCGACGACCGCCGTGCGGCGATGCTCCGAGAGCGGCGGCGTCGCTCGGCGCGAGAGTGTAGCGAGGGTGCTCGACGTTTCCAACGCCAGCGCCCCCGAGCTGGAGCTGGCGCCGCTGATGGTCGGGCGCCGAGGTCGGGGTCGGAGCGACTCGATCAGCGTCCGTTCGGTGCCACGTCCGCGACGGCGGCGACGAGCGCCGCGGCGGCGGCGCCCGGATCGGCCGCGTCGAGGATCGCACGGACGACCGCGACTCCCGCGGCGCCGGCGCGGCGAACCGCGGCGGCGCGCTCGGTCGTGATGCCGCCGATCGCCACCACCGGCAGCGTCGCGACGTTTGCCAGGACCTCGACGCCGAGCGGCGCGCCGTACTGCGCCTTCGAGGGCGTAGCGAAGAGCGGTCCGAGCACGACGTAGTCCGCGCCCGCGCGGACGGCGGCCGCAGCCTCGTCGGCGGCGTGCGCCGAGCGGCCGACGAGGCGCTTCGAGCCGACGAGCCGGCGTGCATCGACGGCCGTGAACGAACTCGCCGGCAGATGGACGCCGTCGGCGTCGGCCGCCAGCGCGACATCGAGGCGGTCGTTCACGAGGAGCCGCGCGCCGTGGCGCCGCGTTGATGCGCGGAGCGTCGTCGCAGCGGCGAGCAGGGCGCCGCCGGCCGCGGTCCGGTCGCGGAGCTGCACGGCGTCGATCCCGGCGGCGAGCGCGGCCTCGATCGCGGGCGCGCGTGCTCGCACGTCGGCGGCGCTCACGACCAGCATACAGTGCGGAACCGTCACGCGTGCGTTACTGGATCAGACCGTCGAGCGGGCTCGACGCGGTCGCGTAGAGCTTGCGCGCGATACGGCCTGCCTTGAACGCCTTCCGTCCGGCCTCGACGGCGAGTCGCATCGCATCCGCCATCAGCAGCGGGTCCCGCGCACCGGCGATCGCGGTATTCATCAGCACCGCGTCGCAGCCGAGCTCGAGCGCGGCGGCGGCGTCGGACGCGGTGCCGACGCCGGCGTCGACGATGACCGGCACACGGCTCTGCTCGAGAATGATGCGGATGTTGTACGGGTTGCGGATGCCGAGACCGGAGCCGATCGGCGCCGCGAGCGGCATCACCGCGACGCAGCCGATCTCCTCGAGCTGCTTGCACGCGACCGGATCGTCCATGATGTACGGCATCACCTGGAACCCCTCGGCGACGAGCGTGCGCGCCGCCGCGATCGTCGCCGCGACGTCGGGAAAGAGCGTGCGCTCGTCGCCGATCACCTCCAGCTTCACGAGCGAGCCGACGCCGGCCTCGCGCGCGAGGCGACACGTGCGGACGGCGTCCTCGGCGGTGTAGCAGCCCGCGGTGTTCGGCAAGATCGTGTAGCGCCGCGGGTCGATCCAATCGAGCAGATTCTCGGATCCTGCGTCGGTGATGTTCACCCGCCGCACGGCGACGGTGACGATCTCGGCGCCCGAGCGCTCGACGGCGTCGCGCGTCGCACGGAAGTCGCGGTACTTGCCGGTGCCGACGATCAGGCGCGAGCGATAGGACCGCCCGGCGAGCACGAACGGATCGTCGAGTGCGCCGGACGGATCGGGGTTCTCGGTCGAGCGTGGGTGGGTCATTCAGCCTCCGCCGACGAAGTGCACGATCTCGACGCGGTCGCCGGCGGCGAGGCGGCGCGCAGCGTAGGCGTCGCGCGGCACCACTTCCTCGTTGATCTCGACCGCGATCCGGCCGGCCGAGAGGCTGAGCGATCGCACCAGGTCCGCGACGCTGAGACTCGCGTCGAGCTCGCGCGACTCGCCGTTGACCGTGACGCGCACCGAAAAACGCTACCCGGTTCGTGTGCGCATTACAACGTTGCAGGCGGTGCTGGCCTGTTCGGCCCGTCAACTTTACATCCTGGGAGGCGTGCGGTAAGCAATGCGGCTCTTCCCCCAGGTCCGTCACATGGAGCATCAGAGTCAGGCGAGGCCGACCGTCGCCGAGATCGACGGGCGCGCGCTCGCCGACAACTTCGCCGAGCTGGCGCGGATCGCCGGCGGCCGTGGGGTGGTGCTCCCGGTCGTGAAGTCGGACGCGTACGGCCACGGGCTCGCGCGCGTCGCCCGCATCCTGTACGGCGCCGGCGCCGAGCGGTTCGCGGTCGCGACCGCCGCCGAGGGCGAAGTGCTGCGCGCGGCCGGCTTGAACGCTGCGGTCGTCGTGCTTGGCGGCGTGTATCCCGCCGAGCACGAGCGCGTCGTCGCGGCACGGCTCACGCCGGTCGTGTGGGACGCCGACGGCGTGCGGGCGCTCGCCGCGAGCGCGCGTGCCGCGGGGCGCGTCGTCCCGGTGCACGTCAAGGTCGACACCGGAATGAGCCGGCTCGGCATCGTGCCGGAGGACGCGCCGGCGCTGCTGCGCGCGCTCGCGGACGTCGACGGCATCACCGTCGAGGGGCTGCTGACGCACTTCGCGAACGCCGAGTCGGTCGACGACGCGAGCGTCCGCCGCCAGCTCGCCGACTTCGAGCGACTCGTTGCAACGCTCGCCGACGCGCACCTCAGGCCGCCGATCGTCCACGCCGCGAACAGCGCCGCGACGCTCACCACGCCGCGCGCGCGCTTCGACGCCGTGCGTCCGGGACTCGCGCTCTACGGCATCCATCCCTCGCCTGGATCGCGCGGCGCAGCCTCGCTCAAGCCGGCGATGCGCTTCGTCACGCGCATCGTGGCGCTGCGCCGGATCGCGCCGGGCGTGGCGGTGAGCTACGGCGGGACCTTCGTCGCGCGCCGTCCGAGCACGATCGCTACCGTGCCCGTCGGCTACGCCGACGGCTATCCGCGCTGTGTATGGATCAGACGATGATCGACGTCACCGACGTCGCGGATGCGGCCGTCGGCGACGAGGTGGTGCTCTGGGGGGGCGCGCTGCCGGTCGAGGACGTGGCGGCGCGCGCGGAGACGATTTCGTACGAGCTGATCGCGCGCGTCGGCGCGCGCGTGCCGCGGGTTTTGGCGGGAGAGGAGGAGACATGGCACGGATCACGCGAGCGCTCCTGAGCGTCAGCGACAAGCGCGGGCTGGAAGATCTCGCCCGCGCGCTCGCTGCACGCGGCGTCGAGATCCTTTCGACCGGCGGCACGGCGCGTGCGCTCGCCGACTGGGGCATTCCGGTGACCGCGGTCAGCGATTACACCGGCTCGCCGGAGATCCTCGACGGTCGCGTGAAGACGCTGCACCCGCGCATCCACGGCGGCATCCTCGGCCGCCGCGGCGACGCCGCGCATCAGGCCGAGATGCGCGCGCACGCGATCGGTCCGATCGACATGGTGGTCGTGAACCTCTACCCATTCGAGGCCGTCACGGCGCGTTCCGAGACGACGTTCGACGAGGCGATCGAGAACATCGACATCGGCGGCCCGTCGATGGTGCGCTCGGCGGCGAAGAACCACGCCGACGTGACGGTCGTCGTCGACCCCGACGACTATCCCGCGATCATCGCCGAGCTCACGGCGAGCGGCGCGGTGTCGGCGCCGACCAACCGTCGCCTCGCGGAGAAGGCGTTCGCGACGACGGCGCGCTACGACGGTGCTATCGCCGATTATCTCGCCGCCGCGCGTACCGACGAGCCGTTCGCGCCGGCGGCGCGGCTCGTGGGCGTCAAGGTGCAGGATCTGCGCTACGGCGAGAACCCGCACCAGCGCGCCGCGTTCTATCGCGATGCCCTGCCGCTCGACGAGCCGTCGGTCGCCGGCGCCCGCCAGCTGCAAGGGAAAGAGCTGTCGTTCAACAACATCGTCGACGCCAATGCCGCCCTCGAGCTGGTGAAGGAGTTCCGCGCGCCCACGGCGGTCGCGATCAAGCACACGAACCCCTGCGGCGTCGCGACCGCTGCGACGCTCGTCGAGGCGTTCACGAAAGCGCGCGCGTCGGACCCGGTGTCGATCTTCGGCGGCATCGTCGCGTTCAACCGCACGCTCGACGGCGCCACCGCCGAGGCGATGCAGGATCTCTTCCTCGAGGTCGTGATCGCGCCGCGCATCGCGCCCGCCGCGCTCGCGCTCTTCGGCGGCTCGAAACGGTTGCAGCAAGTGCGGCTCCTGACGCTCGACCTCACCGACGGCGACGACCTCTTTGCGGCGAGCCGCCGCGCGTGGCACGGCGCTGCCGGACGCAGCCGCGACGTGAAGCGCGTCGTCGGCGGCTTCCTGGTCCAAGACCGCGACCTTGCCGAGGTCGAGGTCGCCGCGTGCACCGTCGCGACCGCGCGCAAGCCGACCGCCGACGAGCTCGCCGCGCTCGATTTCGCGTGGCGCATCTGCAAGCACGTCAAGTCGAACGCGATCGTGCTCGCGCGCGCCGACCAAGTCGTCGGCGTCGGCGCGGGACAGATGAGCCGCGTCGACTCCGCGCGCCTCGCCCGGTCGCGATCAAGCACACGAACCCCTGCGGCGTCGCGACCGCTGCGACGCTCGTCGAGGCGTTCACGAAAGCGCGCGCGTCGGACCCGGTGTCGATCTTCGGCGGCATCGTCGCGTTCAACCGCACGCTCGACGGCGCCACCGCCGAGGCGATGCAGGATCTCTTCCTCGAGGTCGTGATCGCGCCGCGCATCGCGCCCGCCGCGCTCGCGCTCTTCGCCGGCTCGAAACGGTTGCAGCAAGTGCGGCTCCTGACGCTCGACCTCACCGACGGCGACGACCTCTTTGCGGCGAGCCGCCGCGCGTGGCACGGCGCTGCCGGACGCAGCCGCGACGTGAAGCGCGTCGTCGGCGGCTTCCTGGTCCAAGACCGCGACCTTGCCGAGGTCGAGGTCGCCGCGTGCACCGTCGCGACCGCGCGCAAGCCGACCGCCGACGAGCTCGCCGCGCTCGATTTCGCGTGGCGCATCTGCAAGCACGTCAAGTCGAACGCGATCGTGCTCGCGCGCGCCGACCAAGTCGTCGGCGTCGGCGCGGGACAGATGAGCCGCGTCGACTCCGCGCGCCTCGCCGTGATGCGCGCCGGCAACGCAGGGCTGACGACCGCGCGCACGGTCGCCGCGTCGGACGCGTTCTTCCCCTTCCGCGACGGGCTCGACGTCGTCGCCGCGGCGGGGGCGACCGCCGTCATCCAGCCCGGCGGCAGCATCCGCGACGCCGAGGTGATCGCAGCGGCGAACGAACACGGCATGGCGATGATCCTCTCGGGCCAGCGCCACTTCCGACACTGATGCGCGTCCTCGTCGTCGGTGGCGGCGGACGCGAGCACGCGCTGCTGTGGAAGCTGCGGCAGAGCGCGCGCGTCACCGCGTTGTACTGCGCGCCCGGCAATGCAGGGACGGCGGCGCTCGCCGAGAACGTCGCGATCGCCGCGGACGACGTCGCGGCGCTCCGCGACTTCGCGCGCCGCGAGCGCATCGACGCGACCGTCGTCGGCCCGGAGCTGCCGCTCGTGCTCGGTATCGCCGACGACTTCACCGCGGCCGGTCTGCGCTGCTTCGGTCCGTGCCGCGCCGCCGCCGCGCTCGAGGGCAGCAAGGCATTCGCGAAGGACGTGATGGCGCGCGCCGGCGTGCCGACCGCGCGTCACGCCGTCTTCGACGACGCGGCGGCGGCGTCGCGCTACGTCGACGAGGTCGGCGCGCCGGTCGTCGTCAAAGCCGACGGCCTCGCGGCGGGGAAGGGCGTCGCGGTGTGCGCCACGCGCGCCGACGCGCAGGCCGCGATCGACACCAGCATGCGCCGGGGCGCGTTCGGCGATGCCGGGCGGCGGGTCGTGATCGAGGAGTTCCTCGCCGGCGAGGAAGTGTCGTTCATGGCGGTCACGGACGGCGACACGGTCGTACCGCTCGCGTCGTCACAGGACCACAAGCGCCTCGGCGACGGCGACACTGGTCCCAACACCGGCGGCATGGGCGCGTACTCGCCGTCGCCGCTCGTGACACCGGCGCTCGAGCGCGCGGTCATGGAAGAGATCGTGCGGCCGGTGATCGCGACGCTCGCCGCGAGCGGCATCCGCTATCGCGGCGTGCTCTACGCCGGGCTCATGGTCGACGCCGGTCGCGCCAAGGTGCTCGAGTTCAACGTCCGCTTCGGCGACCCAGAGTGCCAAGTGCTCATGCTGCGCCTGCGCTCCGATCTCCTCGACCTCGTCCTCGCCGTGACCGACGGCACGCTCGTGCGGCACGTGCCGCAGTGGGAGACGCGCGCCAGCGCCGGCGTGGTCCTCGCCGCAAACGGCTATCCGAACGAGCCGGTCAAAGGCGATCCGATCGCGGGGCTGGACGGATGGCAGGGCGGCGTGGTCTTTCACTCCGGGACGGCGCGGCGCGGCGGCGCCGTCGTGACGAACGGCGGTCGGGTCTTGACGCTCGCCGCGCTCGGCCGCGACGTCGCCGCGGCGGTCGCGAACGCGTATACCGGCGTCGAGCGTATCCGCTTCGCGGGCATGCGGTACCGTCGCGACATCGGTCGCCGCGGCGGCGCGCCGCCGCGGTGACGCAGGTGAGCAGCGCGCGGGGCGTCGGTGGCTGACGGGCGACGAGGAGGCGACGTGAATCGCAAACGCAAGGAACGATCGGGAGCTGGGCAAAGCGCGCGAGTGGCGATCCTCATGGGCAGCGACAGTGACTGGCCGGTCATGTCGGCGGCCGCCGACCGCCTCGGCGCCCTCGGTATCGCGCACGAGGCGCGCGTGCTCTCCGCGCACCGCTCGCCGGACGAGACGGCGCGCTTCGCGCGCGAGGCGCGCGAGCAGGGCTACCGCGTCCTGATTTGCGGCGCCGGCGCGGCGGCGCATCTCGCCGGCGCGGTCGCGGCGCACACGACCTTGCCGGTGCTCGGCGTGCCGCTCGACGCGGGCGGCCTCGGCGGCCTCGACGCCCTCCTCGCGACCGTGCAGATGCCGGCCGGCGTGCCCGTCGGCACGCTCGCGATCGGCAAGGCGGGCGCCGACAACGCGGCGCTGCTCGCGGCGCAGATCCTCGCGCTCGACGACGCGGCGCTCGCGGCGCGCCTCGCGACGTCGAAACGCGAGATGGCCGCCGGTGTCACGGAGAAGGACCGCCGCCTGCAAGCGGCGCGGGCGCGTCCCGGTGGAGCAGTCGCCAAACGCTGAGGCGAGAGCGGGCGTGTTCGCCTCGAGGATCCTCATCGGGTGACCGACGCCGCCCTCGAAGACGGCATCGCCGCGCTCCGGGGTGACGGCCTCGTCGTCTACCCTACGGAGACCTTCTACGGCACCGGCGCGCGCGCGCTGCGCGCGCCGGCGGTCCGTCGCGTGGCGATGCTGAAGGCGCGGCTCGGTGAGGGCGCAAAGCCGATCTCGGTGATCGTCGCCGACCGCGCGATGGCGGCGCGCGTCGTCACGCGTGTTCCCGCCGCCGCGGCCGCGCTCATGGAGCGCTTCTGGCCCGGCCCGCTGACGCTCGTCCTGCCGGCGCGTGATGATCTCCCCGCGGAGCTCGCCGCGGGAACGGGCTGCATCGGCGTGCGCGTGTCGAGTCATCCGATCGCGTGCGCGCTCGCCGCCGCGGTCGGCGAGCCGATCACCGCGACGAGCGCGAACCGCGCCGGCGAGCCCGCTGCTTGCGACGTCGCGACGGCGCGGCGTGCGCTCGGCGCCGCCGTCGACGTGTACCTCGACGGCGGAACGCTCGCTGGCGGCTCGGGCTCGACCGTGCTACTCGTCGCGAACGACGGGGCACGGGTGATACGCGTGGGCGCGGTTTCGAGCGAGGCGCTCCGTGACGTGCTCGGCGCCTTTCCGCTCGAGACTCCATCCTGAGGACGAGGCGCGGTGGCGACGCTCAACCCCTTTCGCGGACTCCGGTACGATCCCGCCATCGTCGACGAGGTCGCGCGCGTCGTCGCGCCGCCGTACGACGTCATCGATCCTGCGCAGCAGGCCGCGCTTTATGCGCGCAGCCCACACAACGTCGTGCGCTTGATCCTGAATCGCGAGGCCGACCCGTATGCCGCCGCCGCGACGACGCTGCGCGATTGGCGGCAGTCCGGCGCGGTCGCGCGCGATCCGTCACCCGCTCTGTACCTCTACGCGCAATGCTTCCGCGCGCCGGCGGGCGACCTGCGCGAGCGCATCGGCATCATCGGCGCGCTCCGCATCGAGAGCTTCGACTCGGGCAAGGTGCGGCCGCACGAGCGGACGCTCGAGCGTGCGAAGAGCGACCGCTTGGCGCTGGTGCGTGCGTGTCGCGCGTCGCTGTCGCCGATCTTCGGGTTGGTGTCGGCGGTGGACTGGTCGATCGCGGCGCTGATTCCGGATCGCGCGCCCGACCTCGACATCGGCGGCGATGACGGCTCGCGACGCGCGAGGTCTTCATCGCGGACGGTCACCATCGCTACGAGACGGCGCTGCGCTACCGCGACGAGACGCGCGCCGCGCTCGGATCCGCGGCGCCGCCGCCCGGCGCCGCGCCGTACGACTACGTGCTCGCGTATCTGACGCGTATCGAGGACCCGGGGCTCGTCGTGCTGCCGACGCACCGCGTGCTCGCGTCGTCGCCACTCGCGGCCGACGATCTGGAACGCGCGCTCGCCGCCAAGTTCCGCGTCGATCGGCTGCCCTGGACGGACGCCGGCATGGCGCGACTCCTCGAACGCTTGAGCTGCGGCGACACCGAGGCGACGGTACGGCTCGGCGCCGCGGTCGCCGGCGCCGATGCGCTGTGGCTGCTCTCCGCCGCGACGACGGCGCTGCCGTTTCCCACATCGACACCAGCGGTGCTGCGCGCGCTCGACGTCACCGCGCTCCATCAGGTCGTCCTCGGCGGCATGCTCGGTCTGCCGATCGGTGAGCGCGGCGGCACGCCCGGCCTCACGTACACGCAAGATGCGACGGCGGCGCTCGCCGCGGTGGAACGTGGCGGCGCGGCGGCGGCGTTCTTCGTGCCGCGGACGAGCCTCGCGGCGCTGCGCGCGGTGAGCCTCGCCGGGCTGACGATGCCGGAGAAATCGACGTACTTTCACCCGAAACTGCTGACGGGACTCGTCATCTACCCGCTCGACGGCGGCGGCTGACGTGGAGATCACCCCCGAGGCGGTGCACGAGGGGCTGGCGCGGGCGCGCTACATCACTACTGCGCGCGTCGAGACGGTGCTCTACCTCGCGCTCGTCCTCGAGAAGCCGCTCCTCGTCGAAGGCCCGGCGGGCGCCGGCAAGACGGAGCTCGCCAAGGTCGTCGCCGCGATGCTCGCGACCGAGCTCATCCGCCTGCAATGCTACGAAGGCCTCGATGACGCGCACGCGCTCTACGAATGGAACTACCAGAAGCAGCTCCTGCGCCTGCAAGTCGATCGCGACAAGGAGACGCCGTGGGAGGAGCTCGCGAGCCACATCTTCTCGCGCGACTATCTCCTCGAACGGCCGCTCCTGCGCGCGATCGTCGCTCCGCATCGCGTCGTGCTGCTCATCGACGAGGTCGACAAGGCGGACGAGGAGTTCGAAGCGTTCCTCCTCGAGGTGCTGTCCGACTACCAAGTGAGCGTGCCGGAGCTGGGGACGATCCGTGCCGTCGAGCGACCGGTCGTCATCCTCACCTCGAACCAGCGGCGCGAGCTCTCGGAGGCGCTCAAGCGGCGCTGTCTCCATCTCTTCCTCGAGTTCCCCGGCGTCGAGAAGGAGCGCGAGATCATCGCCCTCAAGGTGCCCGACCTCGACGAGCGCCTGCGCGCGAAGGTCGCGGAGTTCGTGGCCGGTCTGCGCCGCCTCGACCTCCGCAAGGCGCCGAGCATCGCCGAGACCCTCGACTGGGCGCGGGCGCTGCTTGCGCTCGGGATTCGCGAGCTCGACGCCGACGCCGTCCGTCGCACGCTGTCGGTGCTGCTGAAGCACGAGGAGGACGTCCGCAAGGCGGCGCCGAAGATCGCGGCGCTCCGCCGCTGAGCGCCGCGCGCCCGGTCTCGACGAACGCGACCGCGACGGTGCAGCACTCTTCGAGGCTAGTGACGCGCGCGGCGGCGGTCGAAAATGCGGCGCGCTACTGTGCGAGGCGGAATGCCCACGGCACGAGCGACAACGCCGCGTAGGCGACGAGCGTGAGCGACAACCCGACGCCGACGAGCGCCGGCCTGCCGGCGCGGGCGAGGACGAGAATGAGCGCGATGGCAATGATCTTCGCCATGACGAGCGTCACGCCGGCACCCCACGCGTCGAAGCCGGCGCGGAGCAGCGGATTCGCCTCGCCGAAGCGCTGCCAGCCGACGTACGTCGCGACGCCGTCGAACATCTGCAGCGCCAAGTTCAAGATGATGAGGAGCACGATCGCGGGCTGCGGCTGCATGCGAGCCCACGATCAGCAACGGCGATGCCACGGAAATACGTGAAAGTACGGCCTCCTCTCGGCGGCGCGACCCCGCAGCGCTGCACGATCGGGGCGCAGCGCTTGCGGGCGCGCGCGGAATGAAGGCACGGCTCGGCGCCTTGATCGCGGACCTTCGCGCCGCGGGCGTTGCGGTGAGCGTCGCGGAGGCTATAGACGCCGCCCAAGCCGCGGCCGTCGTCGGCATCGAGCGCGCGGCGCTCGCCGACGCGCTCGCCGCAGCGGTCGTCAAGGACGAAGGCGACCGCGCGCTCTTCGACGAGTGCTTCGCGCGCGCGTTTCCGCCAGCCGCGCCGCGGTGGGCCGCGGCGCGCCGCGGCGGCGCGCGGGGCGCCGACGCGGAAGGCGTCGGCAGGAGCGGTCACGGCGGCGGTGAGGCCGCCGGCGCTGGCGGCGTTGCCGGCGCCGATGACGGTGGCGCGTCAGGCGGCGCAGCCGACGCGACGTCGCGGCGTGCGGCGGCGCGTGCCGCCGACGCGCGCACAGGCGTCGTCGGGACCACGCGCCACGAGCGGACCGCGCCGGGTGACGCCGAGGATGAGCGCGGCGGCGACGCGCGCGGGCGCGAGCACGCCGCAGCACCGCGCAGCGACGATGCGGCCGCCGGTCGTGACCCCGACGGCGATGCTGCGGCCGCGCGATACGGCACGCCGGCATCGCAGCGCGCCCGCGGCACCTCGTCCGAAGACGACATCGGTGCGGCGGCGCGTTCGAAAGCGGCGCGGGCACGCGCGCTCCGGGCGATGCCGTTCGCCGCGATGTCGCCGCGCGACACCGCGGAGGCGAGCGCGCTCGTGCGAACGCTCGCACAACAGGTATCGACACGGCTCCGCCGCAGACTGCGACCGCAACCGCGCGGCCGGCTCGACTTCCGCCGTACGCTGCGCGCCGCTACACCGCGCGGCGGCGTTCCCCTCGAACGCTACTTCCGGGGGCGCCGGCCGCGGCCGCCGGCGCTCGTCGCCCTGTGCGATCTCTCGGCGTCGGTCGCGACCGCGACCGACTTCTTCCTCGCGCTGCTCGCGCCGGCCGCCGCATGGTTCCGCGGCGTGCGGCTGTACGGCTTCGTCGACCGGCTGGTCGAGATCGAGTTCGTCGCCGGGCAGGTGCGGCCCGCGGCGCCGCTCGTCCTCATGGCACGCTCCGACTTCGGCCGGGTGCTCGCCGACCTGATGCGCGACGCCGCGTCTGAGCTCACGCGCGACACGGTTCTGCTCATACTGGGCGACGCACGTAACAATCGCCGTCCCGCACGCGCCGATCTGCTGCGTGACGCGCGCGCGCGGGCGCGTCGCGTCGTGTGGCTGAATCCCGAGCCGATGAATCGGTGGAACACCGGCGACAGCGTCATCGACCTCTACGCGCGCCACGTCGAGGTCGTCGTCCCGTGCGGCTCGCTCGCCGAGCTGACAGACGCCGTCGCCGCGGTTGCTCGCTGAGCTGCGCCGGCGGGGCGAGTGAAGGGGCCACGTCGACCCGTCAGAAGGCGAGACTCGCGTACGTGACGACGGAGCGTGTCGCCACGTCGACGTTGCGATCGTAGTGCAGGAGGCGACCCGGCGCGCCGTCCATCAGCGACGAGAACGTATAGAGCGGCGCCAGGCCACAGATGCGGGTGCGGTCGCCGTCGGCGCCGACCTCGGCGAAGAAGCTGTCGCCGTCGCCGCGCTCGAGCGCCGCGATGAGCCGCCGGTCCTTGGCTTCCGTCATCGCGACGAGCTCGGAAGTCAGGCCCTCGTTGTCGCCGAATTTGGCGCCGACGTGGGCGAAGTCGACGCCAGCGACGACGACGGTCGGACGCGGGTCCTCAGTCAACACCTCGCGGAGAGCCGTGACGAAGCCGGCGAAACGCGGATCGCGCGCCGGAGCGCGGCCGGCGAGCGCCATCTCGTGGAACGAGCCGACGAGAATCGGGACGATGCTGAACGGGCGGCGGCCGCCGAGCAGGTGCTGCAGGAGCACGACCTGAAACTCGATCGTGTGCTCGATGCGGTGCAGCAGCTCGTCCGCGTAGAGATCCTCCGGTGCGCGGCGCGTGAGACGGTCGAGAAAGCCGCGATCCGTCGCGACGGTGCCGAGCGGGGTCGCGAAGTCCTTGCGTGTCGCCGTGAAGAGCGTGCGACTCGGATGGTGCGACGTGCCGAGGATGACGAAGCGCTCGGCGTCGGTCGCGGAGAGCGCGGCATACGCGTGACCGTAGGCGACGCCGCCGACTCGCAGGTCGATGTGCGGCGCGACGATCCCGCGTACCGGACCGCGGCCGTCGCACGCGATGCCGGCGAAAAACCCGTCGAGATGGTGGCGCAACGCCTGTGGCTCGTCGGGATAGCTCGTCCCGGCGTGCGCGGCGCGCCGCAACGGATCGGCGCGGAACGCCGCGAGCAACGACTCGCGGTGCACTGCGAACGCATCCGACTCGAGGTAGTAGTGGCGATCGAGCGCCGCGATCAGCTCGCGGAGCTCCGCGGACTCGAGAATCGACCCGAAGCGGCGCGTCCAGGCCTCCTGGACGTCGATGGCCGTGTGGGCGCCGTCGAGGAGCGTCAGGATGAAGAACGCCGGATACGCGACGACCAGCGACTCCGCGGCGTACTGCAACGGATCGCGGAGACAGATCAGCTGCCGGCCGTCGACCACGACCGGGAACGCTTCGATCGCGCGGAGCTTCGGGAGCAGGTCCATTGGCCGACGCGGAGACGCATGGTAGGCAGATCGGGATCGTGGAGCAATCCACCCGGGAAGTCGTGATCGGTCGGGCCGGCGATCTCCCGTGCGGTACGACGCGGAAGTTTCTGTTGCCGGTCGACGGTGAGCCCATCGAGGCGTTCGTCGTGAACGTCGACGGCACGCTCCACGCGTGGGTCAATCGCTGCCGCCACGTGGCGCTGACGATGGACTGGGTCGAGAACCGCTTTCTCGACGAGACGGGGCTCATCGTCTGCGCGACGCACGGCGCCCGCTACCGTGCGGACACCGGCGAGTGCGTTCTCGGACCGCCGATCGGCAAACGACTGATTCGCGTGCCGCTCAGGATCGACGGCGATCAGGTGCTGGCCGGCGTTCCCGCCGACCTCTGACGGCGCCCCGGCCGGCGCGATCGGCCGTCGCCGTTCGGCGCCGACTTACTCCGGCTCGTCGCCGAAGTGGGCGCGAATGATGCGCTGCTTCAGGTACTCGAGGGTGCCGAGATCCTCCACGATGTCGCCGCCGGTGTCGTAGAAGAAGATCTCGCCGTTCTTGTTGCGGCCGACCGCCACCAGCCACTCGAGCTCGTCGCGATCCTCGAGCAGGTAGTTGATGGTCTGCGAGACCCCCTTGCCGGAGATGATGGTGACCTTGGCCTTGGCGGTTTTTTCCTCTTTCGGCATCGCCGGCACCTCGCGGTGGCGCGAAAAAAAATCGAGTGAAGTCGAAGATATACGGCGCTGTCGGGGTCAGTCAATAGCGAGAGCGGCTTCGAGCACCGTTTCGACGTGCGGCGTTTGTGGAAAGAGATCGAGCGGTTGCAGACGACCGATGCGGTAGCCCGCGGCGGCGAGCACGGCGACGTCGCGCGCGAGCGTCGCGGGGTCGCACGACACGTAGACGATCCGAGGTGCGCGCAGACGGGCGAGCTGCGCGACCGCGCCGGCGGCGCCCGTCCGCGGCGGGTCGAGCACGACGAGCTCGGTGCCGGCGAGTCCCTGCTGGCGGAGGAAGTGGAGCGCCGAGGTCGCCTCGAAGCGCGCCCCGGTGAGCCCGCATGCCGCGGCGCTGGCCCGGGCGTCGGCAACCGCGGCCGCGCTCGCCTCGACGCCGATCACGTCGGCGCCGGCGCGCGCGAGCGGCAGACTGAAGTTGCCGGCGCCGCAGAAGAGATCGAGGACGCGCCGCGCCGGAGCGGCCATCGTGCACACCGTCTCGACCAGGAGGCGGTTCGCCGCCGGGTTCACCTGGCTGAACGCCCGGGGGTGCTGCACGATCGTCGTGCCGCCGGCATCGGGATCGACGCGGACGCGGACGTCGCCCCACGTGCGTTGCCAACCGTCGGCGGCGAGCTGGACGCCGACGATGCGCGCGGGGGCCGCCGCGGTCGCAAGCAGTGTGCTGATGTGACGCTCGTCGGCGGCGACGAACGCGCCGTGCGCGGCACCGCTCACGACGACACCGCCGGCGCCGTTGCCGACGAGCTCGACGGTCGCGAGACGGGTCGCCAACCGTCGGACTAGCGCGCGCACCGCGGGCAGCGCCGCCGCGAGCGCGGCGTCGGCGATCACGCAGTCGCCGATCTCCACCACCTGGTGCGAGCGCGCGCGACGATACCCGAGCGCGCCGCCGGCGCCGACGTGCAGGCGAATGCGGTGTCGGTAGCGCCACTCGTCGGGAGCACGCCGGATCGGCAGCTCGTGGGCGGCGCTGAGGCCGCCGATCCGCGCCAGTGCCTCGCGGACGTTCGTCGCCTTGGCGGCGAGCTGCACGTCGTACGCGACCTGCTGCCACGGGCAACCGCCGCACTCGGTCACCCACGCGCATGGCGCGACGCGATACGCGGCGCCCGATGCGAGGCGCCGTACGACCTCGGCACGCGCGAACGACGCATGTTCGTTCACGAGTCGCGCCTCGACCGTGTCGCCGGGCGCGACACCCGGCACGAACACGACGCGCCCTTCGTGGCGGGCGACGGCGTCGGGACCGTGACTGAGGGAGCTGATCTCGAGCGCGACGGAGGGGGTGGACCCCGGGCGCCACGCGCCCGGGGTGTCACCGTTCAGGACTTCTTCTCTGGTGCCGCCGTCTTCTTCGCCGTCGGTGTGGTGCATTTCTTCACGTACGCCGCCGTGACGTGCATGTCCTTCTCCACGTCCTCGGCCGCCTTGCCGCCATCGATCGCCTCCTTGATCTGCTTACAAGTGGTGTGATGGCGCGTGTGCTTCGTCGCTGCGGAAGCCGGCGCGCCCGCGAATGCGAGAAGCGCCACTGCGACGACAGCCGTCGTCATGACCCTCTTCATCTGTCCTCACCCCCTTTCGGTTGAAAGCGCGCGGACTCTAGCACGAGTCCACGGCGAGGTTGAGCGCTCGCCTCAGGGCGTTCCGGGCGGCGCGCCGGCCTCCGCCGTCGGCGGCGGCGCCGAGCGCTCGCCGGCCGCGGCCGGGCGCTGCATCGCCTCGAGTCGCCGCTGCAGCTCCTCGAACCGTTGCCCCATCTGCTCCAAACGGTCGGTCACCTTGTCGAGCTGCCGCGCGACCGTGCTGCGCTGCTCGTCCGCCGACCGCACCTTCGCCTCGAGATCCTGCACCCGCGGATTGGCGGCGATCACCGGCGCGATCAGGTAGTTGCCCGCCGGCGACGTGACCAGAAAGCCGGCGCCGATCGCGCCGACCAAGAACCCGAGCAGGAATGCGAAGAGAATCCTCAGGATCATGCGTCCTCCTCCAATCGTGCGAGCTCGCGGACGACGACGATCATGGCCGCGAGCGTGACCCGGCCGCCACTGCGTAGATCATCCAGGAGTCCACGTACACGCGCCAGCGTCGCGGCATGCGCCTCCTCGAACGCGTGCGCGGCCGCGTCGAGGTCCGGCTCGGGGACGAGCTGTGCCGCCAGCTGGCGCCGGAGGTCGTCGAGCTCGGCGAGCAGGCTCTCGGCCGCGCGGCGCTCCCAGCGGTCCTCGGCGGCAGCGCCCTCGAGCGCGGCCCGGAGCCAGGTGAAATCGACGACGTCGCCGACGCGCCAGTATGCGCGTGCGGCGCGCTCGTCGGCGACGCCGGCCGCGGCGGCGATGTCCACGATCTCGAGCCCTTCGCGCAGCCAGTCGGCGGCGACGCAGCCCGCAGCGACGTCGGCAGGCGCGCCGGCGCCGAGCTCGGCGACACGCGCCTGCCGCCGTGCCTCCTCGGCCGGCGGCAGCCGCGTCGCCTCGGCCGCCGCGCGGCGGAAGCGCGCGACCAGCGGACCGATCGCACCGAGCGACGCGTACGTGGCGAGGAGCCACCGCACCACGCGCTCGACCGCGGGGAGCAGCACGCCGAGCAGTCGGCTCTCGGTCTCCGCGCCGGTCGCCGCGGCGCGCGCGGCGAGATCGCGGGCGTGCGCGAGCGCGTCGACGACGACGAACGCGCGCACGACGTCGGCCGGGTTCGCCCCCGTGTCGCGCACCGTGCGGGTGACGAACGTCGTCCCCATGAGGTCGATCACCTCGTTCGTGAGCGTCGTCGCGATCAGCTCACGGCGCAAGCGATGGCGACGAATCGCGTCGCGATGGCGCGTCGCGAGCGCAGTCGGGAAGTAGCGCAGCAGCACCTCCTCGAGGAACGGATCGTCGACGAGCGGCGATGCCGCGACGGCGCGCGTGCAGTGCATCTTCGCGTATGCCAGCAGGACGGCCAGCTCGGGACGCGTGAGGCCGAGGAAGTCCGCGCGCCGGCCGCGGAGCGTTTCACGATCGGGCAGACTCTCGAGCGCGCGATCCAGCAGGCCTTCGCGCTCGAACGCGGCCATCAGCTCGCGGAACTCGAATAGGCGTTGCCGGCTGCGGCGCTGATCGCGCGACAGGACGCGCGCCTGGTCGCGATTGTGCGCGAGCACCGCGCCGGCCACGTCCTCTGTGACCTCCTCGAGGAGCGCGTTCCGCTGCGTCGGCGACAGCGCGCCGCTCGCGACCAGCGGTTGGAGCGCGATCTTGAGGTTCACCTCGTGGTCGGACATGTCGACGCCGGCGGAGTTGTCGATCGCGTCGGTGTTGATCGCACCGCCGGCGAGCGCGTACTCGATCCGGCCGCGTTGCGTGATCCCGAGGTTGCCGCCTTCGCCGACGACGCGCGCGCGCAGCTCGGCCCCGTTCACACGCACGCTCGCATTCGCCGTGTCGCCGACCTCCGCGAGCGTCTCCCCACGCGCCTTCACGTACGTGCCGATGCCGCCGTTGAAGAGCAGATCCGTGCGCACGCGGAGCATCGCGCGGATGAGGCTCTCGCCGTCGAGCGCGTCGTCGGACACCTCGAGGAGCGCCTGCACCTCGCGGGTGAGCAGCACGCGCTTCGCGTCGCGCGCGACGATCGTCGCGCCGGGGCCGAGCGCGTCGCGCCGGTAGTCCGCCCAGCTCGACCGCGGCAGCGCGAACAGACGGGCACGCTCGGCGTACGACACGGCGGGATCGGGGTCGGGATCGAGGAAGATGTGGCGATGGTCGAAGGCGGCGCGCAGGCGCAGCGTGGGCGAGAGCAGCATTGCGTTGCCGAAGACGTCGCCGCTCATGTCGCCGATCCCCGCCACGGTGAACGCCTCGCCGCCGACGTCGACGCCGCACTCGTGGAAGTGATGCGCGATGCACTCCCACGCACCACGCGCCGTGATGCCGAGCCGCTTGTGGTCGTAGCCGTGCGAGCCGCCGGACGCGAATGCGTCGCCGAGCCAGAAGCGATACTCGGCCGCGACGTCGTTCGCCAAGTCCGAAAAGGTCGCCGTGCCCTTGTCCGCCGCGACGACGAGATACGGATCGGGCTCGTCGTAGCAGACGAGCCCGGGCGGCCGGCAGACGTCGGCGTCGACGACGTTGTCGGTCAGGTCGAGCATGCCGCGGATGAGCGTCGTGTACGCCGCCGCGACCGCGTCGGGACCGGCGGCGCGCTTCACGATGAAGCCGCCCTTCGCGCCGACGGGGACGATGACCGCATTCTTCACCGTCTGCGTCTTCATGAGACCGAGGATCTCGCTGCGGAAGTCGTCGTGGCGGTCGCTGAATCGGATGCCGCCGCGGGCGATTCTGCCGGCACGCAGGTGCACGCCTTCCATGTGCGCGGCCTGGACGTAGATCTCGAAGAGCGGCCGCGGCTTCGGCAAGGTCTCGATGCGGGCGCAGTCGAGCTTGATCGCGACGTAGTCGCCGCCCTGCGCGCGGACCGCGTAGAAGTTGCTCCGCACCGTCGCGTCGACGAGCTCGCAGAGCGCACGCAGCGCACGGTCCTCGCCGATGTTGTCGACGTCGTCGAGACTCGCGACGAAGGCTTGGCGCGCCGGCCCTGCCTCCCCACGATCGAGGCCGGGCTGGAAGCGCGCCGCGAAGTAGCGGAGGAGCGCGGCGGCGCAGCGCGGATGTCGGACGAGCGCCTGGGTCAGCGCGCGGCGGCTCGGCGCAGCGCCGATCTGAAAGCCGTAGTTGCAATAGGTCCGCAGCAGGTCGACCTCCTGCCACCCGAGCGCGGCGGCGAGGACGAGCTGGTTCAAGGCGTCGCTCTCGACGGCGCCGTCGCGCACCGCCGTCAACGCCGCGAGCAGTCGGTCGCCGTCGCGGCGGACGTCGACGCGCGCCCCCGCCGCCGTCTGCACGAGAAACGTGTGCAGATACGCGGCGCCGCCGTCGAGGACGGGAATCGTCAGCGCGCTTTCGGCGAAGACGCGCAAGCCGAGATCCTCGAGCATCGGCACGACGTCCGAGAGCACGAGCTGCTCGCGCAGATAGAGGCGGAGCGCCGTGAAACGGTCGTCGCCGCCGATCGGGTTCGCGACGTCGCAACTCGCCGCGGCGCCGCCGCGCAGCGTCTCGAGGTGCCGGATGTCGTTGACGGCGGCCGGGATCTCCGTCGCCGCTTTGTACTGCTCCGGAAGGATGCGACCGTAGCGCTCGGTGAGCTCAGCACCGCGCGCGGCGCCGTGGAGCGCGATCAGCCGCTCGGCGAGGCGGTCGTCCCAACCGCGCGCGAGCTCGGCGATCTCGTGCCGGAGGTCCTCCCAGCGAACGCGACGGACGTGCTCGCGCGGTGCCTCGAGAAAGAAGTGGAGTCGCGCTTGATCGCCTTCGCCGAGCGCCAAGTGATAGTCGAGCACTTGGCCGCCGAAGCGCGCGGCGAGCGCCTCTTGAATGCGCGCGCGGAGGGCGCCGGAGAACTTGTCGCGCGGCATGATGACCATGACCGCGGCACCGCGCTCGAGCACGTCCGGCCGGACCGTGACGTGCACATCCTTTGCGCCGTGCGCGCGGATCGTCTCGATGTCGGCGCGTACCGCTTCGACCGGTGCCGGGAAGAGCTCGGTCTTCGGCATGCTGTTGAAGATCGCGACGATCTCCTTGTAGTCGTGCGAGCCGGGGACGATGCGCTCGGCGCGCAGGATCTGCGCCAAGCGCTGGCGCAGGATCGGAATCTCGGCCGACTCCTCCGCGTAGGCCTTGCTGGTGAGGAGGCCGAGCAAGCGGTGCTCGCCGCAGATCCGGCCGTGGTCGTCGAGGCGCTTTACCCCGACATAGTCCATCCGCACGTGGCGGTGCACGGGCGCGTACGCGGCGGTGCGGGCGACGCTCAAGAGCGCGCCGCCGACGAGACGACCACGCACGGGCTCGGCGATCTCCCTCAGGTCCGTTGGGGCGGCGTAGTGCGACCGCTGCTCGTCGCGCAGCAGTCCCAGCCCCGAGCCGGGATCGATCTGCACGGTCGTGGCGCCGTCGCGCTCGACGAACGAGAGGCTGCGCGCGCCGAGAAACACGTAGCTGCCGTGGACGAGCCAGTGGAGAAAATCCTGCACCTCGCGCACTTCGTCCTTGGCGAGCGCGCCCGCATGACGCTCGAGCTCGTCCGCCACGGCTTCCGCGCGCGCCGTCATCGCCGCGAAGTCGTCGGTCACGACGAGCACGTTCGCGAGCCGCTCGCGCACGCCGGCGGCGAGGGCGGCGAGCCGGTCGTCCGGCAGCGGCGGAAGCACCGCGTGCGCGAAGGACTACCCTGTCTGCCCGTCCCCGTCGACGACGTCCGCACTCAAGATCGGGTGCAGCAGGTGACGCACCTCGACGTTCTCGCTGCGGAAGTATTCGCGGATGGTATCGACGATGAAGGGGCGGTCGGGCATCGCCGTCTGCACGACGGCGCTCGTCGACTCCCAGCCGTCGACGGCGAACGTCGGCGCGAACGCGCGCACGCGCGGCGGTGGATCTTGCTCGAGGAGGAAGCGGTGCGCGCCGACGACGAGCGCGACCGCCTCCTCGTCGCCGAGCTCGGCGAGGTACTCGCTCCCGTGCTTCGCGAAGAGCGCCGTCGCGAAACGCTCGAGCGCCGCGGCGGCCCCGGCGAACTTGGCGCGCACGAGACCGAGCACCCGTGCCAGCCGAGCGGAACTCTCGGCTTCGGCGAGCTCGATCATGGCGCGAGCGCTCGGACGAGCGTCCGTGGGCCGGCGCTCCATCCCTCGGCGACGAGCGCATCGGCGAGGGTGCCGCCGCCGGCCGCGCCGCTCTCGAGCTGCACCTCGAGACGGCTACAAACGCGCGCGCGCGCGCGCGTTCGTCCGGATTCTAGGAGGATGCGCGCGGCGTCGTCGGTTGTAGCGTGCAGTTGTCGCACGATCGCCGCCGGCGCGCCGAGACCACGCACATAGACGATCACCGCCAGGCCGACGAGCACGTCGTCGCGCTCGGCGAGGTACAGGTCCTCGCCGAGCGTCGAGACGAGCCGGCGCCAACGCTTGCGCTCCCGCGGCGTCGGCACGTCCGCCGCGCCGAGGAGCGCGCGCACGCGATCGAGGTCGTCACGGCGCGCGCGTCGCACCCGCATACGGGCGTTCATCGCGCGATCTTTATACTGGGCCGATTTGCGTCGCCATACTTCGTTGCTCGGTGGTTCCGCTGCTCGGCGTAGCGCTGCTACGCCTGCGCTGCTCGCTTCCCTCGCGCCTCGTCTGGCTCGCAACTCGACCCAGTATCCCCGCAGCGGACAAATCCATCATCGGGCGCGCAATCGTGCACGCCTACCGGCGCCTAATGCGGCGGGCGGCAGGTCACGTGGGTGCGGCGACGGTTGGTCGTGCACTGACCGAGGCCGAAGTAGCTCGATGGATCGACCTGCAGCTGGACGAGCAGGGACGGGACGTCGCTGCCGGCGAGATCGAGATGCTTGGCGGCGAGCGTGAGGTCGTAGTGAATGCCGTCGCGCGACTTCAGGCTCACGCGCGTGAGGCCGCCTTGGAGCTGTCCGTCGGCGTCGTAGAAGAGGAGCTGGGTGCCGGAGCGGTTCGCTTTCCAGCCGCCGCTCGGCACCGTCATCGTGACGATCGGGGAGCCGGCGTCGCCGAGCGCGAGCGTCACCGGCTGGCCGGCGATGTCGGTCATCGAGCGGGCGCTCGCGACCGTGAAGCGCCCGTGCAGACGGAGACGGTCGTCGGCGGCGAGCGGATCGCGTCCGAAGGTCACGCTCATGCTGACGACGGCGAGGCCGGCGCACGCCGTCCCCGGATCCTGCGTCGGGTTCGCGATCGCGACGCAGTTGTCGCAGGCGTCGCCTACGCCGTCGCCGTCGCTGTCGGTCTGCGCCGGGTTCGCGACCGCCGGGCAATTGTCGACGGCGTCGGGCACGCCGTCACCGTCGGTGTCGGGCGGGTTCGGCGTGGGTTGCGGCTTCGGTGTCGGTGTGAAGGTCGCAACCGGCGCGCCCGTGTCCGGATAGATGAACGTCGCCCCGGCTGCGTCGTCCGGCATCACCGACGCGCCGCGGCCGTCGAAGTGGGCGAAGGCGTACATCGTCGCGGTCGGATCGGTCGAGTGCGCGAGTCCGATCGTGTGGCCGAGCTCGTGCGTCAGGATCTCGCCCAGGTTGGTCGCGTTCCAGAAACCGCAAGCGCTCCAGCCATTGTTGACGGTGACGTCGCCCTCGACGATGCGGCTGAACACGATGTCGTTGACGGTCGTCGTCTCGCCGTTCGCGCAATAGCCGCCGACGGCGAGGATGCCCGAGCAACTCGACTGATCGGGAACCGTGCCGGACGGGTCGTTGAAGACAATCGTGTTCTTGCCGTCGCAACCGCCGCTCGGCGCGCCGGTGATCGTGCCCCCGTCTTGCAGGACGATCGATGCCGTCGGGATGTTCGTCCACGCGGCGAGCGCGTCGTCGACGGCCTTGCGCGACGTCGTCGCGCCGATCTTCGGATCGCCCGCCGCATCCACCAGGTACACGACCGGCAGGCCCTGATCGGGCTCGAACCAGCGCACGTCGTTGAAGAGCTTGAAGCCGGTCGAGGACGTGGTCACAGTTTGGTCCGCGGCGAAGACCGG
Organism: Deltaproteobacteria bacterium; assembly: GCA_005879405.1. Taxonomy (GTDB): domain Bacteria; phylum Desulfobacterota; class Binatia; order UTPRO1; family UTPRO1; genus DP-19. The sequence continues at coordinate 28,944 of VBKW01000107.1, forward strand.
CGCCGACGCGAGCGGCCCGCGCATCGCGGGAACCGGCTGGCTGCGGACGATCGCGCGCAGCCGGCTGCGAAACGCGTGCGCCGGCCGGCGGTCGTCGGGGGGGCGGCTCTGCAGCGCGCGTCCCGGGACGATGACGTCGGCGTCCTCGATCGGTCGCACCGCCATGTCCTCCTGCGTCGCCGGGTCGTGGACGACGCTGAACTTGCCGAGCGCCATCTGTGTCGTTCGCAGCATGCCCTCGGCGTCGCGACGCAGGAACGCGATC
>VBKW01000108.1 GCA_005879405.1 Deltaproteobacteria bacterium
CGCGCGGCGGCGGCGCGTGCGCGCTCGGGCGCCGCGTCGTCGGCGTCGTGCAGCACGTGTTCCGCCGGAAGCGTCACGCGTCCTGACTAGCAACGCAACGAAAGAGAGACAACGCCGCGCCCGTTCGGTCTAGCGCGGCGACCTCAGGCATAGCGCTGCATCAGGCGGCGAAAGAGTCCCGGCGCGACCGTCTTCAGAACGGTGCCGATCGCGTAGTGCGCGGGGATCGTCACCTCGACGCTGCCGCGGCGCACGGCGCGCACGATCGCGGCGGCGACGACCTCGGGAGCGATCGCGCGGCGGCGCGCGGTCGCGGGGAAGCGCGCAAACGACGGGTGCGCGAAGAACGCGGTTGCGATGATGCCGGGATTCACCAACGTCACCCCGACACCGGTGCCCGCGAGCTCGTACACGAGGCTCTCGCTCAAGCCGGCGAGGGCGAACTTCGAGGCGCAGTACACGGCGTGATTGCGCGCGCCGATGCGGCCGGCGATCGACGCGACGTTCACGACGTGGCCGTGGCGGCGCTCGAGCATGCCCGGCAGCAGCGCGCGCGTGAAGCGCAAAGCCGCGTGCAGGTTCGTCTCGAGGATCGCCGCCGTCTCCTCGGCGTCGGTCTCGACGAACGGCAGATAGCGGCCGATGCCGGCGTTGTTGACGAGCACGTCGACGTCGCCGAGGCGCTCGCGCACGGCGGCGAGGGTGGCATCGATCGCCGCGGGATCGCGGACGTCGCACGCAAACGTCGCGTGACGCCCGGGGCGGAGGCCGGCCGCCACCTCGGCAAGACGGTCGGCGCGGCGGGCGACGAGCGCGACGGTCGCGCCGGCATCGGCGAACGCGCGGCAGACGGCGGCGCCGATGCCGCTCGACGCGCCCGTCACGAGCGCCGTTGCGCCGTCGATTCGCATGACCCCGCATTGTCGCGTGCGCCGCCGCGATTTGCCACCGACGCGACGGATCGAGTACGTCCCGGGGATGCGCCCTCGCGATCTCGATGCGCTGGCATTCCCGGCCGTGCTCGAGGCGCTGGCGGCGCTCGCGGTCTCGGCGATCGGGGCTGAGGCGTGTCGCGCGCTCCGTCCGGCCGGTGAGCGCACGCGTGCCGAAGCGGCGCTGGCGCGGCAGTGGAGCCTCTTCCGCATCGCGGAGACGAGCGGCGCCGTCCCGCTCGCGTCGTTTCCCGACGTCCGCGAGTCGCTCGCGCTCGCCGAGCACGAGGGCGCCGTGCTCGCCGGCGAGCGCCTCGTCGAGGTGCGGACGGTGCTGCGACAGGTGCGGACCGCGCGGCAGTTCCTCGCCTCCAAGATCGCCGAGTTTCCCGCCCTCGCCGATCTACCGCCACGACTCCACACGCTGCCAGAGGTCGAGGCGACGCTGTCGCGCATGCTCGACGACGCGGGGCTGCTGCGCGACGACGCGAGCCCGCGCCTCGGCGAGCTGCGCGCGCTGCTGCGCGATCTGCGCCAGGAGATCGAGGCCCGCCTCGAGCGTCTGGTGAGCGGCGGCGCGGAGGACAAGATCGCGGATCGCTACGTCACCGTACGCAACAATCGGTTCGTCGTGCCGGTGAAGGCGGGCGCAGCGACGCAGGTCGCGGGTGTCGTGCAGGATCGCTCCGCCTCGGGCGAGACGCTCTTCGTCGAGCCGCTCTTCGCGATCGAGCTCAACAACCGCCTTCTCCTCGCGCGCAAAGAGGAGGAAGCGGAGGAGCTGCGCCTCTTGATGCTGCTCACGGCGCAGATCGGCGCCGCGCGCCACGAGCTCACGACCGCGCTCGGCGCCCTCGCCGAGCTCGATCGCTTGACGGCGGGCGCGCTCTTCGCGCGCCGCTTCGGCTGCACGGCGCCGGCGTTCGGCGACGACGAGGTCGATCTGCGGCAGGCACGCCACCCGGAGCTGCTGCTCGCCGGGCGGCCGGTCGTGCCGATCGACGTGCGGATCGCCGGCGGCAAGCGCGCGCTCGTCCTCACCGGTCCGAACACCGGCGGCAAGAGCGTCGCGCTGAAGACGCTCGGCCTGTTGACCGCGCTCGCCCAAGCGGGGGTGCTGATCCCCGCCGCCGAAGGGAGCGTCGTCCCGTTCGTGACCGGCATCTACACCGATCTCGGCGACGACCAGAGCATCGAGCGTAACCTGTCGACGTTCTCGTCACACGTCGTGAATCTCATCGAGGTGTTCGCGGTGCTCGCGCCGCCGGCGTTGGTGCTCCTCGACGAGCCCGGTGTCGGCACCGACCCCGACGAGGGCGCGGCGCTCGCGGTCGCGCTCGTCGACCACGCGATGGGGCGCGGCGCGCTCGTGGCGGCGGCGACGCACTACGCCGCCGTCAAGCTCTACGCGCTGAACGAGCCGCGCATCGAGCTCGCCGCGGTCGACATCGACCCGGTGCGTTTCGCGCCGCGTTTTCGCTTGGTCTACGGCTCGCTCGGCGAGAGCCTCGGGCTCGCGATGGCGCGCCAGCTCGGCCTTCCGGCGCCGGTCCTCGCCGCCGCCGAGGCGCGGCGGACGATGTCGGCGCGCGAGCTCGCGGACGCGATCGCACGCCTCGAGACGAGCCGGCGACGCCACGACGAGGAGCATCAGGCGGTGGTCGACGAGCGCCGCGCCCTCGCCGAGCTCGAACGCGAGCACTCCCGGCTCGTCGCCGAGCTGCGCGAGCGCCGGCGCGCGCGCTGGGACACGGAGCTCGCCGAGGCGCGCGATTTCGTCCGCACGCTCAAAGCCGAGGGCCGCGAGATTCTCGACCTCCTGCGCCGCCGTCCGCCGGACGCGGCGCGCACCTTCTCCGAGTTCGTCCGCGGCCGTGATGAGGAGATCGCCGCGCGCGCCGCCGCGACCGCGGAGCCCGCGGCCGCGCCCGAGTCGCCGCCGGCGCTCGGAGCACACGTCGAGGTGCGCGGCTCGACGATCCGCGGCGAGGTCGCCGAGATCAACGGCGACGTCGCGCGCGTGCAGCGCGGCTCGGTCAGCTTCCGCGTACCGCTCGCGCAGCTGCGCGTCGTTCCGGCGCCGACGCCGTCGCCTGGCTCGCCGTTTGTGTCCCGTGGCACCGGCCCACGATCAGCGCGTGTGGTGGCGGCCGACGATGCACCACCGACGGAGCTCCACCTCGTCGGTCTGCGCACGGCCGAGGCTCTCGACCGCCTGGAACGCTTTCTCGATCACGCGCAGACCGCCGGCGTCGCGAGCGTGCGCATCGTCCACGGCATCGGCAGCGGCGCATTGAAGCGCGCGGTCACCGAGTACTTGACGCGGTCGAGCTACTGCACGCGTTTCACCGAGGCGGAGCCGAATCGTGGCGGCGCCGGCGTGACGGTCGCGGAGCTGCTCTGACCCCGCCATTGCTGTGGCGGCGGGAAGAGCGACCGCCGCACCGAATCGCCTGCTGCGCGACCGTGGCGGGCCGGAGCCCACGGCGACCCGCCACGGTTTCGCGCTGGAGACCCAACCGCAGGAGGCGAGCGGCGAGGGCCCGTTTCACAGGCTACGGATTCACTCAGTGCACATCGCTTCGTAGAGCAACTCCCGGACCAGCACGACGCCGCACGAAAAGCGCCGTATCCGCCGGCGGCGGCATCGTCGCTTGCCCATGGAAGCGGCGTCCGCGAGCCGCCGTGCTCACGTCATGGGCACGCGGCGGCGGCACACGAAGGTGTGCGGAGAAGCGCGCCGCAGGTACCCTTCAGCTGGCGACACCGCCGACGAGGACGATCGGGCCGGTCGGGCTCGTCGAGCCGGCCGCGGGCTCGATGGAGACCGCGAACGCGGTCACCTCGCTCGCCCGCGCGACGGGCACGATGCGGGCGGCGAGCGGACGGTCGCGCTCGAGCGCGAAGACGCCGGACGGCTCGGGGGGACGATCACCGCGAATCGCCCAGAGCTCGTACGCGCGGCCTTCCCCGGGATCTGCGAGATCCGAGAGCACGACCGCGCCCTCGCCCGTCGCCGCGTCGACGACGACTCGCCCGCTGCCGGTCACGCCTTCCTTCGGGGCGAGCGCCGCCGTCAGCGTGTGCGGTCCGGCAAGGACGCGCAGTACGTGCGCTTGCGCCGCGACCGCCTCGCGCAGACCGGCGAGCGAGCTCCCCTGTTCATCGAGACGCGTCGACAGCTCCGCATTGCTGCGTGCGACCGACGCCAGCTCGGTCGTGCGCGCGGCGAGCTCGGCCGTCCGCGCGGTGAGCTCGGCCGTTTGTACGTCGGCGAGTCGAGACGCCCGCATGGCGAGCGCGCCGACCACGAGCGCGACACCGGCCGC
>VBKW01000010.1 GCA_005879405.1 Deltaproteobacteria bacterium
ATCGGCGAGCAGGTCGCGGCTGTTCTGTACCGCGCTCGCCGGCACGCCGCGCGCTTGCAGCGCGCGCTCCGCCGCGTGCGCATCCTGCCGGCGCGACCACGCGGCGACGTGCTCGTCGAGCGCGTCTTGATGCGCGCGACGGCCCTCCGCCGTCGCGAAGCGCGCCTCGGTCGCGAGGTCGCTCGCCGCGTCGTGCGCCTTCGGTCCCGTCTGCCCGAACGGAGAGATCGAGATGTAGATCAGCCGCGAGTTCACCGCGGCGAGGTCCGCCGGCCCGAGGCGGCGCGCGGCGAGCGTGCCCGGCGCGTCGGATTCGATCAGGAAGTCGGCATGCGCGGCGAGGCGACGCAGCAGCTGCTGGCCCTCCCCCTGCTCGAGATCGAGCGTGATGCCGCGCTTGTTGCGGTTGTACGCCCACCAGACGAGCGACCGCTCGGGATGCGGCTCGTCGCCGACGAACGGCCCGAGGCGACGCGCCAGTGATCCACCCGGCGGCTCGACCTTGATCACGTCCGCGCCGAGATCGGCGAGCATCTGCCCGCAGAGGAGACCGCGCTCGGTCGTGAGATCGAGCACGCGATAGGGGCTCAGCACCGTCGCCTCACGCTAGCTGGACGGTCCGGGATTGCGAGCCACGGAAGCCATATAGGCTTCTATATCGGCGTACCGAACGCGGTCTACGAGCCCGGAGCCGCGGGCGTGCCGACGTCTCTCTCCGCCGCGGCCTGCGCCAGCAGCACGATGCCGGTCGTGCGCACGCGAAAGCGTCGCCGACACCACCGGCAGAGAAAGGGACGGCGACGAAAGAGCGCCGCGAGATAGTCGCCGATCCCCGTGCGTGGCAGCGGGTCGACGTTCGGGTTGCGGCACCTGGGGCAGCGAAGGAGGGCCTGGCCGATCATGCGCACGGCGCCGGAGCGAGCATGCGGCGACGCTGCCGCCGTGCGGTGAGGCTGTCAATATAGGTCGGCGACAGAGCGCAGCGAATCGTCGGCGGACGCAATCGAGCCGCGTTCCGCGGAGGGCTGCGCTCAGCTCACTTCGCGATCGGGGGCGGCGGGCAGTTGCAGCCGCTCGTCGGGAGCGGCGTGCAGTGACACGTGACACATCCGCTCGCGCCCAGCGAGACGATCAGTGTCACGATGACGGTACGGAGCAAACGGTTCACGAATGAAGGTGGCCTGAGTGCGAGGAGGGGGACTTGAACCTGCCGGCCGGCACGGAACCGTTGAGGATTTCGGCAGGATATAGGGCTGTGTCGGGCACGGAAGGGCAACAATTGATGCTCTGTGCATCAATTTGGGACCCATGTCTAGGCGTGGAGGTCGCGCCAGAAGGCCTCGCGGCCAAGCACGCAATGCATCCGCGTGAGCTCGTCGGCGAACGCACCGGCGTTGCTCTGCATCGCTGACCGTCCGATTTCGACACGTCGCGTTTCCTTTGCGGGCAGGTCCGCAGTAGCATCGCGGCACAAAGAGTCGTCAGCATATGGAGGCGCCGTGAAGTGTAAGACATGCGGAGTAGGAGACAAAGTCGAGATCGCCGCGAAAACTACGGGTCGTGACGCGGCCGGCATCACGAGGTGCTACCGGCTCGAATGCGGCCACGCGTGGCACGTGGCGATCCCTACGATCGACACCGGCTCGGCCCTCGAAGTTGCCGAGCCGGCGCGCTGCACTTGCGGCGAGATCGCGACGGTGAACGGTCTTCTCGTCGAGGGCCGTCTTCACGCGGCTTTGGGGAAGGATCTCACCGAGGACGCGTATCGGCGATGGCTCGAGCAGGTGCTCCAAGCGCTCGACGGCATTCCCGCCGAGATCGGCGCCCCGAGCCTCATCCATTCCGCCACGCTCGCCGCGAAGTCGCAGACGACCGGCATGAGCGAGAAGACGAGCGACCTGAACAAGCTGCTGGGGCGCGCCATCAAGGCGGTGTCTTGACCACGCGCGTGACGCTTCCTACTCGCCGGCAACTGCCGTCTCGGTACGACCCCTAATTCGCTTTGGCTTTCGAGGGTAAAAGAAACTCGCTCGGGTAAGTGTCCGCGGCGGAGACACGACCGCCGTCGTGCTCGCGGTCGAGCTCGGCGAGGCCCCTGTCTACCTCCGGTGGGTCGGCAGCGAAGCGGATGCGTCAGATTGAGGCAGCTATGATCCCGGATGTCGCGCGAGCGAAGCTCTGATTCGACGTATCGGACTCCGACAGGACGCAGGTAGTCTTGAGGTAGGAGGCGCTCAGATGGGCGTACCCGAAGACGCGCCGCTCTGTCACGGCATGCGGTTCCAGCGGCGCGAGGCGTTTGGTAGTCAGTTGCGCGACGGCGAGGTCAGGCGCTATCCGCGCGGGAAGGTCCACATCGCTCCGCTAGCGGGCCATAGCTGGCAACCGCTCTGCGGCACGCTGCTTCAAGGCTCTGCGCCGCGAAATAAGTTTGTGAACGTTTCAGCCCGACACGATGCGGACTGGTGCCCTAACTGCGTCGCCGCCCTGTTTGGAGGGTGGTTCAGATGAGTCGCGAGCGACCCGCGGAAAACGCGGAAGGCGTCGTCGATGCGGCGCGTGCGGCAATCGCCGCCGAGCATCGAGCTAGGGAGAAGTGAGTGCAGATCAGGAACGACGAGAAAGGCATCAACGGCGTCACCCGAACCGGCCTCGGCTGACACACATGTGCCAAAGGCGTCATCTTTTGGCGCCACGCGATCCCGTCGATGCTCTTCCCGGACAGGCATGGGCGTTGCATCTCCGATCGTATGACAGTGCTGGCTGCGGTCCGTCGCGCACCGAGCGCGCGCCCAGAACGCGAAGCACCTCCGCGTGCGGCCAGCGTTGCCGGTCAAGAGCTCGCCGCCCGTCTGCGCGAGCTCGGGGCAAGCACCGCCTCCCCCGAGGACGCGCTCGATCCCATGCTGCACGCGATCCTCGAAGCGACCGGCGCAGTCGCCGGGGCGCTCTGTCTCTACGATGTCGCCCAGCAGGCGCTGCGTCTGGCGGCGGAGGTCGGCCTCACCGACGCCGGCTGCGGGCAGCTGCGGACCATCACGCGCGGCAAGGCCGACTCGTGGGGCATGCCGCTGCACAGCTTGCTCAACCGGCGCTGCTACCTGATCGAGAACGCGGCGCAGAATCGCTTCGTCCCGCCGCTCATCGCGGAGGCCGAC
>VBKW01000109.1 GCA_005879405.1 Deltaproteobacteria bacterium
GGTGGGCGTCGTCGTCACCGAGGGGGTCGTCGTCACCGTGGCGGTCGCCGTCGCCGTCGCGGTTGCCGTTCTGGTCGCAGTCGCCGTCGCGGTTGCCGTTCTGGTCGCGGTCGGCGTCATGGTTGCCGTTCTGGTCGCGGTCGGCGTCCCGGTCGCCGTGCTGGTCACGGTTGGCGTCATGGTCGCCGTGCGCGTCGGGGTCGGCGTCGTCGTCGCGGTGCGCGTCGCCGTCGCCGTGGTAGTTCGCGTCGGCGTCGCGGTTGCCGTCGCTGTCTGGACGGGCGTCGCGGTGCGCGTCGGGGTCGCGAAGGCCGGCGGCGCGACGTCGGCGAATACGCGCAGCTCACCGATCGAGATGAACGCCGCGGAGCCGCCCGGCACGCCGACGAGCCGGATCGCATCGCCGCTCGTCGCCGCGAAGTCGAACGTGTACGTCACGAAGCCCGGGCCGCTTCCGGAGTTCGGGTACGCGGGCGACGTCTGCAAGCCCGCAACCGCCGTCCACTGTGCCGCCTGGCGTACCTCGACGCCGACGGACGTGAACCACCCGCCGTCCGAGAAATGCATGCCTTCCTGGAAGACGAGGCGATGGAACGTGAACGTGCTCGCGAACGTGTAGCCGACCCAATCATCAGGCGCGGTGTTCGCGCCATCGAACGTGTCGTACTGGCGGAGGGGATCGTTGGTGCCGACCGGAGGCATGTCGCCGTCGCGAATCACCTCGAGTGAGTGATTGCCGCTACCGGTCGGGCTGGTGATCTTGGCGATGATCGTCGCGCCGCCGGTCACGTCGCTGCCCACCGGGCCGGGTGTCGCGGTCGCCGTCGGCTGCGGGGCGGCTGTCGCGGTCGCCGTCGCAAGCGGAGGGGCGCCGATCGCGACCTCGTTCGAGAACGCGCTCTCCGCCCCGATCGCGTCATAGCTGGTGACGGCAAAGATCGTGGCGTCGCTCGCAAGCGCGGTGACGTCATGGCGAACGAGGCCGTCCGGATCAGGGGCGACCGCGCCGACGTCGATCGCCGCGCCGAATGCCTGCTGAGCGGCGCGCACATAGACGCGGTAGCCGCTCGCGCCTCCGATCGGAGACCACGTCAACCGCGCATCATACGCCGACGCTGACGCCGCGCAGGACAGCGCGGCGAGACACACGAGAGTTGCGATGCGGGTGAGGTGGAGGACGCAGCGGCGGAAATGCATGCGCCGGGAGACAGGCAATGCACATGCCGTCGCGTCCGCGCCCGTCGCGGCCTGATTTCTTCAGGCGCCGCGTGCGACGCTACCGCAGATGAGTTGCGCGCTGGCCGCAACGTGATGACGGTCGACGGCGCCGTGACGCGCACGTCGCCGATTGCTAGCCGCTCGTCGATTCTCCCGTCGTGAGCGTCGAGATCGTGATCGAGAGCTCGTTCGAGTACACGCTCGAATTCCCCGCGCCGTCGTACGACGTGATCGCGAAAAACAGGCGCTCGACGCTCGCATCGATGGCGTCGAGAGCGATGACCACCATCACCTCGCCGTGCGGATCCGCCGCCGGTCTTTGTACGTCGACGTCGTGAGAATAGTCGCCCGACGTCGTGCCCCAATGAACGACGTAACCGGCACCAGCGTCGCTGCCCGTCCACGTGAGCGCAACACTCGCCGGAGCATTTTGGTCGGACGCACCCGCACCGTCTCCGGCGCCCCCGCCAGCACCTCCACCCCCACACGAGGCACACATCGCGAGCACCAGGAACGCCGCGGCGGATGCAAGGACAGTTCGCGTGCGCATTCCTGGATCGTTTGCACGCGTCCATGCCTGGGAGAGGCGTCGCCCGTCAAGCCAATTCTTCGCACGTCGCGCGCGATGCGTTGCGAGATGCGTCCGCGTCACGCGTGGCAAGCATCGTGCGAAGTCTTCATCGCTCGCGCATCGGCACGGGCGAGCTGTCGCCGCGCTGACACCGCGGCGTCGGGAAAGTTTCGATTCGCCACAATGGCGACGCTCACGCTCGCGCAATCGACACGCAGGTACGCTGAATCACAGGGTAATTCCTCCGCGGTCCGTGGCGTATGCCTTGCAAATTCGGCGTCGCGACCATGAAGACGCCGAACGATCACGCGCGCTGGCTGTTCACGCTGGTCGCATGCCAGCTGCTGTTTCCCGCCTGCGCCGCAGCGTACAGCGCGCAGCTGCGATGGAACGCGCCGACCGATCCGGCGGTCGCGGGCTATCACCTCTACGTTCGCGAAGGCGACGCCCCGTACGGCGCGCCGCGCGACGTCGTCCCTGACGCCGACGGCGACGGCGCGGTCGTCGCCGTCCTCAGCGACCTGGCGGTCGAGAAGACGTACACGTTCGCGGTCAGCGCCTACGCGAGCGACGGTACCGAGAGCGAGCGCTCCAACGAGCGCTCGCTCGGCTACGCGCAAGCGGCGGCCGTCGTCGACTCCGACGGCGACGGGCTCACCGACGCCGACGAGGACGTGAATCTGAACGGCGTGCAAGACCCCGGCGAGACCGACCGGCTGAATCCGGACTCGGACGGCGATCTCGTCCCCGACGGCGTGGAGCGCCTGCGCGGCACCGATCCGCTCGACGCGACGTCGCCATCCTGCGAGGCGCTGCCTTTCAGCGACTTCGGGTTCGGGCGCAGCGGCGTCGCCGACGTCGAGTGGGATGCGACGGTCGACGAGACGGTGGTGCACGCGACGGCGACGGCCCGTAACCCGTTGCGATTTCGCGCCTCGTACCCCGCCCACGGCACGACGAGCATCTACGGCGACCTCCTCGCCACCGCCGTGCGAGGCGCGCAGCGCTTCCGCATCCAGGTGACCGTCCGGTCGACGCTCGGGAAGCGTTACAAGCTCCGCTACGAGGGGAACGGCGGCGCCGATCGTCGCGCCGGCCGCACGCTGACGCTCGCGCTCGGTGACTTCGACGCCGGGAGCTCGTACGTCTCCATCGGACGCGATCTCGCCGCCGACCTGACGCGGCTCGCCCCCACCGCCGTGCTCGACACCATCACCGCCGTCCGCGTTCAGGGCGGCTACACCATGCGCCAACTGCGCATCTGTCAATGACGAGTCTTGTCTCTCTGCTGCGGGCCCGACTGGGTCGAGTTGCGAGCCAGACGAGGCGCGAGGAAGCCGGGCGCGCAGGCGTAGCAGCGCTACGCCGAGCAGCCCGGCGACCGAGCAACGAAGTATGGCGAAGCAAATCGACCCAGTCGGAGGCGCGTTGACGGGGGCGGCGAAATCTACGTAAGACTGGCCGAGACGTCGTCGGCGGCGACGGGCCCACAGCATGCGCGAGCGTCACTCCGATACCCTGGTCTACAGTAGCGAGGACGCCTCGGTCGCGAACCGCGGCGCGCCGATGGCGCGCGGGCGTGAGGCGGATGCTCGCGGTGCGACCCGACGCCCCGACGGCGCGCCGGCCGACGGCGTCGTGCGCATCTGGCTCGAGCGTCACGGTCGCAACGGCAAGCCGGTGTCGATCGTGCGCGGCTTGCGGCTCGACGGCGCGGCGCTCGCGCAGCTGGCCGCGCAGCTCAAGCGCACGTGCGGTACCGGCGGCACCGCGAAGGACGGCGAGATCGTAATTCAAGGAGACCACCGGGCGCGGATCGCGGCCGAGCTCGAGAAAGCCGGCGTGCGCGTGAAGCTCGCTGGCGGCTGATCGGAGGCGCACATGGAACGGAGATCGATCGCCAGATTCGGGACGACGCTCGCGCTCGGCATCCTCGCGGCGGCGCTCACCGCGTTGCCCGTCTACGCGGGTGGCGACTGGAACGACCAGCAGATCGCTTGGAAGTCGTACCAGGACGGCCTCGCGCTCGCGAAAAAAGAGCACAAGCCGATTTGTCTCATTTTCTATACGGAGTGGTGCCCGCACTGCCGCAATTACAGCGGCGTGTTCCACGACGCCAAGGTGGTCGAGCAATCGAAAGAGTTCGTCATGGTCCGGCTCGACCGCGACAAGAACGGCGAGCTCAGCAAGAAGTACGCCCCCGACGGCGAGTACATCCCGCGCACGTACTTCCTCACTGCCGACGGCGTCCTCGACCCCGAGATCCACGCGCCGCGGCCGCAGTACAAGTATTTCTACGACGAGATGCAGCCCGGCGGCGTCTTGAGCGGCATGGAGCAGGCGCTCAAAAAGATGAAGCAGGGCTGAGCGTCAGCGGCAGGACGCGCGGTCGGAATCGCCCTCGCAGAGGAGCGAGGTGTCTTGGGCACACGTCGTGTCGAACCACAGCGTCAGGGCGAGCTGCGACTCGCTCATGACACTGGCGAGGTCGGGGGTGATGCCACGCACCTTCAACGACCATTTGCCGCGGCGATTTTTCAAGACCAAACTCGCAAGCCCGTCGGTCGCAAGCACGTCGGTGTCGCTGCGCGCGCGGTACGTGAACTGCCTGCCGCGCTGGTTGCCGATGACAGCCCCGGGAACCGTGGCGCGGTACACGACGCCGGTCGGGGCCGCCACTTCCAACGCGACGCCGCTGACCGTCGGATCGATGAGCGCGGAGGTTTGAACCGTCGCGCGCAGACTGTACGACACGCCCGCCGGATCGTAGCGCAGCACGAATCGCCGCGGCGTCAGCGGATCGCACGTCGGGGCGCAACTGACGCCGTCCGGCACCGGCATTTGTCCGCATCCGGATCGCGGATCGCAGAACGCGGCGGCACAGGGCGACGTCGGGCAGAAGGCCGCGAAACTGACGCACGTCCCCGATACGCAGCGCTCGGCGCTCGTGCAGACGTCGGTGTCGAGACAATCGGCGTCGCTGCGACAGCACCCGGGGATGGAATCGTGCACGCAGCGCGCGAGCGTCTCGTCGCAGCGGTCCGTCGTGCAGGCTGAGCCGTCCGAGCAGTCGGGCGGTGGACCGTTCTGGCAGACGCCGCCTTGGCAGACGGCGATGCCGTCACAGAAGAGGCCGTCGTCGCACGAGCTCCCGTCCGCCGCGACGCGAATCTCGCACGCCAACGGCGACCAACAGTGATCGATGGCGCACGGATTTCCGGGTCCGAGCTGCATCTCTCCGCTGATGCCGCTCTCCAGATACGTCGCCGTGTACGCGGTGACGGCGAAGAAATACGTTTGACCGCTGGTGAGGCCGCTCACGCTGTACCCGAGCGTACCGTCCGGCGCGGCAGCCGGCATCCCGGCTTCGTACGGCGCTCCGTACGGCACCCCGCCGCTGCGCACGTAGACGTGGTAGCCGGTGACGCGCGGATCGGGAGTGGGACTCCAGCGAACGCGCACTCCACCGGCCTCGGCGCGAGCCGCGAGCGCGACCAGTACAAGTGCGCCGACCCGGCGCACACTGCTTGTAGGAATCCAGACCACGATCAGTTCGGGAGCGAGAGGCGGTCGCGACAGGAGCTGCGGTGTCTTGGGGTCGCCTCAAACGTCGCGGTCGAGACTCCTCCGGATCCCCAGCCGCGCCGTCCCCGTCTTGCACGCGCGATGCCAGGGCAAACCCGTTGAAAATTCGCATGGCAAACTCGTGCACATCTGCATTGGCGCCTCCGTTCCGTGCGCGCGCACGACGTCTCCGACTTTCGACCGAGGCACACGCGTCGGACATGAAACGCGCCCGCAACGTCAGCTCACGTGCGGATCGATGAGGACGCCGGGATTCAAAATGCCGCGCGGGTCGAGCGTCGCCTTCGCCGCGGCGAGCGCGCGCGCGAAGCCATCGGGACGCTGGCGGTCGTACCACGGCCGGTGGTCGCGGCCGACCGCGTGGTGATGCGTGATCGTCCCACCGAGCACGAGGAGCGTCTCCGACACCGCGGCTTTGATCTCCGCCCATTGCTCGAGCTGACGATCGGGCGTGCTCGCGGCGAGCACCGTGTAGTAGGGTGCGGGACCGTCGGGATAGACGTGCGTGAAACGGCACGTCACGGTGCCGGCGCCGCAGACGCGGCGGACCGCGTCGCTTGCGCGCGCGGAGAGCGTCGCGTGGAACTCGGCGAAGCGATCCCACGTGATCGCGGTCTCGAACGTCTCGCTGATCAGCCCGAGACCGACGACCGCGTCGCGGAGGTACGGCGCACCGAGAAACGCTTGCCGCCACGCGCCCGCAGCGCCCTCGCGCGCCGCGGCCTCGTCGCGACGGGTGCGGGTCGCGTCCTCGGGCACGCGGCCGCCGTGATCGCGGCAGCACTCGACCGCGCGCTCCATCCAGGCGTCGAGCGGGTGGTCGGCGGACTCGAAGCCGAGGACGAGAATCGCGTCCGTACCATCGCCGGCGCCGGACGTGAACGCCTCGCCGGGATCGAGGAGACGACAGTTCGAAGGATAAAGACCGCTCTGGCTGAGCGCATGCACCGCGGCGGCGCCGGCGGTGAAATCGGCAAACGCGATCGCTGCCGACGCGCGCATCGTCGGGCGGTGCTGCAGGCGCATCCACGCCTCGGTGATGATGCCGAGAATGCCCTCGGAGCCGATGAAGAGGCGGTCGGGGCTCGGGCCGGCGCCCGACCCCGGAAGCCGCCGCGATTCGATGATGCCGGTCGGCGTGACGACGCGCAGCGCTTCGACGAAGTCGTCGATGTGCGTGTAGAGGGTCGCGTAGTGGCCGCCGGAGCGCGTCGCGATCCAGCCGCCGAGCGAGCTGAACTCGAACGACTGCGGAAAGTGCCGCAGGGTGAGCCCGCGCGGCTTGAGCTCGGTCTCGAGCGCAGGACCGAGGATGCCCGCCTGAATGCGGGCGGCGCGCGAGACCGGATCGACCTCGAGCACGCGATTCAGGCGGCCGAGGTCGATCGAGACGACGGCGCGCGCCTCCGCCGGCGCCTCGACGCCGCCGACGACGCTCGAGCCCCCGCCGTACGGGATCGCGGCCGCGCCGGCGTCCGCGCACCAATCGAGCAGTGCGACGACCGTCGCCTCGTCGGCGGGAAATGCCACCGCGTCGGGCGGATTCGCAAAGTCACGACGCAACGCGCGAACGACGTCGCGAAACGATTTGCCGTAGGTGTGTCCCGCCCGGTCGTACGCGTCCGTCGAGCAGCACGCGGCCAGCGCTGACGGCGGTGCGATCCGCGGGGGTCGGAGCGCGAGCTCCGCGATCTGCGGCGGCGGCTGCGGTCGCGACACGGCGACGCCAAGGCGTGCGGCGAGGAGTTGCCCGATCCGTTCCTGCTGCTCGGGATTCGGCCCCTCGTCCTCGTATCCCCAGCCCCAGAATTTCCGTCGTCGGTGCGTCATCGCGCCACCTCCGTTCCGCCCGCCGTAGTCGATGCGTGCGCTCGCGGCAACTCGCCGAGCATGCCGCAGTGTGCGCCGCGATCTGTGTGCGCCGCGATCTAGCCACCGCATTTCCGGCGTGCTACGCGGGCGACCATGCGAATGTACGACAGCTTCGGACCCAACCCGCGCGCGCTGCGCATGTTCCTGGGCGCCCTACACCGAGCGCAATCCGGGCGGGCAGCTCCCCGCCCTGGAGCTCGACGACGGCCGGATCATTGCGGAGACGGTCGCGATCTTCGAGTACCTCGAGGAGAAGCACCCGCGGCCGGCGCTCATCGGCTCCACCGCGGAGGAGCGCCCGGAGACGCGCATGTGGCAACGGCGCGTCGAGCTCAAGATCACCGAGCACCTCTACAACGGCTTCCGCTTCGCGGAGGGGCTCGAGCTCTTCAAGCCGCGGATGCGTGTCATGCCGGAGGCCGCCGAGGGCTTGAAGGCGACCGTACGCGACAATCTCGCCTGGCTCGATCGGCTCCTCGCCGAGAAGAGCTTCATCGTCGGCGACCGATTCACGGTCGCGGACATCATTCTCTATTGCGCCGTCGATTTCGGCGGCACCGTCGGGCAGCCGCTCGACCCCCAGCTCGCGAACGTCGGCGCCTGGCACGCGCGCGTCGCCGCGCGCCCGAGCGCGTCGGCGAGCTTGCACCCGCAGAGCGCCGCCGTCGGCATGCGCGGCTGAGCGACCGTGCCGCGGCGTCGCGACGGTGTCCAGCCCGCGGACACCGCCGTCGCGACGCCGCGGTCTCAGTCGGCGCCGCCGAGGGCGGCGAACGTCGCGGCGAGGCCGGTGCGGTAGTCAGGGTAGCGCGGCGTCCAGCCGAGCTCGGACTTGAGCCGCGCGTTCGACGAGCGCGCCGAGCGAATCGCCGCCGCGACGGCGCCCTTGCCGCGCAGGAGACGCGCGAGAAAGAGCGGCGCATGGCCCACGCCGCGCTTGCCGCAGTGTCGCGCCACTTCCTGGAAGAAGTCGTTCATGCGCACCGGCTCGTCGTCGACGACGTGAAACGCCGCGCCCGCGGGCGCCGTGAGCGCGAGCGTCAGCGCCGCGGCGACGTCGTCGACGTGCACGACGTCCCACCAATTGTCGCCGCTCCCCGGCACCCGAAAGAGTCCGCGGCGGAGATCGGTCACGATGTGCGCGAACCAGCCGCCGGGCCCATAGACGTGCGACGGCCGGACGACGACCGTCGGCACGCGCGACTCGGCGAGGATACGCTCGCCCTCGTGCTTGGCGCGGCCGTAGTCGGTCTCGAGCGGGAACGGTCCTTCCTCGGTGAGGACGCGGCCGCCGGCGTCACCGGTCACGACCGTCGAGGCGTAGACGAAGCAGGGCAGCCCGTCGAGTTCGTGGGCGATCTCCGCGAGACGCCGCGTGCCCTCGACGTTCGTCCGCTGGATCGCGGCACCGTCGCGCGAGCTCGCGATCTCGGCGGCCAAGTGGACGATCGTGTCCGGCGCGAAGCCGCGCACGCCGGCGGCGAGCGTCGCCGACGGGTCGCCGAGATCGCCGCGGACGGGCGTGAGATGCTGCGCGGCGAGCGCCGCCGCCGAGCGCTCCGAGCGCGCGAGGCCACCGATCACCGCCTCGGGAAAGCGCGCGCGCAGCGCCGGAACCGTCGCCTGGCCGATGAAGCCGGTCGCGCCGGTGACGAGGATGCGGCGCGGCGCGCGTCCTTCCATCAGCGGGCCTCCGCTGCGACGCCGCTTGCCATCGACGTCACGCCGCCGCGACCGCGCTCGCCGCGCGCTCGAACGCCGCGCGCAGCTCGTCGTAGGTGCGCGTCACCGGAAACTGCGGGAAGTCGCGGACGACGTTGTCGGGCGGCCGAAAGAGAATGCCCGCATCCGCCTCGGCGAGCATCGTGGTGTCGTTGTACGAATCGCCGGCGGCGACGACGCGGAAGTTGAGCAGCTTGAGCGCCACGACCGCTTTCCGCTTCCCGTCGGCGATCCGCAGCGTGTAGCCGCGAATCCTGTTTTCCGCGTCGACCGTGAGCGAGTTGCAGAAGAGACAGGGATAGCCGAGCTGCGCCATGAGCGGCTGCGCGAACTCGGAGAACGTGTCGGAGAGGATGATCACCTGCGTCCGCGCCCGCAGCCAATCGAGGAACTCGCAGGCGCCGTCGAGCGGGCGGATCGTCGCGATCACGTCTTGGATGTCGCGCAACGTCAGCCGCTCGCGATCGAGGATCGCGAGCCGGCCGCGCATCAGCTTGTCGTAGTCGGGCTCGTCACGCGTCGTGCGCCGCAGCTCCGCGATGCCGGTCTTCGCCGCGACGTTGATCCAGATCTCCGGCACGAGGACTCCCTCGAGATCCAGACAGGCGACGACCGGCTCGGCCACCGCCCGCACGTAGCAAGCGCCGGGCGCGACTTCAACGATGGCGTCGGATCCGGTTCGAGTCGTACGATCGCCGGGTGGCCGCGAACGTGGAGCCGATCGTAATCGTCGACTACGACGACGAGTGGCCACGGGCGTTCGAAGCGGAGCGCGCCGTGGTCGCGGACGCCGTTCACGACTGGATTGTCGGCGGCATCGAGCACGTCGGCAGCACCGCAGTAGTCGGCATGCCGGCGAAGCCGGTTGTCGACATCTTGGTCGGCGTCCGTAGCCTCGCGGCGTCCCGTGGAGCAATCCCCCGCCTCGAGGCGATCGGGTATGGATACGCCCCGTACCGTGCGGACGTCATGCACTGGCTGTGCAAGCCGTCACGCACCGTACGCACGCATCATTTGTATCTGGTGCCTTTCGGCTCACGAACATGGATCGAGCGCCTCGCGTTCCGCGACTACCTCCGCGCGCACGCGGATGTTGCCGCGGAATATGCCTCGCTCAAGCGGATGCTGGCGCGTCGCCATGCGCACGACCGCGATGCGTATACTGACGCCAAGGCGTCCTTCATCGCTCGCGTTCTCCGCCTGGCCGCTGCCGAAACGCAGCGATGAGGTCACCTGGTCGCGGCAGACACCAGCAGCACGATATCGCGTTCCGGCGTCCCGGCCTCACGCAGCACCGCCTCCGTGTCGGCACCCAGCTCCGGCGCGGGCGTTGTCCCGTCGAGCGGGTGCCTCGACATCCGCAGCGGCGGCGCCACGGTACGGAATCGACCGACGCTCGCATGCTCGACCGTGGGAAAGCTTCCGAACGCGTTCGCCTGCGGGTCCTCGACGGCCTCGGCGAGGGTCAGAACGGGCGCCCAGATCACGCGGTAGTTCGAGAGCCGTTCCGTCCACTCCGCGAGCGTCTTGGACGTGAATCTCTCGTCGAGGATCCGGACCAGCTCCGCTCGGTGGCGATACCGCTCGACGGCGTCGCTGAAACGCACGTCTTCCGTCAATGCCGGCATGTCGACGGCGCGGGTGAGCTCCGGCCAGTAGCGATCCGACTCGATCATCACGAGAAATACCCACCGTTCATCGCGCGTCCGGTAGTGGTTCCAGAGCGGATTGCGAGCGGCGCGGCGATCGTGTCGCGGCGGCGTCTGGCCGGTGGCCAGCGTTCCTGCGGTATCGTTGCCGGTGATGTAGAAGCCGATGTGCTGGAGCGAGACGTCGATCACCTGGCCCGCCTCACCGCAATCGCGCTGTCGCAGCGCCGAGAGCACACCGACGACGAGAGCCAGCGATGCCGAGTGGTCTCCCATGCCTGGCCGTTGAAACGCGGGCGGGGCTTCGGGCTCGTGCAGCATGTCCATGAAGCCGGTACGCGCCCAGTAGCTCGAATAATCGAACGCGGGCGCGTCCGCGTCGGGACCGACCGGGCCGAATCCCGAGATCCTCGCCACGATCAGCTCCGGACGTCGCGCGTGCAGCGCCGCCGGATCGAGGCCGTACTTCGCGAGTCGCGCCGGAAGCATGTTGGTGACCAGCACGTCCGCGCGATCGACCAGACGCCGGAGCGCGTCGACGGCTTGCGGCAACGCCAGGTCGAGGGCGACGGAGCGCTTGCCGCGGTTGTCCATGTGGAAGTGCGGCGCCAGCCCGAAGTCGCTGTCGTATCCCGCGAAGCGCGGCAGGCTGTGCCGGTAGATCTCGCCCCACGGCACCTCGACCTTGATCACGTCGGCGCCGAGATCGGCGAGCAGCGCCCCGGCTGCCGGCGCCGCCACGAAGTTCGCCAACTCGACGACGCGGACTCCCGAGAGCGGCGCGGACATGGGCGGACCCTAGCCGAGCGGGCGTCGCGAAGCCACCGGCGCGCGCCCGTTACGGAGACGTCAACCTGCGGCCGTCGCCGCGAGGCGCGCGCGCTCGCCGGCGGCGGCATCGATGTCGACGAAGAAGCGATGCAGCTGCGCTTCGAACGCGTCGGGCGTCTCGAGATGCGGAGCGTGGCCGGCGCGGAACGTCACGAGCCGAGCATTCGGCAGTGTCGCGATCGCCGCGCGTGCGCGACGCAGCTGCACGAAACGGTCGCGCGTCGCCCACGCCACGAGGACAGGGCAACGAACCTGCGCGGCGAGCGCGCGCGTGTCCGCGTCCGGCGCGGCGAAGCTGCGCCAGGCGTCGAGTAGCACGGGCGCGAGCTCGCGCCCGGCGGCGACGATCTTTCGGCGCTGTGCCGCCGCCGCTCGGTTCGGCAGCACGCTGCGATAGTAGAGGGCAAACGCGGCTGGAAACCACGCTGCGCCGCGCGCGCCGGCGGCAAAGAACCGCGCCATCATCGCGAGGACGACGCGCGCGATCGGATCGTCGTTGCGGTCGAGACCGCCGGGGTTCTCCACGACGAGACCGGCGACGCGCTCCGGGACGTGCGCCGCGTAGCGCAGCGCCGTCGCGCCGCCGATCGAGTTGCCTACCAACACGACGCGTTCGACGCCGACCACATCGAGAAACGCCGCGAGCAACGTCTCGTAGCGCGCGGCACTGGACGGCTCGTGATCGGGGCCGGACCGCCCCTGCCCGGGCCAATCGAGCGTGAGCACGCGGCGCCGCGCGCGCCAGCGCGCCCGCAGCCGATCGAAGTCCCCGCCGCCGTGGCCGATCGCGTGCAAGCAGACGAGCGCCGGTGCCGCACCGCTGCCCTCGTCGCTGAACGCCAATCGCACGCCGTTCACCGTCGTCTCGCTCCATGGATCGCTGACACCGACCGCCGTTCGAAGCGTCGTCATGAGTGCCTCCTCGCACGGCGCGCCAAATCGCGCGCGCTGCGTAGTGATACAAGTATCACTATCGTTGTTGGCGATGCAACGTGCTACGGTCGCCGCGATGGTACCGCAGCAACGGTCGACGCCGAGGCCACGTCGCCTCGTCGCGCGTCCGCGTCGCGGCACGCCGGCGGCGACGCACGCGCGTCTCGTCGCGACCGCGGCGCGCGTCTTCAACCGCGACGGCTATCACGGGACGGACTCGAACCGCCTCGCCCGCGCCGCCGGGTACGCGCCGGCGACGTTCTACAAGCATTTCCCCGACAAGCGGACGCTCTTTCTCGCCGTCTACGAGGCGTGGGTGACCGCGGAATGGGCGGCAGTCGACCGCATGCTGCGCGTCGAGGCGCCGGCGCCGACGCGCGCGAGGCGCATCGTGACGATGGTCGTCGCGTTGCATCGACGATGGCGCGGGTTGCGGGCGAGCCTGCGCGCGCTCGTCGCGACGGACGCGACCGCGCGCGCGTTCTACCGCACGCAACGCCGCCGCCAACTCGATCTCATGGCGCGTCTCGGCGCCGGCGCGCGCGAGCGTAATCGCGAGGACGCCGCCGTGCTCCTCTACACGCTGGAGCGCGTCGCCGATGCGATCGCCGACGGCGAGCTGCAGGACCTTCGGCTCTCGCTGGCGCCGACACTCACGCGCTTGCAGGCGTTGGTTTCTCGCCATTTGGACGGCTCCCCATTCCACGGGAGATCGGGGCCTTCGCGCACGAGTCATTGACTCCGGCGCCAGCACCCGCGAGAAGTGGGGTCGCGTCGGCTGCTCGGGTCACGGCACGCCGCGACGCGTCCGAATCGCAGCGGAAGAGAGGGGCGTATGAAGATCTATCTCGTCACCCCGAAGAACCCCGAGAGCTTCTGGACGTACGATCGCATTCTGTCGAGTCTCGGCAAACGCTGCATCTTTCCGAATCTCTCGATGCCGACGGTCGCGGGCATGACCCCGCGCGAGCACGACATCGTGCTCTGCGACGAAAACGTCAGCGAGATCGACTTCGACGTCGACGCCGACATTGTCGGCGTGACCGGCTACATCGTCCACAGGCAGCGGATGCTCGAGATCGCCGCCGAGTTCCGTCGCCTGCGCGGCACGTGCGACGTGCTCTTCGTCGACGAAGCGGAGGAGACGTGGCCGCAGTTCCTCGCCGACTACGCGCGCGGTGAATGGCAGGCCGAATACCGCCCGGTCGACAAGCCCGACCTCACGACGTCACCGACGCCGCGCTTCGATCTCCTCGACGTCGACCAGTACCACGCGATGACGATTCAGTTCGCGCGCGGCTGCCCCTTCAATTGCGAGTTCTGCGACATCATCGTCGTCTACGGTCGCAGGCCGCGCGTGAAGAGCGTGCCGCAGGTGATGGCCGAGATCGAGGAGTGCCACCGCCTCGGCGCGACGCAGGTCTTCCTCGTCGACGACAATTTCATCGGCAACAAGAAGCTCGCGAAGGAGCTGCTGCGCGCCATCGCCGCGTGGAGCGAGACCAACGGCCACCCGATGTACTTCAACACCGAGGTGTCGCTGAACGTCGCGCAGGACGACGAGCTCCTCGAGCTGCTGCGCGCCGCGCGCTTCACGACGATCTTCATCGGCATCGAGAGTCCGCGCAAAGCGTCGCTCCAGGAGACGAAAAAGACGCAGAACATGCGCGGCGACCTCGTCGAGAACGTCCGCAAGATCCAGTCGTACGGCATCCAGGTGCAGGCGGGGATGATCGTCGGCTTCGACAACGACGACGAGTCCATCTTCGAGGAGCAGCTGCGCTTCATCCAAGACGCGCGTATACCCGTCTCGATGACCGGCATGCTGCAGGCGATGCCGAAGACGCCCCTCCACGACCGCATGGCCAAGGAGGGCCGTCTGATCGCGGAGTCGGTCGGCGATCAGTTCGTGTTCTCGAACATCCTCCCGAAGACGATGAGCCGGGTCGAGCTTTACAAGGGCTACCGCAAGCTCATCGCCGAGCTCTACGAGTTCCGCAACTTCCGCAACCGCACGCTCGGGTTCATCCTGAACCGCGGCCGCCAGGTCGGCGAGGGCCTCGCCATCCGTCGCGAGGAGCTGCGCCTCGCCGCGCGCGTCTTCCGCGACACGGTCGTCTCGGCGTCGCCGCGCCGCGCGTGGTTCACGCTCTCGCTCATGGGCGCAACGCTCTGGAAGCGCCCGGGCGCGATCGCCGACGCGTTCACGTTCGCGATCGTCCACAAGGCGCTCTACGAGTACATGCAGTCGCTCGACCGTCACCTCGAGCGCGTGATCGGCGAAATCGAGGCGAGCGCGGAAGTGATGGTACCGGCGAACGCGTAGCTGTACAGTCGTCGCAAACGCCGCGGCGACGTCGAATCGTCGCAAGGAGGGCGCGCCGATTGCGTCTCCTACAACCCTTCGCACTCGTTTCGGGCACCGTGCTGACGGCGACGTTCGCCGCGCCTGCCTTCGCACAGTTCGACCACCTGCGGTGCTACCCGATCAAGGACACGCTGCCGCGGGCGAAGTACTCCGCCGACCTGCTTCCCGCGACGACGCCCCCCTTCGCCGCCGCGCTCGGCTGCGAGATCAAGGTTCCCGCGAAGCTGGTGTGCCTCGCAGTCGAGAAAGCGAACGTCGCGCCGACGCCGCCACTGCCCGTGGAAGGAACCGACGCGCGCAGCGTTTTCTGCTACGCCCTCCGATGTCCGAAGGGTACGACGATCCCGAAGGGCGGCCTCGCCATCGACGGTGAAGATCAATTCGGACACCGCGCCTTCACGATCAAGACACCTCCGAAGCTGCTCTGCGCCCCGGCAAATATCGGTCCGCCGACGCCGACGCCGACACCGACGCTCACGCCGACGCCGACGTTGACGCCCACGGCGACGCCGGGCGGTATCGGGTCGTGCGTCGACGGTGTCGGCGCTTGCGTCTGCCCTCGCCCGGCGACGCCGACACCGCAGCCGACCTGCACGGGGGCGTGCCCCACCGCCACCGGACCGACCCCGGTGCCGACGGCGTCGCCGCCGCCGTGCGGAGAGGTCTTCAACCCGCCATTCTGTAGCGTGCTGTCCCTGCTCGTGATGGGTGGACTAGAAGACTCGCAGCTGACACCAGAGAGGTTCGCAGGGACGGCGCGAACGTACGACGAGGGTCGGTGAGACCGGCATTCTGACGGGGGTCCGATGAAATACGGCATCTTGATGTTCGCAACCGATTACGCGATCCGGCCCGACGAGCTCGCGGTTGCGGCGGAGGAGCGCGGGTTCGAGTCGGTCTTCTTCCCTGAGCACACGCACATTCCGGCGAGCCGCAAGAGCCCGTGGCCGGGCGGCGGCGAGCTGCCGAAGGAGTATTGGCACACGCACGACCTCTTCGTCGCGCTCGCGTATGCGGCGGCCGTCACCAAGAAGATCAAGATCGGCAGCGGCATCTGCCTCGTCGTTGAGCGCGACCCGATCTTGACGGCGAAGGAGGTCGCGAGCGTCGACTTCCTCTCGAACGGGCGGCTCATCTTCGGCATCGGCGGCGGCTGGAACGCCGAGGAGATGGAGAACCACGGCACCGCCTTCAAGACGCGCTGGAAGCTCCTGCGCGAGCGCGTGCTCGCGATGAAGGAGATCTGGACGAAGGAGGAGGCCGAGTTCCACGGCGAGTTCGTCGACTTCGATCCGATCTGGTCCTGCCCGAAGCCGGCGCAGAAGCCGCATCCGCCGATCCTCATGGGCGGCGACACGCCGAAGGCGCGTCAGCGGGTGGTGGACTTCTGCGACGGCTGGATGCCGATCGGCATCAACCCGGGCGGGATCCTCGAAGGCATGAAGGATCTCGCCGAGCGCGCCCGTGCCGCCGGCAAGAAGCCGAGCGACTTCGCGGTGACGGTCTTCGGCGCCCCGGGCAATCCGGACGTCTTGAAGCAATTCGCGGCAGCCGGCGTCGCGCGCGCGATCTTCTGGGTATCGCCCGAGTCGCGCGAGAAGGTCCTCGGCGTACTCGACAAGTACGCGCGGCTCGCGCAGCAGCGTCTCTGACCGCGCGCGCAACGGCCCAGCCGCGCGCGAGGAGGAAGGTCCATGACGACGCGTGAGATCGCCGATCGGCTCGTCGCGCTCTGCCGTGGCGGCAAGTACCGCGACGCGATCACCGAGCTCTATTCGACCGACGCCACGCAGCAGGAGAACGGCCAGACGATCCCCGGTGGGCGCGACGCGCTCGTCGCCGCGTGCAAGGGGTGGGAAGAGAGCCGTATCGTCCACGGCACCGAGGTCCTCGCCGTCCATGTCGCGCCCGACTCGTTCGTCGTCGAGATGCGCCACGACGTGACGCCGCACGCGATGAAGCAGCGCAATCAATGGTCGGAGGCCGCGGTGTATCGGGTACGCGGCGGGAAGATCGTCGACGCGCGCTTCTATTATAGGCCGCCCGAGGGCTGAGAGCGGGGGATCGAGTCATGTCCGAGCACCCGAATGCCGCCCTCGTGCGCAACTTGTTCGCCGCGTTCGAGCGCGCCGACCTCGCGGAGATTCAAACCGTCATTCCCGAGCACGCGGTGTGGCACTTCCCTGGTCGGCGCGGCAAGCTCGCCGGCGCTCACGAGGGACGCGACGCGATCCTCGCCTTCCTGATCGACGTCACCGCGCTCACGAAGGGGACGTTTCATCTCGATCTCGAGGACGTCGTCGCGAACGACCGGTGGGCGATCGCGCTCTTCCGCGGTCGCGGCGAGCGTGACGGCAAGACGCTCGACAATCCGACGTGCCTCAAGATGCGCATCGCCGAGGGCAAGATCGTCGAGGTCTGGGAGTTCGTCTGGGATCTGTTCGCCGTCGACGAATTCTGGGTGTGAGCAGCCGCTCCCCCGTTTGAGCCCAGACCGCCGATCGCGGCCGCCCGCGAGATTTTTCCCTCGCGTCCTGGCCACGATCGTGTCACCTTGCGGGCGCGCTCGCCCAAACGAGCGTGAAGGAGCCCCCCATGAGTGACAAGCCCCTCTACGAGCGACTCGGCGGACACGACGCGATCGTCGCCGTCGCGAACGACCTGCTGCCACGATTGCAATCGGATCCGCAGCTCGGCCGCTTCTGGCAACATCGCGGCACGGACGGCATGGCGCGGGAGAAGCAGCTGCTGATCGACTTCCTCTGCGCGAGCTCGGGCGGACCGCTCTACTACCGCGGCCGCGACATGCTGACCACGCACCGTGGCATGCGGATCAGCGAGGGCGACTGGAACGCCTTCCTCGGCCATGCCGCCGCGACGCTCGCGAAATTCGACGTGCCCGAGCGCGAGCGGAACGACGTCGTCGCGTTCGTACAGAGCCTCAAGGATCAGATCGTCGAGTAGCGCCGATCATCGACCGGGACGCGAGCCGTCACGGTCGAGCATCCCCTCGAGGACGCGCGCGCTCTCCTCCTCGAGGTCGGCGCACGCGAGAAACGCGGCGCGGCGCGGCGGCGCAGTCTCCTGCGCCGCGAACGCGCGCCACGTCGCGGCGCCGAGACGCTCGGCACGCGCCTGGATGGCAAACTGCTGCGGTAACGGACGGCCGGCGAAGATGCTGCGATTGAGCTCCTCGAGGTCGGGATTCGCGCGACGGATCTCGGCCTGAATCGCGGCGGCATCGGGATAGAGTCCCTCGACGCGTGCCGCGATCTCCTCCTCGCGCTGCGCACACGCCAGGAGCTCATTCATGCGTGTCTCGCCTGCGCCCGCGGCGCTCGCACCCGCCGCGTCGGCGCCCGCCTGCGCCCAATCACGGTACCGCGCCGCCGCGAGGCGTTCCGCGATCGCGATGAGGAGCGGCTGTTGCTCGGGCGCGACACGTCCGAGTAGACGCCCGAGAACCGTTTCCAGGTTGGGGAGCTCCTTCACGCTCGTCGGCGCCATCGTCCAGTCTCCTCTCCGATCGTCGTCACCGCTCGGCGAGCACCCAGCCGAGGAGCGCGATCGCGGCAGCGTTACGGCGGAGATCCTCGGGACGGATCTTGTCGAGCGTGTCCGCCGCGGTGTGATGGATGTCGAAGTAATGATGGCCGTCCGGCTGGAGGTTGAACGCGGCGGCACCGTCGCCGACGATCGGCTCGACGTCGGCGCCGAACGCATGATCGCGAAAGCGGCGGATGCCGAAGCGGCCGAACGCCGGCAAGAGCGGCTGCATCGCCGCCATTCCCGCCTCGCCGCCGACGCCGATCGCGTCCGGCGCCGCCATCCCGTAGTCGGTCTCGAAGGCGGCGACGTGGCGCTCGGAACGGTGCCGCTCGTGATACGCCTTCGCGCCCGAGAGTCCGTACTCCTCGCCGGTGAAGAGGACGGCGCGAATCGTGCGTCGCGGGGTCAGGCCGGCCTGTCGCAGCAGGCGCAGGGCCTCCATGACGGCGACGCAACCGGCGCCGTCGTCGGAGGCGCCCGGGCCGACGTCCCACGAGTCCATGTGCGCACCGAGGAGGACGATCTCGTCGGGAAGCTCACGGCCGCGCAGCTCGCCGACGACGTTCGCGCTCGGCGCGTCTGGCAGCGTGCGCGCGCCGAGCGAGAGCTCGACCTCGACCGGGCCGCGGCGCGCCAAGCGCGCGAGCAGCTCCGCGTCCTCGATGGACACGGCGGCCGCGGGAATTTTCGGTACCCCGTCGTCGTACTTCAGCGCGCCCGCGTGCGGCGTGCGCAGGCTCGTCGCGGTGACCGACCGAATCAGCACGGCGCGCGCGCCGCGCTTCGCCGCTTCCGAGGCCGCGCGCAGCCGCGCCTGGACGCCGCGCAGGTATCCGGGGTCGTCGTGGACGTCGTCGAAGGGCGGCATGCGGTGGTTCACGAACGCGATCGCGCCGTCGAGCGACGCGGTCGATGCGCGCAGCGCGTCGAGGTCGTCGAAGACGGCGAGCGGTGCGCGAATGGAAGCGCGCGTTCCGACGGTACCGCCGAGGCCGAGGAGCGCCAGCTCGCGGGTGACCGGTCGCACGATGGTCGCGCGCTCCCGGCCGCGCACCCAATGCGAGACTTTGACGGGCTCGAGCCGCACGTCGTCGAGACCGTCCGTCCGCATCTGCGTCGCGGCCCACGCGAGCGCCTGGTCGAGCGCGGGCGAGCCGGTGATGCGACTACCGAAATCGTCGACCAGCTCCGCCAACCGGTACCACGCCGCCGTCGGAGCGTCGTCCGATGCCGCCGCGATCCGATCGGCTGCCGCCGTCGCCTGCGCGACGAACGCCCGCGACTGCTCCGTGCCCGATGCACCGGCGCGGACGGGTGGCGCACGCCGGACGCCCACGGTGCACGCCGAAAGCCCGAGGGCGAGGACGCTCAGCCGTACCAGGCGACTCACAGGTAGCTCATCCACGGCGCGTCGCTGCGGCGTTTGAGCGCGGCGAACCACCGGCACGCCGGGTAGAGCGCGAGCACGACGGCCGCCCAGAGCGCGTAGACCATGGGCAGCGAGTATCCGAGTCCGCCGCGCATGAGAAACGGATACGTCACGGCGGCGCTCCCGAGCGCCGGCGAGGCGAGCACGATCGCGACGGCGTGAATCACGGCGAGGTGGACGACGTAGTAGAAGAGCGGCACGCGTCCGTAGATCGATACCGGCTCCGCCCACCTGCCGAGCGGCCGGTCGATCCACGCGAGCGCGACGAACGCCGGGCCGAGCGTCATCGCGAGGTAGAGCAGCGACGGCGGGTACTTCGCACAATTGAGGAACCCGAGCACGGCGCGCGCCGTCCCGTGCTCGGCGCTCCACGGCTGCGGGTCGCCGTAGAGGTTCGTCGCGCGCAGGATCACGAACCCGACGATCAGCGCCGCGCCGAGACCCGCGAACCTGGTGCGCCGCTGCTCCGGCGGCAGCGACGCCCACGGCCCGAGCGCGTATCCCGCGGCCATGACGGCGATCCACGGCACGAGCGGGTAGAGGACGAACCAGTCCGCACCGGCAAACGGCTGCAGGACGCCGGGTTGATGGAGGAGCAGCCATAGCGAGCGCATCGACCCGAGCTGGTCGGCGTGGACGGCGTCGAAGGCGTCGTGACCGCCGATCACGACGAGCGCGAACAGCGCGATCGCCCACCGCGGCAGCACGACGAGCGCCGCGAGGACGATCATCGACGCCCCGATCGCCCAGATGACCTGCAGGAACACGCCCGTCGGCCCGATGTGGACGGTCCACGCGAAGCGGACGACCGTCACCTCGAGCACGATCAGCCAGAGACCGCGGGTCAGGAGGTACTTGGCCAGCGCGGCCGTCGAGGCGAGCCGTCGGCCGTGCAGCGCTGCCGCCGTGCCGGCGAGCAGGACGAAGACCGGCGCGCAGAAGTGTGTCACCCAGCGGGTGAAGAAGAGCGCCGGCGTGGCCGTGTCGAGCTCGACGGCGCTGCCGATGAACGCGCGCGTGTGATCGAGCGCCATCAGCACCATCACGGCGCCCCGCAGCCAGTCGATCGCGGCGTTCCGTGCGCGTGGCACGCGCGTCGTCTCGACGTCCGTCCAGGACGCGGCTCGTGTCGCCGCGGTCACCGCAGGCGACATGCGCTACGTCTGCCGCCGCGGCGAAAATCGACTCGTCATCCCTCCTCGTAACCGGAGCGCCACGGCGACGAAAGGGGCCGCCGTCGACGCGACGCGCATTCGACCAGCGCGCTCGAGGCGCGCCCCAGCGCCGTGCGTCGCTTCGCGTCGCCGGCGGCGCGCGATATGTCGGGGGCGATGTTCTCGACCGACGTCATCGTGCTCCTCGCGATCGCGACCGTGGGACTGATCGCCGCGCGTGCCGTCGGGCTCGCGCCGATCGTGGCGTACCTCGTCGCGGGCGTGCTGACGGGTCCGGGCGTACTCGGCTGGGTGGCGCACACCCCCGCCGTCGACCAGCTGGCGGACGTCGGCGTCGCGCTCCTCCTCTTCGGCGTCGGCGTCGAGTTCTCGCTCGCGCGCATGCGGCGGACGATCGGGCGCATGCTGGTGAGCGGGACACTACAAGTGGGGCTCACGTTCGCGGCGAGCGCCGGCGCGTTCGCCGCGTTCGGGACGCCGTGGCCTACGGCGGTCCTGATCGGCTTCCTGCTCGCGCTCTCGAGCACCGCAGTGGTCTTCAAGCTCTACGACGAAGCGGGCGAGATCGAGTCGCCGCACGGCCTCGTCGCGGGGGGAATCCTGCTGTTTCAGGATCTCGCGCTCGTCCCGATGGCGCTGCTCGTGCCGGCCCTGGGACGCGCCGAGATACGCACCGGAGCGGCGGTGACGGCGCTCGTCGAGGCGACACTCGCGGTCGGCGCGCTCCTCTTCCTCGCGCGCGCGGTGCTGCCACGTGTCCTGGCGCTGGTGGCGCGCGCACGGACACCCGAGCTCTTCCCGCTCGCCGCCATCGTGCTCGCGCTCGGCACCGCGCGCGCCGCGACGGCGCTCGGCCTGTCGTTGCCGCTCGGCGCGTTCTTCGCCGGGCTCGCGCTCTCCGGCAGCCCGTACGCGCATCAGGTCTTCGCCGAGCTCGTGCCGCTGCGCGATGCGTTCGTTGCGATCTTCTTCACGAGCGTCGGCATGTTGCTCGATCCGGCGATCCTCGCAACGGAGCCCGCGCTGCTCGGCGGCATCGTCGCGCTCGTCGCGCTGAAGGGTCTCGTCGTCGTCGCCGTTCTCGCGCTCCTCTGGCGCTCGCTGCGGATCGCCGTCCTCGTCGGCTGCGCGCTGGCGCAGATCGGCGAATTCTCGTTCGTGCTCGCGCGCGAAGGCGCGGCCGCCGGCATCTTTCCGGTCGCGTACGAGCAAGCGTTCCTCGGCGGCGCGATCGTCACGATCGCGGCGACGCCGTTCCTCGTCCGGCTCTCGTATCGACTCGCCGAGCTGGCGAGCGCCGCCCCGCCGCCCGAGGTCCCGCCGCAGCTCGCCGACCACGTGATGCTGATCGGCTACGGCGTCACGGGGCAGGCGGTCGGGCGGGTGCTGCACGACACGCGGATACCGTTCGTCGCCGTCGACCTCCTCGCCGACGTCGTACAGCACGCGCAGCGCGAGGGCCTGCCGGTGCGTTTCGGCGACGCCTCCCGGCGCGGCACGCTGAAGAGCCTCGGCGTCGAGCGCGCCCGGGCGGCGGTCGTCGCGACTGGCGATCCCGCCGCCACCCGGCGGATCGTGTCGCTCATTCGTCAGAGCAATCCGCGCGCGCGCATTCTCGCCCGCGCGCACCGCGTCCATGAGGTCGCCGAGCTCGAGCAGCTCGGCGCCGACGAGGCGATCCCCGCCGAGTTCGAGACCTCGATCGAGCTGCTCGTGCGGCTGCTCCGGGCGCTCGGCGTCCCTCGCCACGTCGTCCGCGTGCAGGAGTCGTTGCTCCGTCTCGGCCACTACCAGGCGCTGCGCGGCGTCGGCGCGACGCCCGACCTCCTCGTGCAAGCACGTAAGCTCATCATGGGCGGCATCCTCGAGACCGCGCAGGTGATGGACGGCTGCGCGGCGGCCGGCCGCACGCTCGCCGAGCTCGACCTCCGACGCCGCACCGGCGCGACCGTGCTCAGCGTCGTGCGCAACGAGCAGCCGCTGCCGACGCCCGACGGTCCCACGCGCCTCGAGCCCGGCGATCTGATCGTCCTCTACGGCCCACACGAGGCGATCGACCGAGCGCTCGATCTCTTCGAGCCGCGCGATGCCGGTGTCGCGCACGAGACCTGACGCCGCGGTGCGACGCGCGCCGACCGCCGGCGATCGCTCAGGCGGTCAATACGACTCGTGCCGCGCGTATCGATCGCGGTGCCACGCGGCGTCGCCGAACGTCATTTCGGCGACACGGGCGCGCTTCAGGAAGAAGCCGATGTCGTGCTCGTCGGTCATGCCGATGCCGCCGTGCATCTGCACGCCTTCTTTCGCGATCAGGTTGAAGGCGTCGGCGCAGCGCGCTTTGGCGACGCTCGCGAGGCGGGCATGTACATCTTCGCGGCGCGGTGCTTGAGCGCCTGGAAGGTGCCGATCAGGACCCCGAACTGGACGCGCGTCTTCAAGTATTCGACCGTCATGTCGAACGCGGCCGTCATCGAGCCGAGCATCTCGGCGGTGAGGCCGATCGTCGCACGGTCGAGGATGCGAGCGAGGAGCGCGCCGCCGTGGTCGACGGTGCCGAGCACTTGCTCGGCGCCGACGCGGACGTCGTCGAATCGCACGCGCGCGGCGTTGCGGCTGTCGATGCGCGACTGGCGCTCGACGGCAATGCCGGGGGTATCGCGGCGGACGAGAAAGAGCGTGATACCGCCGACGTCCCGAACGCCCGCCGACGTGCGCGCCGAGACGATCAGCCAATCGGCGACGTGGCCGTCGAGCACGTTCACCTTCTCGCCGCTCAGCAGATATCCGCTGCCGCTCTTGTCGGCACCGCTTTCGACGTGGTGGACGTCGTAGCGGCTCTTCGGTTCCTCGTAGGCGACGGCGAGAATGCGCTCGCCGCTCGCGATCGGCGGCAGGTGCTCGCGTTTCTCCCATCTCCTCGAGCACGACCATCAGCTCGAGCCAGCCGAGGCCGGCGCCGCCGTACTCCTCGGGGATCACGATGCCGAGCCAGCCGAGGACCGCCATCTCGCCCCAGAGCTCGCGCGAGAAGCCGTCGGCGTCGTGCGTGTCGCGTAGGCGGCGAATGCGGCTCAGCGACGACCGCCCGGTGACGAAATCGCGCGCGGTGCGCGCGAGCAGCTCTTGCTCCTCCGAGAGTACGAGATCCACGAGGGGTCACTCCATTTCAGACGCGCGCGGGCGGACCGCGACGTCGGGTATGTCTGCGGGCGCCGCCGTCAGTCCGGCAGGCCGAGCTCGCGCTTGGCGATGATGTTGAGCTGGATCTCCGAGGTGCCGCCCTCGATCGAGTTGCCGCGCGAGCGCAGCCAGTCGCGCGTGAGCTTGAGCTCGCCCTCGTCGTAGCCCGGACCTTCCCAGCCGAGTCCCTGCGGCCCCGCGATCGACACCATGAGCTCGCGCCGGCGCATGTTCAGCTCGGTGCCGTAGTACTTGAAGATCGACGTCTCCGGGCCGGGCTTGTGGCCCGCCTTCATGTTGTCGCGCGAGCGGTCGAGCGTGAGATCGAGGCACGCCTGATCCATGAGCGTCTGCGTGATCGCGTCGCGCAGGAGCGGATCGCCGACCTGCCCGTGCTCCTCGCCGACGTACTCGCGCACGAGCGTGACGAGGCGCTTCGCGTCGTCGCGCTCCTTGAACGCGTCGGCGATCATCGTGCGCTCGTGGCCGAGGAGCGCCTTCGCCATCGCCCAGCCGCCGTTGATCTTGCCGACGACGTTCCGCACCGGCACGCGGACGTCGGTCACGAACGTCTCGGTGAACGGCGACGAGCCGCTGATCAGGCGGATCGGCTTCACCGACACGCCCGGCGACGTCATGTCCATCAAGAGGAACGTGATGCCGTCCTGTTTCTTCGCCTCGAAGTCGGTACGGACGAGGACGAACATCCAGTCGGCCTTGTCTCCGTAGGAGGTCCACACCTTCTGCCCGTTCACGATGAAGACGTCGCCCTCGCGGATCGCCTTCGTCTGCAGGCTCGCGAGATCCGAGCCCGAGCCCGGCTCGGAGTATCCCTGGCACCAGCGGATCTCGCCGCGCACGATCGGCGGGACGTGCTCGCGTTTCAGCTCCTCGCTCCCCTCCTGCAGGAGCAGCGGCCCGATCATCGAGAGGCCGAAGCCGATGAGCGGCGGCCGCAGCCGCAGCTTCGCCATCTCCTCGGCGAGCACCTTCGCCTCCCGCTTCGCGAGCCCGCCGCCGCCGTACTCCTTCGGCCACGTCGGCGCCGTCCAGCCGCGCTCCGCCATGACGTCGAGCCAGCGCTTGGCGTCGCCCGAGCACGCCATCTTCTTGCCGCCCCAGCAGAGCTCGTCGGTCGTCTTGTACGTCGCATACATCGACGCCGGCGCGTTCGCCTGCAGCCAGCGGCGGGTCTCCTCGCGGAAGGTCTCGAGATCGGCCATGGCGGGGTTCCTTTCGTGGACCGGCCGACGCTAGACGAGACGCCGCGGCGATTCAAACGGCGACCCGACGTTCTACGGTCGAGTCGACGCATCCGTCGAATTTGTCCCCCTTAGCCGCCGAGAGTAGATGGTTCCCGCGTGGCGCGGATCGTCCTGACGAGTTCCGGTTCGACCGGAGACGTGAACCCCATCGTCGCGGTCGCTGTCGAGCTTCACGCGCGAGGCCACCGCGTGTCTCTCGTACTGGAACAGCGCCTCTGCGCATCCATCGCGCGCCTCGGTATCGCCGTCCGACCGATGGCGGGGGATCTTGATGCGTTCTTTCGCAAGCACATTGGAACGATCCTTCGCGCAGCATTTCCGGAAACGGCATCGACGGCGACGAGCCTTTTCGTTCGCGACTATCTCGTCCCGAACTTCGAGGCGCAGCTTCGCGTCCTACGCGAGGCGTGCAGCGATGCGGACGTTCTCGTCGCGCCATGGCTGCACCATGCAGCGAGCGCGGCCGCCGAAGTCGCGGGAGTGCCGTGGGTCACGCTCGTCTACTCGCCCATCTTGTGGATGCCCGCGAACCGCTTCACGTGGGCGCTCGGGAAGCAGATGTTCGGGTCGATCCTCGATGACCCCGTCAACGCGCTGCGGGCGCGTTTCGGTTTGCCGCGCCGCAGACACCTGGCCCACGAAGGCAGTTTGTCGCCGTGAGCTGGCAGTTGCGTGGCGACATGCGTCGTCGGCTTCCTCGAGCGTCAGGTCAGCTCGGCGATTCTACCGGCAGGGTCGCACGCGTCGCCGCGTGCGCGAGCCGTTCGTCGTAGGTAATGAACGCGCCGAGCTCGTCGCCGACGCTCATCGCGGTCGCGAGGTGAATCGCGTCGAGTGAGCGAAGGGACGCGGGCTCGACACGCGCGGCGCGGGCTAGCACGTCGTCGTCGATGCCGATCAGCACGATGTGACTGAGAGTCTCCTCGGCGCGGCGTCGCATCGCCGCCGACGCGCCGGCTCGCCCGAGCGCCCGCGGTACTTCCACACGAATGAGAGCACTCGCGATGTACTCCGGCCACGCAGCGAGAAACTCGAGCAACGCGCGGCTTTGCGGCTCCGCAACTGCCAGCTTCACGGCAGCCGAGCTGTCGAGGTATGCGACGCGGCCGTTCATCGCTCATCGCGCCGTAGCTCGCGGAGAGCGTCGCTGACGCGCGTCGACGGCCGGCCGCGTGGGGCGCCGAGCTTCAGTAGGTCGCCCTTGGCTGGCGTCGCACGTCCGCTCGCGATGAGACGTTGCACCATCGTCGCAGGTCGCGGCAGTGGCGCGAGAACCGCCACGGGTCGGCCGTGTTCTGTAACCTCCAACGTCGCGCCGGCTCGGACACGCCGCAGGTGTACGCTGAGGTTCTGCCGCAAGTCGCGAATTCCCACTCGATTCGACTTAACGCCCATCTTGCCTCGAATGTAGCACAAAGTAGCACACCCCATAGTGGCGCGGAACCAGCGCTGTAGGATTCGTCCGCCATACTCTTCCCAAGAGCACGAGATTGCGCGACAACTCGGCGACGCACAGCGCGCGGCGCGCGCCAACCGAGGAGCACGAGATGACCTACGAGCAGATCCGTTACGACGTCGACGCTGCGATCGCGACGATCACTCTGAACCGCCCCGAGAGACTGAACGCCTTCACCGGCCAGATGATGCGCGAGCTGATCGACGCCTTCGAGCGCGCCGATCGCGACGACGCGGTGCGGGTGGTGATCGTGACCGGCGCCGGCCGCGCGTTCTGCGCCGGCGCCGACCAGTCGGCCGGGAGCGGCACGTTCGACCACACGCACGGCACGGAGCCGCCCTCGATCGACGAGCACCGCGACGGCGGCGGGCTACTCACGTTGCGTATTTTCGAGTCGAAGAAGCCGGTCATCGCCGCGATCAACGGTCCCGCCGTCGGCGTCGGGATCACGATGACGTTGCCGATGGACGTCCGCATCGCGGCGGCGGGCGCGAAGATCGGCTTCGTGTTCGCCCGTCGCGGTATCGTCCCCGAGGCGTGCAGCAGCTGGTTCCTGCCGCGCATCGTCGGCATCAGCCGCGCGGCGGAGTGGGTCTACACTGGCCGCGTGTTCGACGCCGAGGAGGCGCGCGTCGCCGGCCTCGTGAGCAAGGTCGTCGCGGCGGACGCCGTCGTCGAGACGGCACGGGTGCTGGCACGCGAGATCGCCGACAACACGTCGGCGATGTCGGTCGCGCTGTCGCGCCAGCTCCTCTGGCGCATGCTCGGCGCCGACCACCCGATGGAGGCGCACAAGGTCGACTCGCGCTGCATCTATTGGATGGGCCAGTCGCCCGATGCGCACGAGGGCGTCGCGTCGTTCCTCGAGAAGCGCCCGCCGAAGTTCACGCTGCGGCCGAGCAGCGACATGCCGCCGTTCTATCCGTGGTGGACGGAGCGGCGGTTTCAGTGACGCCGGGCGGCGCCGCGCGGCTCACCAGATGGCTGTCTCCGGCGGCTCCTCGATCACCGGGTTCTCGATCACGCCGATGCGCTCGATCTCGACGCGCACGACGTCGCCGGGGACGAGCCACTTCTGCTGCACGACGCCGACGCCCGACGGCGTGCCGGTCGAGACGATGTCGCCGGGCTCGAGCGTGAACGCGGTCGAGAGCGTCGCCACCTGGTCGAAGCAATTGAAGATCAGCTCGCGGGTGTTGGAGTGCTGGCGCAGCTCGCCGTTCACCCACGTGCGCAGCTCGAGCGCGTGCGGGTCGCCGACCTCGTCGGCAGTGACAATCCACGGGCCGATCGGGCCGTGGGTGTCGAACGACTTCCCGAGCGTCATCGTCGGCGCCTTGAACTGCCAGTCGCGCACCGTGACGTCGTCGACGACGAGATACCCGGCGATCACCTCCGCCGCGCGCTCCTTCGGCACGTGGCGGCAGCGGCGGCCGATCACGAATCCGAGCTCGCCCTCGTAGTCGAGGAGCGTCGACGCCCGCGGGCGGTGCACCGGATCCGTCGGTCCGACGACGCACGTCGACTGCTTGTTGAAGAAGATCGGGAAGCTCGGCGGCTGCTGGCCCGTCTCCTTCACGTGGTCGGCATAGTTGAGACCGATCGCGAGGAATTTCCCCGGCCGCGAGATCGGCGCCTCAAGACGCACGGACGCGAGCGGTAGCCGCGGCCCGCGGCCGGCCGCAGCCGCGCGTGCCGCCGCGAGCGCCGCCGGTCCGGCGGCGAGAAAGGCGCACATCTCGCGCGGCAGCTCCGGAGCGGCCGCCGCGAGGTCGACGATCGTGTCGTCGATGGCGACGCCGATGCCGGTCTTCTGCTGGTGGGTGAACGTGGCGAGTCTCATGGGAGCGCTCCTTTGCGCCCGTAATGAGTGCATCGTCGCAATCGAGTCAAATGGCGTGACTCAGGTCAGTTGACAGATGGCGAGCGGTCGGCGATGGCGAGTGCATGCCGACCATCGATGAGATCGCTCCCGACGTCTATCGCATCTCCACCTTCGTTCCCGAAGCCGACCTGCAATTCGCGCAGTTCCTCGTCCGCGACGACGAGCCGCTGCTCTTTCACACCGGCCCGCGCATGATGTTCCCGCTCGTCCGCGACGCCGTCGCGACGCTCGTCGACCCGGCGTCGCTGCGCTGGCTCGGCTTCAGCCACTTCGAGGCCGACGAGTGCGGCTCGCTGAACGAGTGGCTGGCGCTCGCGCCAGCGGCGACGCCGCTCTGCAGCGTCGTCGGTGCGCTCACGAGCGTGAACGACTTCGCCGCCCGTCCCGCGCGGCCGCTCGCCGATCAGGAGACGCTCGCGACCGGTCGCCGGCGCTTCCGGTTTTTCCAGACACCGCACGTGCCGCACTGCTGGGACGCCGGGCTGCTCTTCGAGGAGACGACGGCGACGCTCCTCTGCTCCGACCTCGCGCACCAGAACGGTGATGTCGCCGCGGTAACGGAGTCGGACGTCCTCGAGCGCCATCGCGAGACGTTGCTCGCGTTCCAGCAAGGGCCGCTCGCGAACTATCTACCGTATACCACGGAGACGAGCCGCGTCCTGCAACGACTCGCCGATGCGAAGCCGCGGGTG
>VBKW01000457.1 GCA_005879405.1 Deltaproteobacteria bacterium
CAGTTGTTCTGCGCGGCGCAGTCGGGGTCGCTCGCGCAACCCTGGAACGTCGCGTTCGGGCCGCAGAACTGATCGAACGGCCCGCCGCTGCACGTCCCCTCGTTCCCCGCGATGCAGCTCCCGCCCGGACACTCCGACGCGACACTGCAGTTCCCGTTCTGGTTCGCGCCGCCGAGGCAGGTGTTCGTCGGCGAGCAGACCGTGTCGGTGCATTGATTGAACGCCGTCGCCGCGCCCGGCACGTTGCAGGCGCCGCCCGGGCACTGCGAGTTGCTCGTGCACGAGCTGCCCGGACATTGCGCGGCGGTCGTGCACGGCAACCCGACGTTCGCGCCGCCCGCGCACGTCAAGCTGCAGGCGGTGCCGTTGTTCGTGCCGCCGATGCACCGCCGGCCGCCGCACACCGTCGCCCCAACCGCGACGCAGTCGGCGTTGGTCATGCACGGCGTCGCCGCGAGGTTGTCGCACGTATCGCAGAAACACTTGTTCGTCGTGAAGCCGGGCGCGCGGCAGTTCGGGCTCGCCGACGTCAGCGTCACCGTCCGCGTGCCCGTCGAGTTGCTGAGGTTGATCGGCAACGAGGCGACCTGCGCCCCGGGAATCGGCGGGCAGTCGAGGCTCGTGCTCCCCCAAAAGAGATTCGGCGAGGTCCCGTTCACATCGCACGTGAGACCCATGTTCGGTCCGGTGTCGCACGTGCCGGCACGGATGCCGTCGTTCGCCGGGCCGTCGCCGATGCACTTCGGACACGGATTCGGATTCGGACCGGTGTAGACGCGCGAGATCAGGTTCGCCGTCGTCGCCGCCGTGCCGCTCTCGACGTCGGCGGTGCCACTGATCATGCCGTTGATCTGGTTGCTGACGCAGGTCGCCACGGCGCCGGCGACGAGCGGCAGGTTGCTGCCGAAGTAGTACTCGCAGGTGCCGCCCGCCCCACTGCAATCGGCGTTGGTCGTGCACTTGGTGCGGGTGTTGCCGCTGCAGCGCTGGTTGTGGATCTCGCCCGCATCGGCATCGAGGTTGAGGACCGGACCGAGCAGAGTGCAGACGCCGCAGGGCCGGCTCGACCCGCCGGCACAGCTCGTCACTCCGACGGTGACGGTGCCGTCGTTGACGACCGTGGCGTCGTGGCCCTGGCCCGTCCACCCGGAGTCGAGGACGCCAATCGTGCCGGAATTGCCGGTGAACTCGACGAAGCTCGGACACGCGCACGTGCAGGTGCCGCTGCAGGTGAACGCGGCACTCGTGTTGGCGACCGCCTGACACGACGTCGTCGCGCCGCCGGCGGGATCGCATTCCTCACCGACGTTCCACGTGCCGTCACCGCACGAGCCGCCGGGGATCGGCGTCAGTGTCGCGATGGGGGTGGGCGTCTGGGTCTGCGCCGGGCCGCTCGGCGTCGTCGTCGGCGTCGGCGTCAGGGTGCGGGTCGCCGTCGGACCGCCACCGCCGGTCGGCGTCGGCGTCGGTCCGCCTCCCCCACCGCCGCCGCATTCGGAAGGATATGCGCTCTGGTCGGGACGCGACAGTGCGTCGGCGCAATCGACCTTGAACTCGGTGACGCAGTCGACGCACTTCACGAGGTCGTTGAGCGTGTTCACTGGAGCGGCGCAGCCCGGACCGCCGTTCGGAACCGTGACGTCGGGGCACGTGCCCGCGAACCCAATCTGCGACGGGTCGTACGTCTGCGAGACGCAGGTCACGCCGTCGACGGAGCCGCCGCCGCACGCGCCGCAGATCTTCGCGACTTTCTTCGACTCCGCTTTTTGGATCGCCGGCCCGGCCTTCGCGTCGCCGGGAACCGGGCACGGCGCCGTGGCGGTGCCCCTATCGATGTTCTTGCGGCACTTGCCGAGCGCCTTCTGCTTGGCGACGAGGAACTTCGACGTCTCCTTGCCGATCGCCGACTGGCACTTGATGAGCGCCGAGTCGCCGCCCGGCGCGGAAAGGTCGAGATAGTAGAGGTCCATCGCCTGATCGATCGCTGCACGCGCCACGCAGTCGAGACAATCGGCGATGCT
This sequence comes from Deltaproteobacteria bacterium, assembly GCA_005879405.1. GTDB lineage: Bacteria > Desulfobacterota > Binatia > UTPRO1 > UTPRO1 > DP-19. Next base: position 2,022 of record VBKW01000457.1, read on the forward strand.
GTTGCCGTTCGTGACCGCATTCGTGCAGCTGCCCGACTCGAAGTTCGGACAGGTCGACGGCCAGCCGATCGCGGCCGGCGTCAGCCCCGCGTTGTCGCACCTGGCGACGATGTGGCTCTCGAGCTTGCTGAACGCGGCCGGCAGCTTGCCGCCAGGATCGCAGGCCGCGATGTCGCCGCCGGGCGCGGTATCGCCGGCGCCGCTCTTCACCCGCGCGTCGTTGCACTGCTCCAGCAGGTTCGTCAGCGTCTTCACGTATTTCGCGTATTCCTTGTTGATCGTCTCATTGCATTTGAACGCGGCCGTGAAGTCGATCTGCCCCGGCGGCGTGTAGTCGACGGTGACGATCAGCGTGTCGAGCGTGAAGTCGCGGCTGCCGTTGTTGTGCGTCGTATTGACGGTCTCGACCTTGAACAAGCCGCTCTGCAGCTCGGCGAGCGTCCAGGCGTGCCCGGTCAGCGGCTGATTGTACGTTACGAGACTCGTCGTCAGCTGCGCGCTCTGATTGTACGCCGTCCAATCGGACCCGGGGTCGCTCGCATCGTCCCACGTGGCGCGCCCACAGGTGGTCGGCATGCCGTTCGTCGAGTCGATCGCGATCGTCTGTTTGACGATCACGTTGTTGATCGTCGACCCGGACGGGATGGCGGAGAAGTCGAAGCCGCTCCAGTAATGCGCGTCCGAGCGGACGTCGACGCAGGTGGCGCTCTGGTTGCTGGCGCCGCTGTTGATGTCTTGCGCGACACCCGGCCCGTACGCGTTCGCGGGCGTCACCTCGTAGCCGTTACCGTCGCCGCGCGTCGTGACGGCGGCGTTCGACGTCGGCGGTTGGTCGAGCGTCAAGGCGCGCGCAGGCGCCACCAACCCGAGCACGGTGACCACGATGAGAGCGCAGCGCGCGAGCGGCATCGCCATGGATCTAGCAGCGGCTGTCATGGCCTATCCTCCTTGACTGACCTGGGAAACGGCACGACCGGCCTACGATGCGCCGCGCGGACGTTCAGTGTCAACGGAACGGGTCGCGCATACGCGACTCGTATCCGGTCCGGAACACCGGGTCCGGAACGTGCGCGCGCGTTCCGGACCGGCTCCCCATCAATTTGCACATATACGGCAGCAGGGACCCTATGGCCTCCCCACCGCGATGCCCGGCAGCTCGAGACGGCCGAGGCCCGGCAGACCGGCGGCGCCGTTCACCGAGCCCGAGGTCGTCGGGCCGATGCAGAAGAGTGCCGCCAGCGTCGGGTTCGCCACGTCGTGCACCGGCGCTTGCGCCACGCCGGTCGCGTTCACCGTGCCGCCGATCGTGCCGTTGTCGAGGAAGCAGCGACGGAACTTCCCGATGCTGCAGGTC
>VBKW01000459.1 GCA_005879405.1 Deltaproteobacteria bacterium
AGCCCTCGTTCCGCTTCGCCAACTTCTTCGTGAACGGCTACAAGATCGAGCTGATCGCGCCGAATCCCGAGCACCCGCAGAGTTTCGTGAACACGTTCCTCGCGAAGCGCGGCGAGGGGTTCCATCACATCTCGATCGACGTCGATCGCCTGGCGCCCGTCGTCGACGCGCTGGAGCGCGCGGGTGTACGCGTCGTCGACCGCTATCGCAGACCGAGCGACGGGCGTGAGACCGCATTCATCTCGCCACGCTTCGCGTTCGGGGTGCTGATCCAATTCTGGGAACGCCCCGATTGGACGGTGGAGCGCAGTCTCGAGTGAGCGCACCGGAGTCCCGGGGTCCCCCGCCGGGCGCGGCGACGCCGCGCGCCGTTCGTGCAGTCTCGTTCGATGCTGCGGGGACGCTGTTCCACCCGGTGCGTCCCGTCGGCGAGCTGTACGCGACCGTCGCCGCACGCCACGGCGTCGCGATCGACGCCGCCGCGCTCCATGCCCGCTTCGGCGACGCGTTTCGCGCCGCGCCGCCGCTCGCGTTCCCCGGCGTCCCCACCGCGGAGCTGCGCGGATACGAGAAGAGCTGGTGGCGCGACGTCGTCCTGCGCGTCTTCGTGGGCGCTCGATTTGCTGATTTCGACGTGTTCTTCAACGACCTCTTCGCGTTTTTCGCGAGCGCGTCGACGTGGCGCGTCGACCCGGACGCGCCGCCGCTCCTCGCCGAGCTGCGGGCGCGCGGCCTCGCGACGCTCGTCGTGTCGAACTTCGACGCGCGCGTGCGCGGCATCCTCGCCGCCCTCCATCTCGCGCCGCTCATCGATCGCGTGACGATCTCGAGCGAGGCCGGCGCGGCGAAACCCGATCCTGCGATCTTCCAGCGCGCGCTCGCCGATCTCGGCGTCGCGCCCGGCGACGTCTTGCACGTCGGCGACACGGTCCGCGAGGACTTGCACGGCGCGCGCGCCGCGGGTCTACAAGTCGTGCTCGTCGGCGACGATGCGCTCGCCGCGGAAGCGCCCGACGCGGTCGTCGTTCCGCGCCTGGCGGCGATCACGGATCACCTGACGACGCCGCTGCGCGGAGACCATCTGACGACGCCGCGCTGAGCGGACCGGCGGCGATGGATCGCCGCGTCCGCATCGCGCCGCGGTCACCAGGCGCGTGTCTCGCCGAGTGGCGGCGTCCACACGGCGTCGGCAGCGAGGCCGCACGCGCGCGCCGCCGCCTGGAAGCGGCGTGGCGGCTCGTCGAGTGGCTCGTCCGTCAAATCAAATGTGCCGTAGTGGACGCCGAGCGCGCGCGCCGCGCCGAGGTCGAGCGCGGCTCTGACGGCCTCCTCGGGGTCGAGGTGTACGGCGCGCATCATCGCGACCGGCTCGTAGGCGCCGATCGGCAGCGCGGCGAGACCGAACGGACCGAGGCGGCGCCCGATCTCGGCGAACCCCGCGAAGTAGCCGCTGTCGCCCGCGAAGTAGAATCGCCGCGTCGGACCGACGACGACCCATCCGCCCCAGAGCGTCGCGCTCTGATCGGTGAGGCCGCGCCCGCTCCAGTGCTGGCTCGGTACGAAATGCAGCTCGACGCCGGCGATCGTACGCGTGTCCCACCAGTCGAGCTCCTCGACCGCGGCGATGCCGGCTCCCCGGAGCAGATCGCCGACGCGCAGAGGATCGAAAAAGCGCGTGTGCCCCGAGGCGGCGAGCATCCGCAACGTCGCGAGGTCGAGGTGGTCGTAGTGGTTGTGCGACACGAGCACGAAGTCGATCGGCGGAAGATCCGCGAGCGCGAGCGCCGGAGGCGCGAAGCGCCGTGGACCGAGAAACGTGAACGGGCTCGCCGTGCGCGACCAAATCGGATCGGTGAGAAACGTCACGTGGTCCATCTGCACGAGCACCGTCGCGTGCCCGATCCAGGTGACGGTCGGCGCGCTGTGCCGCGCGTTCTCGCGCAAAAGAGCGCCGTCGTTCGCGACGGCGGGCGGCGCCCCCGCCCGCCCGCGCAGCGTCCCGAGCGCGCGGCGGAAAAAAAACGGCACGGTGACGTCGGGCCCGACGCGCGGCAACGCGACCAGATTCCGAAAGCCCCCGCCCCTGTGATGTGCTGGTCGATCCGCCATCGGCCCTACATACACCCGCCCGCCGAGACGGTTCACCCGTGTGAAAGGGATAATCGCGCCTTGACTCAATAGTCACTACCTAGGTAGTGAACTTCATGTGGACTCTCTCCTGCGCCGCTTACGCGAGATCGGGCTCGGCGAGTACGAGGCGAAGCTCTATGTCGCGCTGGTGAAGCACCACCCGGCGAGCGGGTACGAGCTCGCGCGCGCCTCCGGCGTCCCGAGCTCGAAGGTGTACGAGGTGTTGGCGCGGCTGCGCGAGAAGGAGCTCGTGTTCGCGACCGACGGCGGCCGCGCGACGCGCTACATCCCCACCGACCCCGACGAGTTCGTCGAGCGCTACGCGCGGCGGATGACGGGGACGCTCGCCGGACTGAAGCAGGAGCTGCAGGCGCTCGGCGACGAGGACGACGTCGGCTACGTGTGGAACGTCCACGGCCGCGAGGCGCTCCTCGAACGCGCCGTGCATCTCCTCGGGCGCGCCGAGCAGACGGTGCTCGTGTCGGCGTGGGACGAGGAGCTCGGGGCGCTCGCCGCGCCGATCGCGGCGGCACACGCGCGCGGTGTGCGCGTCGCGGTGATCGATTACGGCGCGCTCGCCGTCGAGGCCAACGCCGTCTATCCGCATCCCATCAAGGACACGATCGCCGCCGAGAAGGGCGGCCGCGGCGTCACGCTGTGCGTCGACTCGCGCGTCGCGCTGCTCGGACTCGTCGCCGACGGCGGGCGCCCCTCCGGCGCGTGGAGCAGCAATCACGGGTTCGTCGCCGCGGTCGAGGATTACCTGAAGCACGACATCTACGTGCAGAAGATCGTCGGCCGCTTTCACGACCTGCTCGTCCGCACCTACGGCCCCAACTTCGCGCGCTGGCGTGACGTGTTCGCGGATCGCGTGCTGCCGTCGGCGAAGCCCGCGTCGTCATCGAAGCCGCGCCGCAGCCATCCCGTCGCTGCCGCGAAGCCGCGCCGGCGTGACACACGTCCCGAAAGGAGATCCCGATGAAGATCTACATCGACGGCCGACTCTACGCGCGCGAGGACGCGCGCATCTCCGTCTTCGATCACGGCCTCCTCTACGGCGACGGGGTATTCGAGGGCGTGCGCATCTACGCCCGCCGCGTGTTCCGTCTCGACGCGCACCTCGCGCGTCTCGCGGCGTCGGCACATGCGATCGGCCTCGCCCTACCCCTCGATCGCGCGCAGCTCGCGGAGGCGGTTCGTGAGACGGTGCGCGCCAACCGGCAGAGCGACGGCTACATCCGTCTCGTCGTGACGCGTGGCGACGGCCCGCTCGGCCTCGATCCGACGACGTGCGCGCGCCCGCGCGTCATCATCATCGTCGCCGACGTCGCAGTGTATCCGGCGGCGCTCTACGAGAGCGGCATCCGGATCGTCACCGCCGCGACGCGCCAGGTGCCCGTGGCGAGCGTCGATCCACGGATCAAGTCGCTCAACTATCTGAAGAACGTGCTCGCGCGGCTCGAGGCGCACGCCGCCGGAGCCGCCGAGGCGTTGATGTTGAACGGCGACGGCTTCGTCGCCGAGTGCACCGCCGACAACGTCTTCGCCGTGCGCGACGGCATCGTGCGGACACCGCCCGCGACCGAAGGCGCCCTCGACGGCATCACGCGCGCCGTCGTCCGCGAGCTCGCCGCCGAGAGCGGCCTCGCGTTCCGCGAGGAGCGCCTCGCGCGCTACGATCTCTTCACCGCCAACGAGTGCTTTCTGAGCGGCACCGGCGCCGAGCTGGTGCCCGTCGTCGCGCTCGACGGGCGCCCGATCGCCGACGGCAGACCCGGCGCGCTGACGCGTCGCCTCACGGCCGGCCTGCGCGCGCTCGCCGAGCGCGAAGGCGAGCCGGTGTTCTGACGGTCGACGACGGGAGCTCGCTGCTACTTAGGGGCGAGTTTCGCCACAGCCCACGCGACAATCCCCGCCCCGACAGAGAGAGGAATTCCGATCATCGGAATGAGGATGATGCCGACATCGCCCCACGTAACGGGCAGGGCATACGCAGTCCAACACACGGCTACGACCAACGAGACGAGGAACGCAAACTTCGTCGCGTTCCACTCGTCGGCCGCCGCCTGCCCGGCCGTACGCGAGCGACGAATTCGCGGATAGACGACGAGAAACGGCGCGCCGATCACGATGATCGGGCTCAGCACGATCAGGAGCAAACCGGCCCCGGCGAGCATCGCACTCGCGAACTCGCCCTGGTCGCATCGCAGCCGTGGGTCCGACCCGGTAAAGATGCTCATCATCGTCGTCCGCAGTTCCTTCCGCCGCTCTTCCAACGGCCGCAGCGCTTCGCCGCAGCCATTCGCGTGTGCGCTGAGATCGTCGGTCCGGACGCCGTCATCCATCCGGGCGGCATTGAGAACGGGCCCCAGCGCGAGGAAGCTGGTCACGTGCGCCGCCTCTGCCGCGCGCATCGCTTCGCGTTTCGCCGCGTCGAGCTGACACAACCGTCGCTCTCCTTCATGCGCAGCGAATGCCTGTTTCAGGGCGGCGTCGTCGTCGATACTCGCCTGTAATTTCTGGGTCTCGTCTACGAGAGCGACGCGATAAGCGTTGCAGAGAGACTCCATCGCGCTGGCATCAGCCCGAGCGCACTGATCGCGGCACGTCAGCACAACGATCGCGAGCAGGGTGAGCGCGGAGCACGCGCGCATGATCGTGCTCTTCCGCATGTGGTGCCGCCCCATCATCAGCGGGCGACAAGCTACGTCACCAGGGCGCGTGAGGACCACTGTCGCGCGTTTAGCTGCGGCCGCGAGGAGGGCCTTTGTCTTGGCGGCTCGAGCGCGATCAACGTCGCCGGCGCGATCCGCGTGGCGCGCGACATGGGAGTTGCAGGTGTCTGTAGCGAGTACCG
>VBKW01000458.1 GCA_005879405.1 Deltaproteobacteria bacterium
GCCATTCGGCGAGTAGCGGCTCCTCCGGCGGGAACTCGAGCTGGCGCACCTCGCCCTCCGTCGCCAGCAGCTCCCCCCCTTTGACGACGTGCTCGTTGCGGAACGTCGTGACTTTGTACTGTGCCACGTTGTAATCGCAGACCGCGGTGAGGCCCTCGCCGACGACGACGATCTCGCGCCACTTGCCGGGGCGATGATACCCGCTCTCGACGGTCGCCCAGATCGGCCCCGCCAGCGCCGGCGCGGCGGCGTCGGCGCCGTTCCCGACCACCTCGTAGTCGAGCGCGATGAGCGCTTCGTCGTCCACGCCGCGGCCGAGGAAGTCCTTCGTGATCGCCGAGACGCGAGCGGGTGCCCGCCCGACGAGATAGTTGAAGAGGTCGACGAAATGCACCGCATCGGAAAACGATACGCCCATGTCGGCACGCGGACGCTTGAACCCCGAGAACCGACCCCGCAACATCCGCAGCCGGCCGAAGTCGCCGCGTGCGATCGCGGCGCGCAGACACTGCGACGCCGGGTCGAAGCGGAAGATGTGGCCGACCTGGAGAATGCGCCCGCGCTCCTCGGCGAGCTCCGCTAGCTGCTTCGCCTCGAGCGGATCGAGCGCCAGCGGCTTCTCGACGAACACGTCCTTCCCGGAGGAGAGCAGCGTCCGACAGAGCGCCGCTTGCGCGGGCCCGGGTATCACGACCGCCGCCGCGTCGACGCGCGGGACGAACTTCGCGGGATCGGTCGAGAGGTGCGTTTCGGGGACGCCGAGCGCGCGCGCGCGGCTCAGATGGTCGTCGCGGAGGTCGGCGACGTACAGGTCCACCGGCAACGACCTGAGCACGCGCAGGTGGTTCGTGCCCCAGCGCCCCACTCCCACCAACAGAACTTTGACCATAAACGAGCCCGCATCAGTAGCCGCGGAACGCAGCGCGGTCAAGAAACGGGGTCGCACCGACGTTGACGGGCGCGCCGGCCGACGGTACTAGCGCAGGATGAAAGCGGTTCCGCTCTCGAGGGTCCATTTGACGGACGAGGTCCGCGCCGCCGCCGTCGCGGCGTTGAACTCCGGTCGGTACATCCTCGCCCGCGAGTGCAGCGCCTTCGAACGCGAGCTCGCGGAATACGTCGGCGTCCGCCACTGCGTGCTGGTCTCGTCCTGCACGGCGGCGTTCCTGCTCCTGCACCACGCGATGGAGCTCGGCCCCGGCGACGAGGTGATCGTCCCGTCGCATACCGCGTTTCCGACGGTCGAGTCGCTCATCCACGTCGGCGCGAAACCGGTTTTCGTCGAGGTCGACGACACCTACTGCATCGACCCCGCCGCGATCGTGGAGGCGGTGACCCCGCGCACGGTCGGCATCATCGCCGTCCATTTGTACGGCCAGGCGGCGGACATGGATCGGATCGCCGCCGTCGCCCGGACGCGGCGCCTCTGGGTCTTGGAAGACTGCGCGCAGGCGATCGGCGCCCGCTACGATAGCCGCCGCGTGGGTGGCCTGGCCGACGCGAGCGCGTTCTCGTTCTATCCCTCGAAGAACCTCACCGTGCTCGGCGACGGCGGATGCATCATGACGAACGACGACCGCATCGCGGAACAGGTCCGGATGCTGCGCGACCACGGCCGGCGGTCGAAGTTCACGCACGAGCTGGTGGGCTTCAATCTGCGCTTCAACGAGATCCAGGCGGCGATCGGCAGGGTGATGCTCCGCCACCTCGACGAGCTCAACGCGGGACGCCGCCGGATCGCAGCGCGCTACGGCGCGCGGCTCTCGCGTGTCGTCGCGACGCCCATCGAGCGACCCGGGGCTGAATGCGTGTACCACATGTACGTCGTGCGCACGCCGGACCGTGATGCGCTCGCCACGCACCTCAAGACATACGGGGTCGAGACCGGCATTCACTACCCGGTCGCGAACCATCAGCAGCCGGCGATCACCGCCCGCTTCGACCACGCGCAGCTGCCGCGCACGGAAACGCTGGTGAACGAGATCTTGTCGCTGCCGATCTACGGCGAGCTGCCGCTCGAGGATGCCGATTACGTCGCCGACCGCGTCATCGCCTTCTTCGAATCGCGATAGCGTGCCGGCGTCGCCCGAGATCAGCTTCGCGATTCCCTGCTACAACGAACGCGACAATCTCGTGCCGTTGATCGACGCGATCGAGCGTGAGGCCGATCGCCTCGGGCGCGAGTACGAGATCGTCATCACCGACGACCGCAGCACCGACGGATCGTGGGAGCTCTTGCTGTCGCTCGCGCGGGAGCATCCGCGCGTGCGCCTCGCGCGGCTGGCGACGAACTCGGGCGAGTCGGCGGCCAGCTTCGCCGCGATGCGTGCCGCGCGCGGCCGAATCATCGTCACGTTGGATGCCGATCTGCAGAACGACCCGGGCGACGTCGGTCGATTTGTCGCCGCGCTGGAGCACGCCGATTGCGTGTGCGGCACACGCACGCAGAGCCGCCGCGAGGGCGACAGCTGGGTGAAGACCCTGGTGTCACGGTGCTCGAACTGGATCCGCAGCCGCGTGCTCCAGGACCCGATCACCGACGCCGGGTGTACCTACCGCGCGCTTCGCCGCGAATGCCTCGACGAGGTGCCGTTCTTCCGCGGCGTTCATCGCTTCCTGCCGATTCTCATCGCGCTCCGCGGCTTTCGCGTCGTCGAGGTCGCGGTCGTGAACCGCGACCGCCGGAGCGGGAAGAGCCACTACGGCGTGCTCGATCGGGCCGGTGCCGTCATCGACATGCTCGCCGTGCGCTGGATGAAGACGCGCATGGCGCCGTACCAGGTCGTCGAGCGGTGGCCGCGTGAATGACCGCGCCGGCGGGACGCGCCTGCCGCCGCTCGTCGCGCCGGCGGTACTGACCGTCGTCGCCACCGCGCTCTTCGCGATCCGCCTCGCCGGGCAGCCGAACTACATGGACAACGAGTATCGGCTCGGCGCGTTCGTCTTGAACGCCATTCAGGGAGGCAATTGGCTCACACCGCACGATCTCTCCGGCTCCATGTACAAGCCGCCGATGCTCACGTGGCTCTCGGCGCTGGTTTCGTTGCCGACCGGTCACGTGAGCCCGTTCAGCCTCTACCTTCCGACCGCGCTCGCGACGCTCGGCGCGGCGTGGCTGATATTCGCGTCGGCCGGCGAGAGCTTCGGCTGGCGTGCCGGATTGTTCGGCGCGCTGGCGTACCTGCTGAGCTTCGTCGCCTCGCACCAGATGGCGACGGCACGCTGGGACGGCCTCTTCGCGTTCATGGTCGCGCTGACGGCGCTCGCGGGCTTCCGCGCCTGGACGTCGGGCCGCGGATGGACCGCCTTTTGGCTCGCCGCCGCGGCGGCGACGCTCACGAAAGGCCCGCTCGGGCTGCTGCTCGCGGCGTTCGGATTCTTCGCGATCCCCTGGGAGCGCGGCTCCGGGCGATGGCTCCCGCCGCGCGGCTCGCACGCGGTCGGGATCGCGCTCTTCCTTCTCGTCACGGTCGGCTGGTTCGGCGCCGCCTACTGGCGGATGGGCTCGCACCTCCTCGACGACATGTTCAGCGACGAGTTCGTCGGACACATGGTCATGCATTCGCCGGGGCACCGCTTCTGGAAGGTGCCGAACGACTTTCTCACCAACTTCCTGCCGTGGAGCCTGCTCACGATCGTCGGCCTGTGGCGCGTCGTATGGTCGCCGGCCGCCGACGATCGGGCGCGCCGCTTCGAGCGCTTCTGCTTTTGCTGGCTCGTCGCCGGGCTCGTGCTGTTTGCGATCTCGCCGCACAATCCGTCGCGCCTCCTCGACCCGCTCTTCCCCGCAGCGGCGATTCTCGCCGGTCGCGAGCTGGATCGGCTCGCGCAACACCTGCAGCCGCGCTGGGTGACCGTCGTGTGCGCCGCGGCCATCGTGGTCGGATTGACCGCGCTCGCAGTGCAGGCGCGCCACTTCGAGCGGCACAGCGGCAAGACGAAAGAAACGCGCGCGATGTTCGATCTGCGCCGCAGCGTCGAAGCCGCCGTCGGCCCCGGCTTCCCACTCTCGTACGCGGTCGACGTGCCGTTCGCAGCCCAGCTCGCCTTCAACACCATGCGCCCGACGCTCACCTTTCGTCGCGCGGCCGCGCTCCTCCGCAACGCGGCGCCGACGTACGTCGTCGTCAGGGACGTGTCGCACCTCCGCCGCAGCCTCGGACGGCACGCGCCGCCGCTCCACG
>VBKW01000460.1 GCA_005879405.1 Deltaproteobacteria bacterium
CGCCGCCCGCGCACGCCGACCACGACGCGTGACGTGTCGGGTCGCGGGCTGACCTCACGCGGTCGGCGGGAGACGTGTGCGTACTGGCGTGCGTAGCGGCGAACCGAGTTGAACGCCACGATGGGGCGGCGAGAGGGGCGCCGTCTGCACCCGTGGTGCGCAAACCTACCCTCTTGCGCACGTCGGGTGCCGACGGCGCCCCTCTCGCCGCCCCGCCGCGACGATCGGCTCGTTGGTCGTTACGACCGCATCGTCAGCGCGGGCGGAATGGCCACCGCTCGCGCGCGTTGATAGACAACGCACGTGCACGCGGCATCGATGGACCACGTCGACGCGGGGACGCGCGCGCCGGCGCGCGGGCGTGATACGCGCGCGCTCACGGTGACGCTCGCGCTCGTCGCGGCGTACATGGTCGCCGAGATCGTCGGCGGCATCGTCACGAACTCGCTCGCGCTGCTCGCCGACTCCGCCCACATGCTGGGCGACGCCGCTGCGCTCGGCCTCGCGCTCTTCGCCATTTGGTTCGCACGCCGGCCGGCGACCGCGAAGCACACCTACGGGTTCTACCGCACCGAGATCCTCGCGGCGCTCGCGAACGGCGCGACACTGATCGCGATCGCGATCTCGATCATCGTGAGTGCGTACGGGCGCTTTCGCGTGCCGCCGGAGGTTCGCGGCGGCCTGCTGATCGTGATCGCCGGCGGCGGGTTGCTCGTGAACCTCGTCGGCCTGTGGGTACTCCACGCCGAGCACGCCACCGGTGCGCGCGGGAGCTTGAACGTACACGGCGCCTGGCTGCACGTGCTGACCGACACCCTCGGCAGCGTCCAGGCCATCATCGCCGGCGTGCTCATCTGGACGGTCGGCTGGCACTGGGTCGATCCGCTCGCGTCGGTGCTGATCGCGCTTCTCGTCGTCTACTCGGCGTGGGAGCTCTTGCGGGCGTCGACGGCTGTCTTGATGGAGGGCGCGCCCGGCCACATCGACGTCGACGAGGTGCGCGAGGCGATCCTCGCGACTCCGGGGGTCGGCGCCGTCGACGATCTGCACGTGTGGACGATCACGAGCGGTCTCGAGGCGATCTCCGTGCACGTGCTCGCGTGCGACGACCGTCCGCCGCGTACGCTCTTGAACGAGGTCCGCGCCATGCTGCGCACGCGCTTCCGCATCGACCACGTCACGATTCAAGTCGAGACCGAGAGCTGCGACGAAGCCGGTCTCCATCCCTGACGCGATGCCGGTGTCGCGCTTCGAGGTGACGTCCGTCGTCGCCGCGCCGCCCGAGGAGGTGTGGCGGCGCATCTCGACGATGGCGGGAGTGAACGCCGAGCTCGGGCCGATCTTCCGCATGACACATCCCGCGGACGTCGATTCGCTTTCGCCCGACGACGTCGTTCCGGGCGAGCGGCTCTTCCGCAGCTGGGTGCTGCTCTTCGGGATCCTGCCCGTGGATTACGACGACCTGACGCTCGTCGAGGTGAGACCGGGCGTCGGCTTCCAGGAGTCGTCACCGATGCTGAGCCAACGACGGTGGGACCACGAGCGTGCGCTGAAGGCGGTACCCGGCGGCTGCCGCGTCACCGATCGCATCGCGTTCGAGCCGCGCGTCGCCTGGCTGGCGCCGCTCTACCGCGTGATCCTGCCGGCGATGTTCCGGCATCGCCACCGCCGCTTGCGCGCGGCGTTCGGCGACGCAGAATCCCCGCCGAGCTGACCGCGGGGACGAGGCGGGTCGCCAGGCTAATCGCGGCGACGACGCTCAGATCACGAAGCGCAGGTCCTCGCCGTCGGAGACGACGCGCACCGTCAGCTCGCGATCGCCGCGCGGCTCGACGGCGCCCCAGCGGATCGCGAACATCTCCGCTTGGACGTCGGGGGCGAGCTTGCCCGAGCGGCCGAGGATGACCTCGCGCGCGTCGAGCTCCTGCGCCGTGCGCGCGATCGCGAAGAGCGCGTCGTTTGAGGTGAGGACGAGCGGGACGACGCCCTTGCCATGCTTCTCGGCGAGGTTCACGACCGCGGTGAAGATCGACTGCTCGTCGGGCGTGAAGTTGGGGTTCGCGCCGGTCGCGACGAGGTCGCGCTCGACCTTCACCGTCGGCACGACGACGTCGACGTGCTCCGCGGCCGCTTCGTCGAGCGCGCGGTCGAGGTGGCGCAGGTTGCCGGGGTCGCGCACCGGGACGACCTTGCACCCCG
>VBKW01000110.1 GCA_005879405.1 Deltaproteobacteria bacterium
CGTCCCGATGCGCAGCGCGCCACCGCCGCTGACGGTGGTCGTCGAATGCGTCGAGCCGCCCTTCAACAAGATCGTATCTCCGCACTTCACCTTGTTGGTCTGGGTGATCGCGCCCCACTGGGTGCGGAGGAAGCCCGTGTTGTCTTGCGTCCGCGTGCCGGGAACGGTCTTCCACGCGGTGCTCGGTGACGCGCCGTCGTTCGTGTCAGAGCCGGCCTGCGGATCGACGTAATACGTCGTCGCGGATGCCTGCGCGGCGACTCCGACGAACAGTAAAAGGACGGCGACGACGCATGCAATCCGTGGCGACAGTGCATGATCCGTGCAACTGCGCCACCGATGCGTCAGCGCGGCACGATAGGGAGCAGTGAGAGGTGTGTTGTGATGTGGCATAAGTCCATGACCCCGTGGATGGTTTTGAGTTGCGCGTCGACACCGTCGGAGACGGCGAAGGCGCACGGCACGTCGTGGAGCAGACGCGCGCTCCAGTATTCAAGCGCCGTGCCTAGCATGATGGCGACAGTAGCACGTGGTTCTCGCACCGCGACTGACGCATATCAGTGCCGAGATCGTGACACGGCGGCGAACTCGTCACGCGCTGCCACCACTCGCCGCGGATTTCGACTCGATTGCGTGCGGGGTGCGGCCGACCCGTCCATCGTACATCGATCCGTCGCCTGCCGCGGGCGCGCGGGTCACGGCGCCGGCCACCATGCCGGCACTATACGCACACAATCCCGCGGCGAAGAGCGGCAGCTCACGCCCGAGCATCAGGAGATGCCGCGGATGCCGTTGCACCATGCGAGCTGTGATTTTGGCGAGCTTCGCAATCGGCGCGATCGGCAGGAGTGCGAGAAAGAGCCAATACCGATCGATGTCGTCGAACTGCACGAGACGACGCGCGATGGCGGTGTGCTTGCCGACCAGAAACTGGTTGCGGAGGAACGGTCGCAGGCGCGTCCGATTGTCGTGAGACGCGCGCAGCGCAGGGTAGAAGAGCACTCGCCCGCCCGCTGCGAGCAGCCGGCGTGAGAAGACGACGTCCTCGGCGGCGCGCACGGCGACGAACGGTCCGAAGCGATCGTAGCTCGTTCGCGGCAAGACCATGTTGCCGGAGAGCGCAAACCACGACCGTGACGTCGGCAAGTCCGGAAGGAACTCGTTGAACATCAAGAGCTGCTCCGCACGTGCGACCGCGGAGTGCGGATTGGCGTTGTCGATCGATCCGCAGATGAGGTCGTAACCGGTCTCGGCGGCGGCGACGACGTTGTCGATCCACGCGTCGGCCGCGTAGGCGTCGCTGTCGATGAAGGCGAGGATCTCGCCGCGCGCCGCGCGGGCACCGACGTTGCGCGCAACCGGTGCGACGGCGCGCGTCGGCAAGCGGAGAATGCGCGCCGCCGGGAGCGCCCGCTCCGCGCGCGCACAGGTATCGTCATCCCCGGAGTCGACGACGAGCACCTCGAAGGGATGCGACGTCTCTTGCCGTGCGAGCGCCGCGAGACAGCGCTCGATCGATCGCGCGGAATTGTACGCCGGCACGGTCACGGACACGCGCGGGCGCCGGCTGTCGGTTGCCTGAACGATCACGCGGCGGCTCCGTCGCGGTGGGAATCGACGCGGAAGATGCACTCCAAATTCGCGATGCATGCGGCGGTCGCGAAGTCGCGCATCACTCGCTCTCTGCCGGCGCGGCCCATCGTCGCTCGGAGCTCCGGTCGTGCCAGCAAGCGAGCGAGCGCGTCCGCCAAGGCGCGACGGTCGCCGCACTCCGCGAGGAGGCCGGTCGTGCCGTCGACGACGAGCTCGGGAACGCCGGAGTAGCGCGTCGAGACGACCGGCAGCTCCATCGCCATCGCTTCGATCATCGTGTTCGGGATGCCGTCGCGATCGCCGTCGCTCGCCTCGATACAGAAGAGCGCAAAGACGTCGGCGCGGGTGTACCAATCGAGGACGCCGTCGCCGACGAGTCGTCCCGGCAGGCGTACGACGCCTCGTAGGTCGAGCTCGTCGACGAGGCGCTCGAGGCGTCCGCGCAGCGGACCGTCACCGATGATCGCGCACGTGAACGCCTGACCGCGGCGCACGAGATCCGCGCACACGTAGAGGAGATCCTCGTACCCTTTCTGCTCGACGAGTCGTCCGACGGACAAAATCACCGGCGTCGCGTTCGCCGGACGGGCGCGGCGCTGGAAGCGCTCGAGGTCGAGGCCGTGATAGACGACGCGCAGCTTTTCCGCCGGCGTCCCGTAGGCCTCGATGAGGTGGCGGCGGTTGTAATCGGTGCAGGTCACGATCGTATCGGCGGCGCGTAGCTTCTCGGAACGTCGAGCAGGCGTGACAGGACCATCGCGCAGGTCGCGGCGCCGACGGCCCAGTGCGCGTGCATGTGCTCGATCCCGAGTCGCTGCACGTCGGGTGCGATCACGACCGCCTCGGCGAAATGACAGAGACTCCGCCAGCGATCGCGGAAGCGCTCGTGCGTGCCGCCCACCACCGTCACGAGCGCCTGCAGGTACCGTCGTGGGCTCGCGAGGAAGGCGCGCACGTGAGCGGCCGCGAGCCGCCAAGGGCGGATCGGAAGGATGTACCGCGTCGTCGCGGCGAGCGCGCGCGCTTCCGCCGGTATTTCGGCGTCCGCCGGGCGGCGGATCGAGAACGTGACGACGTCGTAGCCGCGGGCGCGGAGCGCGATGACCTCGCGGTAGATCATCGCCTCGATGTAATTGGGGAAGCAGTTGATGAAGTACGCGAGGCGTTGTTTCCGCGCGGGGGCCGCGGGTGCGTCGTCGGCGGTTCCCCCGAACGAGACGCGGGTCGCGACCGCGCGTCCACTTTCGACGGCGTTCATCGCGTCACCGCCCGTCCCGACGCGGCGGCCGGGCTCGGCGCGTCCTCGCGGGAGTCGACGACGCGATACGTTCGCCCGACCAGGGCGTCGATCTCCGAGCCGTCGTTCAGCGATCGCAGCCGGACCAGCCGTCCATCGTCGACGGCGTAGATCGACGCCTGCACCATAGTCGCGTCAGCGGTCGGCGACGAACCCACGATGAAGAGCCCGCCGGGAAGAACGGCATCGACGCAATTGCGGATCGCGCGCGTGCGTACCTCGTCGGGGAAATGCTCCGGCGTCAAGATATTCATGCAACGCACGACGTGTGCGCGCGCCGGCAACGGTTCGAGGACGTTCCATTCCTCGAACGTGAACCCGTCGTGCGCGCCGATCGCCGCCAGCGTGTCGCGGGTCAGCATCGGCAGCTTCACGACCTCGTAGCCCTTCACGTCGACGGAATCGAAGGGGCCGAGCGCCTTCAAGTTGACCGTGTCGAGCACGGTGCGCGCGGCCGGTACGAGTCGGGAGCGGAGGACGGCTTTCAGCGCATGATTGATCGGATACGCCGGTGACTCCGCGGGCGAGCGCGGCAGCACGAATGGGCCGAAGATGTACTGAATCTCCTGGCCCGCGCCGTCGAAGACGATCGCCGCCGGCCAGCGCCGGTTGCGGACGGCGACAACGTCCCGATAGAGGTCGCTCGCTGTGAAGCGAACGTCGAAATGCGGCGCGAGGGCGCGGAAGAAATCGACGCTCGTCGCCCCGGTCGAGGCGGCGAGATCGCAGACGGTGAGCGCGCTCCCCGGTGGGTGACGCTGGCGCAGAATCTCGACGACCGCATCGTCGAGGAGGCGCAGACGTCCGTGACGGGTCAGCTTCCAGACGCCGTTCGGCATGCACGCGTGCCCCGCGAGACGGTCGTACTCGTCGGCGCTCGTCGCCGGATCGTGCGCGAGCTCGCGGAGGAGGAGCAAGCTGACGTAGCGCCGCCGCCCGAGCAGCGTACGCGGCCACCGAACCCCGTGCCGACTCACGACGCCGAACTTCAGCATCTCAGGCGGTCGCCCGCAGCGGTCCGACAGACGCCGTCTGCTCGGAATTCACGGTCGCTTCGTCGCGCATATAAACGGCGTTTCCTGCGGCGAGCACGCCGAACAGGAACCACAAAAGGGCGTAACACGAATACGGCGGCCACATGTTGAGCATGTACTCCCACCAGAGGCCGATCAGCGCTGCGGCGCAGCCGATTCCGAGCGCCTGAAAGCGCGGGTCGCCGGTACGACTCGCCGCCAGCGCTTGTCGAAATCCCCCTCGCATCCACGCCAGCCAGGCCAAGAACCCGAGGATCCCGCGCTCGGCCCAGATGAGCAGGTACTCGTTGTGGACTACCCACAGCCATTGTGTCCCGCCGGCCGCATTCTCGTGGATGTGGAAGGGATAGGCGCCGGGACCGACGCCGAGGATCGCGTTGTGCGCGATCATGCGGGTCGCGATCTGGATCAGGTTCTTCCGGATCTCCCAGTCATCACTATGCGCGGCATTGAGACGCGGAAGAATGAGCGGAATGACGACGATCGCCGCTGTCACGACGATGCCCACCATCGTGGCGAGGACGCGGGGCGACAGCCGGCGCGCGATGCCGCGTCGCCGGACGAGAATCTCCACGATCGCGCACCCGAGTATCAGGGTCATCCACGACGTCCGGTTGAGGGTGAGCACGAGCGTCACGCCGGCGACCGCCGCGAGCGCCGCCGTCACACGGCGCGACATTCCCGAATCACGCGTGCGCCACAGCGCGAATGCCGTGAACAGCAACGGCTCGATGAACATCGCGTAGCCGGACGGCGTCGTGCCGACGGTGCCGCTGCCGCGCACGAGGCCGCTTCCCTCGGTCGCGCGCGCGACCTGCCCGGTGGCGGTGAACGTCTCGCCGGTCGCAGTCTGCAGGAGGAAAATGACGCATTGGATGCCGAGCGTGAACATGAGGACACGTATCACGGTCGCGACGTCCGCCTTCGTGCGCACGGTGTTGAGCACCACGAGGTAGATGAAGAAGTACTGCGCCATCTCGACGACGGCGTAGACGCCGAACCGGCGCTGCGCCGAGTGCAAGGCGGCGATGCCCGCGGTCGTGAGCACCATCAGGCCGAGCGTCGTCATCGGGTGTCGCACGCGCAGGCGCGCCCGGCCCGCGATCGCGTCGAGGATCGCCAGGAACGCGAGCGCAGCGGCCGGCAGGAGCACGAGCGGGATCGAGAACCACGTCGGGCCCGAGATGCCGAGGTACATGAACGGCTCGGGCTGCGTCAGGTAGTAGTGGACGTTGATCGACAGCGCGATCACGAAGTACATGAGCAACTGGCGTCGCATCTGGCCCGCGGCGACCACGACGATCGCGACCACGCCGGCGAGCATGAACATCAGCCAGCGTATCGGCCAATCCGCGACCGTGAGGACGACGTAGCCGAGCAGCAAGCCGCCGGCGATCGCCCATGCGCCGGTCGGAATCGCGTGCAGTCGGGCCCGCGCGTTGCCGGTCCGTCCCGGCATCGTCTCGGCGACCGCCATCAGCTCGCCCCCCAGAGATACCGCGTACGCATGGAGTCGAGCTGCGTGCGCCACCCGTCGAGCTCGCTGCGGGTGACGAGGCCGAACCCGAGGACGGCGCCGCCGTAGACGGCGAGACCCGCCGCGACCGCGACGATCGGGTTCGCGCGCAAGAGCACGACGGTCACGACGGCGCCCAGCAGCGTGGCGGCGGTGATCTTCGCGACCCACTCGAGCGCTCGCGGATCGACGACGTGATGCTTCGTCCAGAAGTACTGCAGGCTCGCGTACACGCTCATCGAGAGCAGCATCGCGATCGCGGCGCCGGTCGCGCCGAGCCACGGGATCAGCGTGACGTTCGCGGCGATGCTCAGCACCGTCGAGATCACGTTCACGCGCAGATCGATCGCTTGCCGGCCGGCGGCGAAGAGCGCCTGGGCGAGGACGCAGGCGATCGTGTGCGGCACGAGCGTCCACGAGAGCGTCGCGAGACTGGGCTCGCCACCGGCGACGGACGCGCCGTAAAAGGCGGTGATGAGCACCGGCGAGCAACCGCAGAGGACGACCGTGAGGGGCGTCACCAGCAAGAGTCCGTGCCGCACGAACCGCCGGCTCGCCGCCGCGAAGTCGTCGCCACGCTGGCCGTAGAGCCGCGAGAGGATCGGGTAGATCGCCTTGGAGTAGGCCATCGGGAGCGTGCGCGCGAGATCGATCAAGCGCAGCCCGGCGCTGTAGAGCCCGACGTCGCGCCACGAGCCGAGCGACGTCAGCAGGAGGATGTCCGAGCGGGCGTAGATCTGATTCACGATCGGGATCGACCCCAGGACCGGCACCTGTGCGATCAGCTCACGCCAGAGCGCGCGGTCGAACCTCGCGCTGAAAGCGACGCCGCGATGTCGCAGCACCACCACCAAGACGATCGACGCGAGAATCCGCATCGCGAGGAGCGCGGCCGCGATCGCCGCGACGTCGTAGCCGGAGAAGACGAGCAGCGTCCCGATCGCGGCGCGGGCGACGTTCTCCGCGAGGCCGACGCTCACGTAATCGGCGGCGCGCCCGAACGCGAGCAGGACCGCCTCGCCGTACGCCATCGGCACCGACGGCAGGAGCGAGAGGAGCGTCAGCGCGACGGCGAGCCGCATCTCGGCGTCGTGCTGCACCGACCACGCGCCCGGCACGAGCGCCGCCAGCGCGAGCGCGATCAAGCCGCCGGTCAGCGCGCACGCGTTCAGGAAATAGTGACCCGCGAGTTGCGGCGCTTTCGACACCTCGCGCGTGATGATGATCGAGAGGCCGAGCGTCGCGCACGACTGGCCGACGATGAAGATCGTCATGACGAGCGAGTACTTGCCGAGCATCTCGACGCCCTGCAGGTGGCTGATGGCGAGCACCAGCACCATCGAGAAGACGGGCGAGAGCACGTTGCTCGCCATCAAGAAGAGGAAGTTCGCGGTGAGGCCGTGCGACGCTTTCACCCACTGCTCCGCTTCCAATTGGCCAGCCGTCGCCGCACTGCGGGCGGAATGCGCTTCAGGTTGCGCCGGACCGCGATGACGTCCTGCACGACCGCGTGGCGCGAGGTCGCGAACCGTTGCCGTGCCGCGTGCACCTCGGCGCGCCATGCCGGGCCGACGTAGCCGTTGAGCGGCGCGGTCGTGCCGTCCAGCTCCACCTCCGGCAGCACTTCGTGCTTCGCGAGCATCTGTACGTACGGCATGTGCGAGGGTTCGCAGCCGCTCGCGCGCATGAGCGCGATCTCGACCGCGACGTCGTTCGCCCCGGCGAGCCAGCATGCCTCCGACGTCGCGTCCGCGAGGTACGCCGTCGCGCAGGCGACGGCGAGGTCCGACGCGCAGAGGCGATGCGCCTCGTACGCCGCGGTTGCGGGCGGCAGCGTCGGATCGAGACGGCGGAGGGATTCCGCTTGCGCGTCGAGAACGGCGGAGATCCGCGTCGCGGGATCGGGGCCCGCGCCGCTGACGGTCACGAGAAAGAACGACTCGAACCAGTGCTCCGGGACGCGCAGGGCGTGCGCCGCGACACCCGCGATCGTCACCGACGCGTCGACGTCGGCGGCCGCGTCGCGCGACGCGGTGCCGTTGGACGCTGCGCCGGCGTCCGCGATCATCACGGCGGTCGACGGCGACCGCTCCGCGATCGCGCTCGCGAGCGCGCGCGCCGTCGCGACCACGAGATCGGAGCGCCAGCGGTGCCCGACGTGAACGACGGCGCGCGGCGCCGCAGCCGCGAGCAGCCCCGCGGCGTCGAGTCGTCGCAGCAGCTCCCGCAGCGCGCGCTCCCGGCCGAGCGCTCCCTCGTGCTGCGCGAGGACCCGTACGCGAGCCGCGCTCATCGCCGTTCCATCCGTGCGCGGCGCGCGACGCGCCACAGGAACTTCGCGTTGCCGACGAGGTACCGCCGCCAGAGCCGACCAGGCTCGAGGCAGAAGCGGTACAGCCACTCGCAGCGCAGCGCCCGGATCCAGTGCGGCGCGCGCGGTACACGGCCGGCGAGGAAGTCGAGCAACGCGCCGACGCCGACGGCGAGTCGCACGTTCAGCTCGGCGAGGTGCGCAGCGATCCAGCGCTCTTGCAGGGGATTTCCGAGCGCGACGAGCAGGACGTCGGCGCCGGACGCCTGCACCTGCCGCGCGACCGCATCGAAGTCGCCGTAGCCGTCGGTCGCACCGACGATCGCGATCGCGGGCGACGCGCGCCGCAGTGCCTCGCCGGCGGCGGCCGCGACCCCGGGAGCGGCGCCGAAGAGAAAGACACCCAGCTGCGGATCGGCGATACGCGCGAGCAGCAGCGGCATGAAGTCGGTACCGACGAAGTTGTACGCGAGACTGCGGCCGCGAAGCCGGGCGGCGATCGCGACCCCGACGCCATCGCGCAGGACGAGCGAGGCGGCGCGGAGAATGTCACGGTACGCCGGGTCCGCCGCGGCGAGATTCAGCGTGTGCGCGTTCGCGAGCACGAGTTGATGCGCGCCCGTGCCGCGCACCATCGCGCCGATCCGGGCGATCGCCTCGTCGCGCGAGAGCGCCGCGAACGGCACGCCGAGCACGTCGACAATCTGAGGCGCGTCCGCCGATGCCGCGGGGCGGCGTCGCGTGTCATCCTCACCAGCGTATGCCGTTGCAGTCGACGATGTCGGCACGTGTCAGAGCCTCAGCCAAGTGCGTGGACTGACGAATGAACATCTCGATCATAGCGTCATTCCACAGTGGTCACTATCGCCCAAACGTGCGCGAACGTGACGGTCAGGCGGCGACGGAGAGCGGCGGCAGGAACCCCTGCTGGCGCAGCCAGGCCTCGCACGCTCGCATGCCATCGTCGAAGGAAACCGCGGGCGCATACGCGAGGTCGCGCTTCGCTTTCGCGATTGACACCGTCGTGCGGTTCGGCATCAGCGTGAGATCCATGCCGGAGAGGCCGCGCGGTCGCTGCGTGAGCGTCCCCCACACGCGGCGCCACGGGGCCTCGATCTTGGCGCGCCATCCGGGGATGCTCGGCGGCATCGGCTTCCCGCACATCTCGGCGAAGCGACCGATGTACTCGCGCCAGGTGACGGGATGCTCACCCGAGATCAAGAACGCCTCGCCGGCCGCGGCGGGATGCTGCCACGCGGTGATCATCGCCTCGACGACGTCGTCGACCCACACGAGGTTCGCCAATCCGGCGCCGCCGTCGATCAGCGTGATCTGCTCGTTCTTCGTGCGCTCGAAGTACGAGACCACCCAATACGGCGACCGCGGTCCGTAGACGAGGCTCGGCCGCAAGGCGACGATCTCGACGCCCTTCGCCGCGCCGATCGCGAACGCGAGCGTCTCGCCTTCCGCCTTGCTCATCGAGTACGCGTCGCCGCCGGTCGTCAGCGGACACTCCTCGGTGAGGACCTCGGGAAAGCGGTACCCGTGCACGGCCATCGAGCTCAAGTGCACGACGCGCCGGATGCCCGCGCGCGCCGCCGCGTCGACGACGTGGCGCGTGCCCTCGACGTTGATGCGGCGCGCGTCCTGCAGCGACGCTCCGCCGTACGCGCAATGGAAGACGACGTCGCATCCTTCCGTGGCGCGCTCTACGGCGCGCCGATCGCAGACGTCGCCGCGGTGACGCTCGAGTCGCGCGCCGTCCGGTGCGGTGTCGTCGCGCGCAGCTCGGTTCGTGGCGAGACCGCGGCGAACCAGCGCACGGACGTCGATGCCGTCGCGCAGCAATCGGGCGACGACCCGCGAGCCGATGAAGCCGTCGCTGCCGGTGACGAGGGCGCGGATCCGCGGCGTCACGTGCCGGTTCCTTCCGCGACCGTGTCGGCGGCGCGCGCCGCGTCCGCCGCGTGCGATGGTCCGCTGCGTGCGGCTCCGGCGCGCGCGCGATCGATCTCGTAGCAGCGTT
This sequence comes from Deltaproteobacteria bacterium, assembly GCA_005879405.1. Taxonomy (GTDB): domain Bacteria; phylum Desulfobacterota; class Binatia; order UTPRO1; family UTPRO1; genus DP-19. The sequence continues at coordinate 9,778 of VBKW01000110.1, forward strand.
CGATGATGTCGAGGTCGGTGCGGACCTCGTCCGCACGTACGACGAAGTCGCGATCGCTGAGGATCGCGTCCGCGAAGTGCTCGAGCTGGAGTTGGTACGACGTGCGATCGTCGAGCATCAGCCGCTGAATGCCCGAGCGGCGACAGATGCGGGCGCGTTCGCTGAAGAGCGTCAGCTGCGAGGGGACATACAGCGACGCCGCCGCCCACCCCGCCGTGCCGCGCACGGTGAACGTCGGGTCGGGACCGTGCGTGTAGCTGGCGGACAGGCTCGCGCAGGCGCCACGTGGAAACTCGATCGCGACGTCGCAATCGGTCTCGAGGCACCAGCCATCGGCACAGCTCGCGTCGTAGTCGACGGCGATCGGCGGCGCGCCGGCGAGCCAGACGGCGACGTCGATGAGGTGGATCCCGAGGTCCACGAGCACGCCGCCGCCGGCGAGGCCCGGCTCGCGACGAAACTCGGTGCGACGCTCGGCGACGGCGTACGCGCTTCCGAGCCCGCCAGACATCTCCTGCACATCACCGAGCCACCCGGCGGCGAGGATGTCCTTCAGCATCGTCACGTTGGGGTTGAACCGCGCGCTGTGCGCCGCCATGACGCGCCCCCCGCCTGTTGCCGATGCCGCGAACATGCGCTCGGCGTCGGCGCGCGTCGTCGCCATCGGCTTCTCACAGAGCACGTGCACGCCGGCCTCGAGCAGCCGGCAGGCGATCGCCGCGTGCGTCGTATTCGGCGTCGCCAGCAACACCGCGTCGACGCGGCCGATCATCGGCGTGAAGTCGTCGTACACCTCATGAACGCCCGCCTTCTGCGCCACCTTCGCCGCCCAGGCGCGATCGCGGTCGGCGAGCGCGACGAGCTCGACGCGCTCGCAGCGCTTGAACGCGGGGAGATGATGGATCGTCACGACGGCGCCGCATCCGACGACGCCCATGCGCAGCTTCCTCACTGTAGACACTCCTCCAACGCATGGCGATACGTGACGACGCGGCGCTCGCGCGCGATCGCCGCCAGCGTGTCCTTCAGCAGCGCGCGCTTCCGTTCGAGCGGCAGGCGCATGCCGGGGTGGCGCTCCATGCGCGGGTCGACGTCGTCAGCGGCGAGATCGAGGAGATCGGCGGCGTGAAACTCGTAGCACACGGGTCGTCCCGAGCGCAGCAGCGCGCGCACGCCGCGCGCGAAGAGCCGCGGCGGCACGAAGTACTGGAACGTGTGGTACACGGGTAGCCGCAGCCAGCGCGTCACCGAGATCGGAAACTCGACGAGGCCGCGCGCACCCGTGGCGTTGGTCGCGGCGCTCGCCTGGTGCGGCACGGCCGGCGCGAACGCGTGGCCGATGAGATCCATGGAGAAGATCGCGCGCCCTCGTAGGGAGCCCTTGTTGACGCTGCGGCGATACGCGGAGAGGCGGCTCGCGATCAGGACCGGCGTCGGGAAGACCGACGCGTCGTAGCGATAGCCCGCAGCGGCGATGCGGCCGAGCACGCGGTCGTCGACGTCCCAGGCGGGGGCGCGAAACCCGATCACCTCACTGCCGCTCGCCGCGGCGAGGCGCGCGCGCGAGCCGTCGATCTCGTCGGTGAGCGCCGCGTCGGCGAGCGTGCGAAACGGCTGCGGGTGCGTCATCGAGTGGCTCCCGACCTCGTGGCCGGCGGCGATCATCTGCCGCAGGAGCGGCGCTTCGCGCTCCGCGTCGCGCGCGATGAAGAAGAAGACACCGGGGACACGCAGCTCGTCCAGCAGCTCGAGAAGCCGCGGCACCGCCGTGCGATAGATGCGGTCGCACGCCGGCAGGTCGTCGATGCCGTACCCCTGCAAATGACGATCGACGGTGTCGAGGTCGCAGGAGAAGACGGCGAACTGGCGGGTGTCGGTCACGAGCGCGGCGTCTCCTTCACCATGGCGCGCGACCGCCGTTCACGCCGTCGCCTGCGCCGACGGCGCGCGCTTGACACGGGGCCGCACCGCCAGCGTCGCGACCGCCGCCTGCACGGTGCGCGCGATGAAGTGGACGTGCTCGTCCGTGTAGCGCTCGTTCCACGGCAGCACGACGACGCGCTCGAGTCCCTGCATCGTGCCCGGGTACTCGGCCGCGTCGTAGACGATCTTGGTGCCGTCCTCGCGCTCGCGATGCGAGTACGGAAACTGGCTCTTGCCGAACGTCTTGCGGTCGGTGAACACCTGGCATTGGAACGCCGGCTTCTGGATGTAGCGCGGCGCGCAGAAGACGCCGTTCGCCTTGAGCGCCGCGCCGAGCGCGTCGCTGCCGCCCTCGACGACGGCGGGATCGACGATCAGCGGATACTTCCAGAAGGCGTGCGTCGCCTCCGGGCGCGCGCGTGGCAGCGTAATGCCGGGCGTGCCGGCGAGGAGCGCCGTCATTTGCTCGGCGGTCCGCCGGCGGCGCGCCACGACGCTCTCGAGCTTCGCGAGCTGCGCGCGCGCGACGGCGCCTTGGAGGTCCGTCATTCTATAGTTGAGGGCGAGAAAGTAGTGGTCGGGCTTCGGATCGCCGTAGCCCCACGCCTTGTCGCTGAAGAGCGTCATCCAGCGCGCCAGCTGCGGATCGGCGGTCACGACCACCCCGCCCTCGCCCGTCGTCATGTGCTTCCCTTGCTGCAGGCTGAAGGCGCCGATCGCGCCGATCGTGCCGACGAGACGGCCGTGGTCGGTCGCGAGGAACGCCTGCGCGCAATCCTCGATCACGGGGATGCCGTGGGCAGTCGCGATCCGCATGATGCCCTGCATGTCGCACGGGTTGCTGAAGAGGTGCGTCGCGATGATCGCGCGCGTGCGGGACGTGATCCGCGACGCGACCGCGTCCGCAGTCACGTTCAACGTCACCGGGTCGACGTCGGCGAAGATCGGGATCGCGCCCTGGTAGAGGATTGGCGACAGGCCGCCCATGTCGGTGATTGCGGTCGTGATGATCTCGTCGCCGGGCTCGGGGTCGATCGCGGAGATCGCGGTATGGATCGCGGCGGTGCCGGAGGTGACGGCGCGCGCGTGCGGCATGCCATAGCGCGCCGCGAAGTCGCGCTCGAACGCGTTCACCTGCGTGCCCTTCGTGCAGTTCAGCGTGCCGGACTCGATGACCTCGCGCAGCAGCGTGAGCTCTTCCTCGCCGAAGTCCCGGCCGGTCTTGTCGGCGTCCGAGGGCAGGCTGATCGCGTCGCTCATCCGAGGTCTCCTGTGAGGGCGTCGACGGTCTCGCGCGCGAGGCCGACGCTGGTATTCCAGGCCGTCACGCGCGGATAGGCCTGGGCGGTTGTACTGACGTAGACGCGGCTCTGGGCGATGCGCGGCTTGGGGCGTTTGCGCAGATATCCGACCGACCATACGGGCTCGACGTACGGGGCGCGGAAGACGTACACGCCCTCGACGTCGGCGGTGCGGAAGTTGGGATAGATCGCGCTCAGGCCGTCGAGCGCCTGGCGCTTCACGACGTCGTCCGGGCGCAGGTACGGCTCCGAGCCGGCGTCGCAGTAGTTCATCACGTAGACCAGGTGGCGGCCGCCGATCCATTCCGAGGGAATCACGTGCGTCGTCTCGACGACGCCCTGGAACGGGAACTGCGGATCGACGACGATCGTCCAATAGAAGCGCTCGAGCTGCTGGCGCGAGACGACGACGGCGTTGACCACGCCCTGGTACTGAAGGTCCGGGAGTGGCACGGCGTCGGCGAGCGCGCCCTGCGCGACCCGCTTCAAGAGCGGCAGCTGCAAGGTCGAGATCACCGCATCGAATTTCTCGTCGCGGCCGGCGACGTCGACGTGCACGCCCTTCGCGTTCTCCTCCACGGCGCCGACGGGGCTCTCGAGCCGCACCTCGCCGCCGCGCGCGACGATACCGTCGCGCAGCCGCTCGGCGAGACCGCAGTAGCCGCCGCGCAGATACCCTTTCACTTCTTGCTCGCCGTTTTTCTCGCGATTCAGCGTGTTCCACACCCAGTACGCGGGCACGGTGTCGACATGGTCGCCGAACTTGGCGCGCAGGAGCGGCAGCCAGATGCGCTCGAACACGCTGCGCCCGAAGATGCGGCGCAGCCACTCGCCGGCTTGCACGTCATCGAGGTC
>VBKW01000461.1 GCA_005879405.1 Deltaproteobacteria bacterium
CATCGCGTGGAGCAATGGCAATTACGACGTCCTCGTCAGGAAGTGACGCCGGCCGCGGTCGCCGGTTGCTGCCCGAGAAAGTTGCGCAGCTCGCGGTCGGAAGCGGTCTCCGCGTCGACGTCGTCGAGCAGCGTGTACATCTCCCACGGAATGCCGTCGGCGTCCTGGATCCAGAACTTGTCGGCCTTCGCGTAGCAGCACGTCGTCCCCTGCTGCTGAAAGAGCGGGACCGACGCCTGCTTGACCCGCACCATCTCGGACGCGACCTCGCCCGTACCCGGGTAGCGGATACCGAGATGACTGAGCTTGCCCGGCTCGCCGCCGACGTTCAGTGAGAAGATCACCGGCGGGTCGGCGATCTCGAACTTCGCGTAGTCGTGGCGCACCTTGGCGGGCTCGATGCCGAGCACCTTCCGGTACTGCTCGACGGCTTCGGGAATACTGCGGACGTAAACGGCGACGTGGAACGTGTTGGCCATGACTGCCTCCTTGACCGAGTTGGTCGATACATCGAAGTTGGTCGATATTGCATCCGACATCGACGTATGTCAATATCCCCCCATGGCCACTGCGACCGCATGCTGTCCGGGGATGTTTCAGCGCCGGCTGAAGGAGGACGACGCCACCGCGCTCGCCGCCGCGTTCAAGGCCCTCGCCGATCCGACACGGGTGCGCCTGCTCAACTTCCTCGCGCGCCAGTCGAACGGCGAGGCCTGTGTCTGCGAGCTGACCGCGCCCGTCGGACTGTCGCAGCCGACGGTCACCCATCATCTGCAGATCTTGAACAGCGCCGGACTCGTAGAGCGCGAAAAGCGCGGCACCTGGGTCTACTACCGCGTCTCGCAGGCACGCCTCGAAGCGCTCCGCGGCGCGCTCGCGCCGGGCGACTCGCGTCGCAGCGGATAGTCACGCTCCTCCCGTTGACGGACCCCGTTCGGCTGAATGCCGTCATGACCGCCCATGCCGACTGACGACGAGAGCGAACGCGGAACGCCCATACTCGCGCGGCGCTGCGCGGCGGAGGGGCTCGGAACCGCGTTTCTGCTCGCGGCCATCGTCGGGTCCGGGATCATGGGCGAGCGGCTCGCCGGCGGGAACGTCGCCGTGGCGCTGCTCGCCAATACGCTCGCGACGGGCGCCGCGCTCGTCGCGCTCATCCTCACGTTCGGGCCGGTCTCGGGGGCGCATTTCAATCCTGCGGTGACGCTCGCCGTCGCATGCGAGAGCGGACTCGCGTGGACGGACGTCCCGGCCTACCTCGCAGGTCAGATCGTCGGGGCGTTCGCCGGTGTAGGAATCGCCGACCTGATGTTCGATCTGCCCGCTTTTTCTCCCTCGCAGCACGCGCGTCACGGTCCGGCGCAACTCTTGAGCGAGTTCGTCGCCACGTTCGGCCTGCTGACGGTGATTTGGGCTACGTCGCGCCTGCGCTCCGCGACGACCGTGCCCTTCGCCGTCGGTGCCTATATCACCGCCGCCTACTGGTTCACCGCCTCGACGTCGTTCGCCAATCCCGCCGTGACCGTCGCGCGCGCGGCGAGCGATACGTTCGCCGGCATCAGTCCGTACGACGTGCCGGGCTTCGTCGTCGCGCAGCTTCTTGGTGCCGGCGGTGCGACGGCACTCATGGCGTGGCTCGTCCCCTCGCTTCCGAGGGTCGCGCGACGGGTCATCGCGCGCGGGATCGAGCGCGCGCCGGCGCGAGGTGCGCGGTCGTGACGCGGGTGATCTTCGCGTGCGTCCACAACGCCGGACGCTCGCAGATGGCGGCGGCGTTCTTCAACGCGCTCGCCGATCCGGACCGTGCGCGGGCGGTCTCGGCGGGCACGGAGCCGGCCGCGCGGGTGCATCCCGAGGTCGTCGACGTGATGCGGGAGGTCGGCGTCGAGCTGACGCGCGCCACCCCGCAGCGTCTCACGGATGCGCTCGTCCGCGACGCGCGGTTGCTGGTCACGATGGGTTGCGGTGAATCGTGTCCGCTCGTTCCCGGCGTCGAGCGCGCCGACTGGGATCTCGCCGATCCCAAGGGTCAGCCGCTCGAGCGCGTCCGGCAAATTCGCGACGACATCCGCGATCGCGTCGCTGCGCTCGTCCGCGCGCGCGAGTGGCAACGCGGTGCCTCATGACGGAGACGCCGCGCGTGCTCTTCAGCCGCGCCGACTCGCTAGCGTCCCGAGGTGATCAGCTCGGCGATCGTGAACTGCTCTTCGGCCGCTCTTCCGTCCGGTCGAGGGACTCGCTACGTTCCTCGCCGAAGGAGGGTTTCCGATGAGTGAGGTACGTACGAGCGGCTGCTTCTGCGGTGCGGTTCAGCTGGAGCTGACGGGCGAGCCCAATGTCCAGGCGTACTGTCATTGCGGCTCGTGCCGCGGATGGCTCGGCGCGCCGATCCACGGCGCCACGCTCTGGCCCACACCGAACGTCACGGTCGCGAAGGGCGCCGACAAGCTGGTCACCTTCAAAAAGACCGAGGCGAGCCATCGGCAGTTCTGCAATAGCTGCGGCAGCCCGGTGCTCGTCCGCCACCCGGGGATCGGAATGACCGACGTGCCCAGTGGGACGATCCCGGGCTTCGCCTTCAAGCCGACGCTCCACGTGCACTACGGCGAGAAAGTCCTGAAGGTCGTCGACGGCCTGCCCAAGTTCAAGGACTTTCCAAAGGAGTTCGGCGGCTCGGGCGACACGCTCGCCGAATAGGCGGAGCCGCCCAGCGGCGCCGCGAGCTCAGACGACGATGCTGCGCATGGGCGCGTGGCAGACGGCCTCGATGCGATGTCCGTCGGGGTCGACGACGAACGCCGCATAGTAGTCCGAGTGGTAGCGCGGCCGCTCGTCGGGCGCGCCGTCGTCGATACCACCCGCATGCAATGCCGCGGCATGAAACGCGCGGACCGCCTCACGATCCGGAGCGCGGAAACAGAGATGCAGTCCGCGCGATGTCGCGACGGCGCGCTCGCGGGTGATCGTGAACTCGACGCCGCACTGCCCCGCGATGGCGCCGTAATCGGAGCCGCGATCCTCGAAATCGATCGTCCGCACGAGGCCGAGCGGCCGGAGCGCGGCGTCGTAGAACCGCCGGCTGCGCTCGAGATCCGCGACCCCGAGGGACACGTGGTCGATCACCGCTGATCCTCATCGCGGGCGGTCAGCGCCGCCAACGCGTCGCCGGCGGTCCACAGCGCGGCGCCGAAGAGTGTCAGATCCTTCATCAGGAACCCCGCTTCGTCACCGACGTCGGGAGTGGTGAAGAGGAAGCTGAGCGTCGTGAGAAACATCAGCGCCGCGCCCATGCTTCCCGCCGCCGACACGGCCGGCCACCATCTGCGGGTCGCGATCAAGGCCGCGATCGTGAGCTCGATCCCGCCGATGAACTCCGAGCCGCCTTGCGTACCGAAGAGCGTGTGCACCCAAGAGATGAACGGGCTGTGGATCACCCAGGCCTCGATGTCGTGCGCCTCTTTGGGCGTCCATTTGAGCGCCCCGAACAGAAGAAGGAAGAGCACGAGGGAATAACGCAGCACGAAGGCGCCGACACGCAACAGCACCGGCGCGAACCGGGCGAGTGGCATCGTGTCGCTCGCCTCACGACCTAGGGAACGCGGTTGACTGACCATGATCGCCCTCCTTCGCATCGGGTGACTCAAATATATATGCTGCGCGCATACATCTACACGGCGCCCTCGCTGGAAGCAAGTGGCGTTGGCGCAGTGTGTGCGGGCGGCATATAATTCGCCGCATGCAGAAGGAGACCGTCGCCAACATCGTCGGCGCCCTGGCTCGCGCCGTGACCGACGCAATCGAGAACGACATCGCAATGACCGGTCATGGAGCGGCCGGCGCCGCCGCGCTCGTCCACCTCTCGAAGTACCGGGGCGAGCGCATCAACGACCTGCGCGTTCCGCTCGAGTTGTCGCACCCCGGCTGCGTGCGCCTGGTCGACCGGCTGGAGGAGCGAAAGTTGGTTGCGCGCTCCGACGCGAGCGATCGACGCGCCGTAGCCGTCGAGCTCACCGCCGGCGGCGCCGCGGCGGCGCGTGCCGCGCTGCGCCGGCGACGTCGCACGCTGGCGCGCGCGTTGGCGGTCCTGTCGCCGCGGGAGCTCCAGGTACTCGGTGCGCTCGCCAGCAAGGTCTTGACGGGCCTCGTGCGCGACGAGCCGGAGGCGCTGCGGGTATGCCGTCTCTGCGACTATCGGGTGTGTCCGGAAGGCGTGTGCCCCGTCGGCATCGCGCTGGACGCCGCCACGGTGCGCACGCACAGACACTCGAACTGACTAGTAGTAACATCTGACCGTGCGCGTGATTCCGGCGGCGAAGTTCAGCGTGCATAGCTTCAACATCTAGGCACCTCGGCGTCGACAACTCGTCCTGCCTTCAAGAACCAACTGGGTCCGGTATAGACAATCCCCATCTCGACCGGAGGGCGGCATCATGGCGGAACGCGACCCGTACTTCCTCGGCCACAGCGTGGTCGAGCAACAACGTCTCCAACAGCAGGCGCGCGAGCTCGCCGATGAATCTCGCCGGTTCTTCCAGCAGATCGCGATCCCGGCGGCCGCCCGTGTCGTCGAGGTCGGATGTGGTCCGCAGGGATGTCTCGGGATCCTCGCCGATCGCGTGGGTCCGACGGGTGCGGTGGTCGGGGTCGAGATGAGCGAGCATGCGGTCGAGCTCGCGCGACGCTTCGTCGCGGAGCGGAGGCTCACGAACGTCGAGGTCCGGCATGGAAACGGTA
>VBKW01000462.1 GCA_005879405.1 Deltaproteobacteria bacterium
TCGAATGGGAGCTCGACGGCCAGACGCATGCCGCGATTTCCAACGACATCTTCTACATCGTTCCCGAGAAGTGCACCGAGTGCGTCGGATTCTTCGATCACGAAGCATGCGCGGCGGTGTGTCCGGTGGATTGTTGCGTGCCGGATCCGAAGATCCCCGAGACCGAGGTGGTCCTTCTCGAGCGCGCGAAGAAGCTCCACCCGGAGACGACGTTCGGTGAGGATTTTCCGTCGCGGTTCCGCAAAGAGGGCGCGGCTGCGCCCGTGCCGGACGGCGCTCCTGCCGCGCCGGCGGCCAAATCTGCGCCGGCACCGACGCCCGCGCCGCCGCTTGTCGCTGCCCCACCGACTGCCGGTTCAGCCGACGACGTGCTCGCCGACGCGCTGCCGGCGCTCGACGACTGGGAGATTCCCATTCTCTGTCGGGAATGCGCTGGCGAGTACACGGTTGCGTTTCAGTATCTGCGCCCAGGGGTCGTGTTCTATTGCCCGCATTGCCAGGCGTCGTTCGTTCCTACGCGCACGACGTACCTCGAGATCGCGACGGCGCTGCAGCGCTTTCACGAGCGCTGGCAGCGGGCGTTCGCGACGTTCCAGGAGAACCGCCGCCGCGAGCTCGCCGCGTTCGAGGAGCGTCAGCGTGCGGAGCTCGCCGATTTCGAGAGCCGCCTGCGGGAGTTCACGCGCGACGGGCAACGCGCCACCGGCACCGCGCGCCGCCGCTGGTTCGCCTGAGCGGCTCGGCAACTCCGACATTTTCGTCGCCAGCCGCGCCGTGCCGTAGCGCCTGGCGGGTCCGTCCGGCGCCCCGGCGGCCCGTCAGCGGCGTGGTTTGATCGCAGCGCGGCGCCATGGCAACACGTTGACGGTCGATGCCGCTCCGCTTGGCGATAGTGCGCGCGCTCGTCGCGATCGCGGTCCTCGGCACGATTCCTTCGTCCGCGGCCGCGGCTCTCCAGCGAAGCTACATCCCGCTGCCGGAGATCCTCACCGATCCGAACGAGGGGAATACCTATGGATTCCTTCCGGTCGTTCTCTTCCTCGACGAGCAGAAGATCATCAAGTACATCCTCGCTCCCGACGTCCGCTACAACCACATCACCGGCGTCTACACGACCTTTCGGCTCTTCGGCTACCCCTCGATCGCGCGCAAGTGGAGCGTGGTGCTGCGTAAGTCGCAGAACATCGACGAGGACTACGAGCTGCGCTACGAGGACAACGCGTTCTGGCAAGACCGGGCGCGCCTCTTCGGCAACCTCGAGTACGAGAAGGACTCGAGCGAGCGGTTCTTCGGGTTCGGCAACGGCAGCTCGGAGCACGACGAGTCGAACTACACCGCGAATCACCTCGAAGCGGTCGTGTGGCTCGCGTATCGCCTGCAGCCGACGCTTTCCCTGACGTATCGCTCGCGGGCGCGTGTGTTCCGCGTCGACAAGGGTGGCGTCGACACTCTGCCGTTCATCGGTACGGAGCACCCGGGAACGCCGGGGCTCGGCGGGGCGACGATCATCGGCCAGGAGTTCGGGTTCCTGTACGACACCCGCGACGACACCAACATCCCGCGACAGGGTGCGCTCGGCATACTGACCGCGGAGATCGTTCCGCGCGCGCTCGGCAGCTCGCTGACGTTCACCAAGTACGGTGCCGAGGCGCGGAAGTTCATTCCCTTTCGCGAGCGCTTCGTGCTCGCGATGCGTGCCCGCGCCGACTACATCGACGGGCCGAACGACATCCCGTTCTTCGAGCAGAACTCGATCGGAGGACACGAGTCGCTGCGCGGCTTCGGGAGCGGTCGATTCGTCGACAAGGATCGCTTCGTCGCGTCAGCGGAGCTCCGCACGCGCGTCTACCAACGCGAGATCTTCGGCGTCGACGCGCAGCTCGAGCTCGCGCCGTTCTTCGACTTCGGGCAAGTCTTCCACTCGTGGCGCAGCTCGCCCTTCAACGACCTGCACGCGGTCGGCGGCCTCGGGTTTCGCGGCGTCGTGCCGCCGCAGGTGGTCGGGTTCGTCGACATCGGCGTCGGCGAGCAGGGAGCGGCGGCGTTCACCGGGCTCGAGTACCCGTTCTGAGCGGCGCGTCCCGGCGTCGGCATGGCGCCGCCCCGCGGAGCGAATCGGGGGGACGTTCGGCGCCAAACATCGGCCCGTCGGACGCAGCGGAGGCGACATGACGGCCGCTGCAACGCCGCATCCCGACCACCCCTCAGGGTAGGCGTACGAGCGCGAGGTGGCGTTGCCCTTTCGGGTCGGTGCCGGCGCTGACCGCCAGCATATCCGGCGGGCTTGCGGCGCTCTCGGGAATCGAAGCGACGGCGTCTTCCCACACGAGCACGAAGTGCGGCCCGGGACCGTGCGCGACGCCGGGTTTCCAATGCCGGGTGCCCGGCGGCGCGTAGAAGGCCGCGCCGAAGTCGAACGTGCCCGGGTAGAAGAAGAGCGGATGGCCGTCCACCCGTGCCTTCACGTCCGCGAGGAAGGGGCCGAGCGTCCGGCGCTTCGCGAGCTCCGGCTGGAAGACGGCGAAGACGAGGAGCCACAGCGCCGTCGCGAGCGTCGCGGTGGCGCCAAAGAGCGCGAGCCAGCGCTCACGGCGGAGCGCCATGACGGCGGCGTAGACCGCGCCGAGGAGCGCGCCGAGGGCGAGCGTGATCGCGAACGGGTGGGCGTCGATGATGCCGCTCACGAGCGGCAGATTCGCGCGATCCTTCGGGTGCAGGACGGGCGCCAGTGACGCGAGCGGCGCGAACCCGAGGATCTCGGCGATGACGACCGCGAGCGGCAGGACGACGGCGGCGCTCGTCGCGCCGACGATCGCCCGCGTCAGCTGACTCTGCAGCCAGCGGGGCGGCGTCATGAGCACGGTGAGACGCTCCCACCACCATCCGGTGAGGAGCGCGGCGGCGGGATAGAGCGCGAGGAGGTAGACGCTGCGCTTCGCGGAGGCCGCGGAGTAGAAGCCGAAGACGACGCCGATCCAGACCAGGAGAAAGCCGATCCGCGGGTCGCGCCGGACGTCGCGGTCACGCAGCGCCGCCACGAGCGCGACGAGAAGGAGCGGCGTCCACGGCAGGAAGCCCGCGGCGAAGGTCGGCAGATAGTAGAAAAACCCATGCTCATGGCCGCTTTTCAGCGCCGAGGCGCCGAGAAAGCGGAACACGTTCTCCTTCAATACGTGCTTGCGGAAGAACGCATCGCCCCCGAGATGCCAGGCCGCGAGGTACCATCCGCCGGCGAGAGCGACGATGAGGACTGCGCCGAGGACCGGCCGGAAGCGCGGGACGAGCGCGAGCTTCCGATACGTGAGCAGCGCTGCGCCGAGGACGAGGCCGGGGAGTAGGAAACCGACGGGACCCTTCGTCAGCGTGGCGCACGCGAGGGTAGCATAGGCGACGAGCGCCTCGCCGCGGGTCAGCCCGCCGCGCACGACGCCGCGATGAAAGAGGAGGAGCGGAATCGTCATCAGCGCGGCGAGCGTGCCGTCGACGCGCGCGCTCGAGACGGCGCGCACCCATTCGAACGTCGTCGCGAGGATGATCGCCCCGAACAGCGCCGCCGTCGGCGGCAGCACCGTCCGCGCGACGCCCCACACGGCGACGACCGCCGCGACGCCGAGCACGACCGACGGCAGGCGGATCGCAACCTCGCTCGGGCCGCCCGTGAGCTCCGAGCTGACCGCGGCGAGCCAGTGGAAGAAGGGCGGCTTCGACGCGATCGTCCACCCGTGCTCCGACGTGCGCTTGGGGAGGATCCAGTCGCCCTCCTCGACCATGCGCCGGACGACCAAGCCCTCGCGCGGCTCGCCTTTCGTGAAGAAGGGCGTGCTCACCGCGGGCGGCAAGTACAGTGCCAGGGCCAGCAGCGCGAGCACGGCCGCGGCGGTCCACGTCGGCAGCGTCAGCTCGTGCGCGCGTCGGACGGCAGCCGGGCGTGATACCGAATCATACGCGCCCCGACCGCGCGGCGTGTCTTTCGAACTCTCGAACATCGAAAGGATACGACTTTCGCAGCCTGACAGGCATGCCGAAGCTGTCAATGGGTGGCATCGATTTTGGAAGCGGCTCGATGCGATCAGCTGTTGATATTTCTCGCCAGGTTTTCTAGCATGCGCCGCCGTGGAGTGGGGGGAGGACGTGGGGATGACCTTCCGACGCGCAGCTCTGCGTCGACCAGCGGCCGCATTCGGCCGCTCCGCATCCCGTTCGCGAAGATCGTTCGATCGTGGGCTGAACTGCGCCCGCGGCTCGCCGAGCATTCGAGAGGAGGTGAGGACGCGCAGACATGAAGCGCACATGAGCGGTGTATCACGCAGTTAATTCGACCCGACAACAACGTGGAGGAGTGGAGAACGAGGAGGAGTGGATGATGCGTAAGGAAGGAATGACAATGAGAACGAGTGCGAAAATCGTATTGAGCGCAGCGCTGCTCGGTATCGGCACGCTCGCACTCGGAACGCGCGCGTACGCCGAAGGCGGTCTCACGCTCGAGGAACGCGTGCAACGGCTGGAGCGCCAGCGCGAGATGCCGGCACCAGCGGCAGCGGCGCCGGACCTGTCCGGGCTACAAAGCCGCATCGATGCGCTCGAGGCGGCACTGAAGAAGAATCCGCTCGGTCTGACGATCGGCGGGATGATCGTCGGCTCGTACCAGTACGACCTGAACGATCCACAGGAGGGCAACAAGGGCACCGTCGGCAACCGCAGCTTCGAGAAGGACCACAACACCTTCTCGCTCGACCTGTTCCAACTGCAGGTTTCTCGCGCC
>VBKW01000463.1 GCA_005879405.1 Deltaproteobacteria bacterium
TGACGAGACCGCAATCGTGCACGTCGCCAACGTCATGGTGCGAGCGCTCGGCTACGGCACCGGCGGCGACGCGATGATGGGAACCCTCGACGTGCCGACATGGGAACTACTCGAGCTCGGCCCCGACGCGCTCGATCGCGTCCTCGACACCTTCGACGCGAATCGCGACCGGGCGCTGAACTACGCGGTGTTCGAGTAGCGGCGAGAAAGGCGAGCTAAGCTCGCGCGCCGATGACGGCGCTCACGGCCGACGCGCCGGACGCTCGCCCGGGCTCGACGTCGGGACGGGGGTCGGCGAGGGGAGGCTCACCTCACCACGCGCGGGCGCCGGGCGCTCCTTGCCCTCGACGAAGTCACGCGCGCCGGGAACCGACGGGTCGATCTCGACCACTGTCCCTCGGCCGCTGCCGTCGCGGTGCGGGATGCGCGTCTTCTGAAACGTCGACTGGGCGCGGCCGCTCGACGCCGCGAGCGCGGTCGCGACGACGACCGTGAGAGCGGTCCGCAGGATTCGCACGCCTCTTTGGCTAGCACACGCCGTGAGATCCGCCACAGTCTCATTCATGGTCAGGTGACGATCGAGCGCGGCTGTTCTCGCACCGCTTCGCGCCGTTCACGCCGCTTCTTCGCAGTGACGCGCGCTTATGCACGACCCATGCACTACCGCCAGCAAACTCTGTCGTCGTTCGTCCCTGAAACGGGGGAGCAGGACGGTGGAAAAGCCGAGCGTTGTCAGACAGAAAGACGTTCGATGACCGCAGTTTTCGCGTCGCTGCGCATGGCATTTTTCTTGCCTTCAACGCCGCCATGCCTCGGCTGACTGCGGTCGCGCTCGCGCTCGTTTCGGTGCTTCTCGTTCACGAGCGGGCGTTCGCCTGCGCGACGCTCCGCGCCAGCGCCCGCATCGACACCTTTGCGTGCAGCTGCGCCGAGGGTCTCGACAACCCGATCACCGTCGTGACCGGTACGGCCTTCATCGGAAACGGCCGTGCCACCCCGACGCTCGCGAGCCTCATTGTCGAGCTGCAGGCGAAGAAGAACGGCGTGGGTATCTACCAGCCCGTTGCCCGCCAAGTGATCAGCGCCGACGGCACCGATTTTCCCCCTTCGCGCTCGGTCACCACCTGCAAAGGTCCGGTCGCCGCAGGCCCGATCGGCGGCCGCATCCAGTTCGTCGACAAGGACGAGAAGCCGCTCACGTTCGACGACGTGAAGAACATCCCCGACGGCATCACGCCGCTCAACTTCGTCGCGACGTTCGCGGGCCTGATTCCCGAGCTGAAGCCGGGGTCGCGGGCACGCCTCAAGGTCTACACGACGGCCATGAATACCGATCAGCCGCGCACCTGCTCGGTCGACGCCGACGGGGACGGGACGATCGATTCTCAGGTAAAGACGCTGTTTTTTTCGACGGTTGTCCGCGTCCCGACCACGTCCTTCCTGATCACCCCGTAAATCCCGCCCCGATCGCCGTCGATCGCGACGCCGCCGACCCGAGGCGTCTGCGGCGCGCGGGGCCCGCGGCGGAGGTGCGCGACACCCAGGCGTTTGTTGCCGGCGGTCGCCAGCCCGGTGTAGGATGTGTCTTTCCGGCTTCCGGTATGCCCCTCGAGTCGCTTCGTCAGGAGTTGCTACGCCGTGAGGCGGAGACGCTCTCCGGTTACGCCACCCGCTCCACCGATACCCGGGGGAGGGTGCACGACGAGCCCGAGCACAGCTTTCGGCTGCCGTTCCAGCGCGATCGTGACCGCATCATCCACAGCTCGGCCTTCCGGCGGCTGGAGTACAAGACGCAGGTTTTCGTCAACCACGAAGGCGATTATTATCGGACGCGGCTCACGCACTCGATCGAGGCGGCGCAGATCACGCGCACGCTATGCCGGACGCTCGGCCTCAACGAGGACGTCGGTGAGGCGGTCGCGCTTTCGCACGACCTCGGCCATACGCCGTTCGGCCACGCCGGTGAGCGCGTCCTCAACCGCCTCATGGAGCCCCATGGCGGCTTCGAGCACAACGCGCAGAGCCTGCGGATCGTGGACGTGCTCGAGGAGCGTTATCCCGATTTTCCCGGCCTCAATCTCTCGTGGGAGGTACGCGAAGGCATCGTCAAGCACTCCTCGGAGTACGACCGGCCGCTCGTGCAGGAGTTCGAGCCCGCCGTGAAGCCCGTCCTCGAGGCGCAGATCGTCGATTACGCCGACGAGATTGCCTACAACAGCCATGACATCGACGACGGCCTGAAGTCGAACATGCTGACCCGAGCCGACCTCGCCGACGTCGAGCTCTGGGTCGACGCCGACGAGCGGGTCGCGCGCGAGCATCCGGACGCATCGCCGTCGGTACGGCGCTATCAGACGGTGCGGCGGATCATCGATCGCCTCGCGACCGACATGATCCAGGCGATTCGCGCCCGCGTCGAGGAGCATCGCATTCGCACGCTCGACGACGTGCGCCGCTGCCGCGTTCGCCTCGCCGGCTTCAGTCCCGAGATGGCCGAGCGCAACCGCGAGCTCAAGCGCGTTCTCCTCGCGCGGCTCTACAGCCATTACCGCGTCACGCGGATGGCGATGAAAGCGCAGAAGATCATGACCGATCTCTTCCAGACCTACATGGAAGAGCCGCAGCAAATGCCCCCGCACATCCACCACCGGATCGAGACCGGCGAGCCGAAAGCGCGCGTCGTGGCCGACTACATCGCCGGCATGACGGACCGCTTCGCGCTCGACGAGTACAAGAAGCTCTTCGATCCCTACGAACGAGTGTGACCATGAAAAAGACGATCGATCTCCTCATCCATCTCGACGACCACAAGCACGACAGCCTCGGGCGGCTCTTCCTCGAGACCGTCGACGAGCGAGATATGCGGCGCGCGCTCCGCGAGTACCTCGGCGCCAGGGTGACTGTGAAGCAGGCGATGCTGAGCGGGCAGCGCTTGCGAGTGCGCGTCGAGCTGCCCGACTTCCAGACGGAGAGCGACAATCTGGTCCGCCTCGCCCGCGACCTCTCGAGCCGCGCCCGGCCGAGCGCCGCCCTCGGGCAGCTGGAAGAAGCGCTGAAGATCTTTCCGCTGAACGGCACCGCGCTGAAGAGTCTTGGCCGTGCCTGTTACGGCAAAGCCGATTATGCCGGTGCCGCGTCCTTCTTCGTCCGCGCCAACGAGGTCCTGCGTGAGGACGGGGAGGCGCTGCGTGCCCTCGGCACGATCTCGCTCCGCGCCGGGCGCGAAGCGAGCGCGATCTCGTACTTCGAGCGCGCCGTCACCGCCAACCCGAGCGACGAGACCGCCGCACAAGCGCTGGCGCAGCTCCGCGAGCGCGTCGCGACGCGTTTCAAGGCCGCTGCGGAAGGCGGCGCGCAGCCCGCGGCGCGTGCCGGAGCGGCAGCGCGCACGCTGCCGCGTGCAAGCCGAGAGCGCTGACGGGCGCGTCCCGTCCGCATAGCGTCACGGCGGTCGCCACACTCCTCTTCGCCGGCGTCGCGATCGCGTTCTCGCTCGTCCTCGCGGGCACGCTCCCCGCCGCCGAAGAGCGGTCGCCGTTCGCGACCCGTACGCCGGCGCCGCGACCGCGACACCGTAGCGGTGCAAGAGGGGTGGGCGAGCCCCGCAATGCAGCGCCGAGTCGGTCCACTGAATCGACCGTGGAGGCTCGCGAAACGCCCGCGGCGGAGACGCACGAAACGCCGGCGAGCGGGCAGGCGGCGCCCCCTGTTGCAGGCCACGCTCCCGCGCCGCCCACACTCGGCCGCATCGCGTTCACGTCGACGCGCGACGGCAACGCCGAGATCTACGTCATGAACGGCGACGGCTCGAACCTGCGACGCCTGACGCGGAACGGCGCCAGCGACGAGGATCCGTTCTGGTCCCCCGACGGCCGCGCGCTCGCGTTCACCTCCACTCGCGACGCCAGCCTCGACGTGTACACGATGGCCGCCGACGGCAGTCACGTCCGCCGGCTGACGCGCACCGACGGCGACGAGCACTCACCCGCGTGGTCTCCCGACCGCACGTCGATCGCCTTCGCCACCGATCGCGACGACGGCGATTGGGAAGTGTACGTGATGGGTGCCGACGGCACGAATCCGCGCAACCTGACGCAGCACCGCGGTTGGGACGACAGCCCGAGCTGGTCGCCGGATGGGACGCGCATCGTCTTCGTCTCGCGTCGCGACGGCGCTGCCCAAATCTACGTCATGGGCGCCGACGGCTCCAATCCCGCGCGACTGACGCACGACGACCACGAGCACGCGCTCGGCGCGAACGCGTGGTCGCCCGATGGCAAGCGGATCGTCTACGTCGCCGACGTCGACGGCCAGGCGGAGATCTGCGTGATGGCCGCCGACGGGACCAACGCGACCCAACTCACGCACGGCAACGCACGCAGCGCCACGATCGAGGTCTCCGCCGGCTGGTCCCAGGACGGCGCGTCGATCGTCTTCGTCTCGAGCCGGGAGGGCGACTCCGACATCTTCGTCATGCGCGCCGACGGGTCCGAGATGCGCAACCTCACGTTCCATGCGGGCGACGACTACGCGCCGGCGTGGGGCAGGTGAGGGCGGCGGCGCCGACACGAAGGGCGACGGCGCTCGCCGTCGGGCAACGCCATGAGCCACGAAGTCGATGAAACGCTTCGATGTCCTCCCCGCCCTCGGCGTATTCGCCATCGCGCTGGCCTACCTGCTGCTGCTTCGACCCTACGGGTTCCAGCTCGAAGACGAGGGCACGCTGCTGTTCTGGTTCGATCGCGTGATGCGCGGCCAGCAACCTTACATCGACTTCCATACCGGCTACACGCCCGGCTTCTTCGCGTTTGGCACGGTCGTGTTCTCGGCGTTCGGACCCACCGCCACCGCGCTGCGCGCCGTGCTCGCGGCAATGAACGCGCTTACAGCGGCCGGCCTCACCGAGGTGACGCGCCGGATTGCGGGGCGCTGGCTTGCCCCGATTCCGGCGCTGCTGTGGCTCGCGTTCGTACCCGTGTACGTCGGGGAGTTCGCGGCCTTCAACGTGCCGTATCCGACCTGGCCGGTGACGCTGGCGTGGGTCATCCTCGCGCTCGCGATGCTCGCGTGGATCGAGAAACCGCGCGCTCTTCTGTTGATCGTGTCCGGTGCGGCGGCGACGTTGGCGATGTGGCTGCGGCCAAACTCCGGAGCCTTCGCGCTGGCGGCGAGCACGTGGATCGTCGTCGCCGCGTCGTCGCGACGCGCGCTCATCGACCGCATCGCCGCGCCTGCCGCAGCCGCCTTCATGGCCGCCGGCGTCTGGTACACACTCGAGTTTCGCGTGACGGGGACCGATGCGCTGGTGCATCTCGTGCCCGCGTTCGCAGTAGCGGCCCTCTGCGCGGGTCCGCTCGCGTGGCGTCGCGGCTGCGCCGCGGCGCCGCGCGCGACCGTCTCGCTCGTGCTTCTTGCCACCGCCTTCCTCGTCCCGACGCTCGCATGGACCGTGCCGCTGCTGCGCACCCTCGGCCGCGACCGCTTCCTCTACGAGGTCTTTCTCGTCGGCGCCGACTACCAGTCGCTGTACTACAAGCCGCACCCTTCGCCTGAATCGTACGCGCTGCTCGTGGTGGCTGCGATGCTTGGCGCTGCGATCGCCGGGCGACTCGTTGCAGCCCGGCGCCTTCGGCCATGGCCGGCGCTGGTCGCCATCGCTGCTGTGGGCGCGGCGGTGAAGCTGACCGCGCTTCGCACGGGCATTGCTCCGGAAGGTCTCGTTCACTCGATCACCGCGCAGTTCGAGAACGCGTCGTTCTGGCTGGCCGTCGTGGCCAACTTTGGCGCAGTAGTGTGGCTCTGGCGCGCCGGCCGCGCCGGATTGCACCGCTCGGAGCGCGCACGCGCGATGCTGGTACTCGTGCCGCTCGCCGTCGCGATGTATCTGCAGATGTTCCCGCGCAGCGATTTCATGCACCAGATCACGGCCGTCCCGCTGACGGCGGCTGTCGCATGCGCTCTCCTCGATCGCGTCGCGGCGTGGTGGGCGAGCGGCATGTGGCCCGGGGGATGGAACGGCCAGCGGCTCGTGCGCGGCGCGGTACAGGCCGCGGCGGCGGTCATTCTGTTGCTGGTTTTCGGAGAAAAGATCGCGGGGCCACTGCAGGCCTGGTCGAACGCGGCCCCACATACCCCGATGACATCGCGCCTCGATGTGCACGTCGAAGCTGCGGCCGGAGACGAGCTCGAGGCGATCGCTTCGACCGTCTCCTTCCTTCGCGCACACACGACCGAAAGCGAAGCGGCATGGTCCTTCCCGGCAACGAGTGGCCTCCTCTTCGCCGCGGGGCGTACCAACGTCGCACCCCACGACTACTGGTATCCCGGACGCCCCGATCGCGCCGAGGAGGCACGCGTGCTGGGTCTCCTGCGCGACGCGCGGCCGCGTTTCATCGTTACGCTCGGCCGTGGTTGGAACTTCTTCGCCGAGGCTCCGGTCTATTTCGAAAACCTGCGCTCGTTCGTGGTCGGCGAGTACCGGCTGGCAGCGCGCTTCGGGCGCTATGACGTGCTCGCGCGCCGCGACGTCGCCGATGCGGATCCGTCGTTCCCCGTTGTCGCCGCGCGGCTCGCCGGCGCATCCGATGCCGAGAGTGGGCGGGAGGCGGTGCTGGTGGGAAACCTCGAACGCCGCCGCCAGGCCGCCTGGCGCTGGATGGATGCACTCACGCCGGCTGAGACTGCTGCTGCGCGCCTCCCGGACGACTCCCGTGACGCATTGCTGCTGCTGCGGGCGTTGCGGGATGGCGGCGACATCCGCGCGGCTGCGTGGGCCATCCTCGGGTTCGAGTCGCAGGATCCGCGCATCCGCGGCGAAGCCGTCGATGCGATGCTCGCGCTCACGCAAGCGCTGCGTTCCGCGCGCGCGCGCTTCGCGAATGACTTCGATGCGGCGTCCTGCCGGCCGTTCGTTGCGCCGTGGGCCGAGCGCGCACGAGCACTCGCGTCCATCGATCGCCTGCGTCCGTTCGCAGACGCGGTGATCGAACTCTCGGGAGCGGCCACGGACGGCGCCGATCGGGAGCCCAGCGGCACGTCGTCGCACTGAGCGGGAGCTGGCCGTACTTCTGCTGCGAGGTAGGGACCCGCCGCGGCGAGCCGCTTACGGTGTTCTGCGCCTTGAAGGAGATCGACTCGTCCTGGTCCAACTTTGGACGTTATGACAACCCTGGTGGCGATCTCATGGGTGTCGTCAGCAACTAGATCGCCACTCTGGTGGCGATTGTGCCGTACTTGACACTAGACTAGTCATGCGTTACAGTCCCTCCCACGCCAGCGCGGCCGACCGAGTCATCGGTCGATCCGGGCGCATCCTCACGATCCCGACCACGTGAGGCCATCCCTGGAGGTAACGATCGCACCATTGACGCCCACCGCGGCGAAGACACCGCTTCCGAACGCGACGGCGTAGAGATCGTCGGTCGTGGGCGACACGCGCTGCGTGAAGGAGGTCCCGTCCGACGACGTCAAGATTGTCCCGCCTGTACCGACACCGACGAATTGGCCGTCGGCATAGACGAGCCCCCGCATGGTCGGAAACGTACCACTTTGCACGGTCCACGCCTGGCCGTCCCGGGAGTACCCCAGCAGGCCGTCGGCGCCGACGACGACGTACACACCCGCGCCGAAGCGGACACCCCACAGCACCTCGGTCGTGCCGGTATTCACCGACGACCAACTCCCTCCGTCGGACGACGTGAGCAGGATGCCTCCATCTCCTACCGCGACAAAGAGGCCGTTGCCGTAGACGACGTCGTGGAGGGCACCGGATGCGCCGCTCTGTTGGAGGATCCACGACTGCGCGTCGTTGGAGGTGGCGATCGTCCCGCTATCCCCCACGGTCACGAACGTGTCGTTGCCGAAGGACGTTCCCTGTAGCGTGGCCGCGGTCAAAAGCGGGACCGCGTTCCAATCTTGGCCATCATTCGACGTGAGGACCATGCCACCGGTCCCGGCGACGAGAAATCGATTGTTACCGTACGTGACCGCGTTGAGCATGAAGCTCACGCCCGAGGACTGCTCGGTCCAGGACTGGCCGTCGGGCGACGTGAGGATGGCCCCTGACTCTCCCACCGCGACGAACGTCCCCGCACCGAATGCCACGCCCTGGAGCGTCGTAGTCGTCGTGCCGCTCGTCGTCGCGCACCCTGTCGCGATCGAGAAGGCCACCAGCGAGGCGAGGCGCTTGCAGCGTGAGAGAGGTCGGACGACGCGACCTTCCATGTTGGTGGTCAGAGTCCGCGCGGCACGGTTCGGTTGACACCCGCGCGTCCGTCAAGTCGCGGAGCCCGCCATTGGGCGCGCCAACGCGCCGTTACTCCGCTTCGACGGTCGCCGGACCCGTGCTGACGACCGCACGCGGCGCCAGCGGCGTTCCGCCGAGCGCGACGAGCCGGGACGTCGCGAGCGCGCGCCGATCGGAATCGGGAAACTTCTCGAGGAAGCGCGTGTAGAGATCCTTCGCGGCCGCCGTATCGCCGCTGGCCTCGGCCACTCGCGCTTGCCCCGCGAGCACCTCTTCGGCGTACGGGCCCTGCAGCGCAGCCGCCGAGGCGAACGTCTGAGCCGCTTCCGCGAGTTTCCCGTCCTGCTCCTGCCCGTACCCGAGGCGGACGAGCGCGAGCTGGCGGAGATAGTCGGTCGGCGGGCCGGCGTCGAGGAACTTCTGGTACTCGACCACCGCCTCGCCCGCCTTGCCGGCGAGGAGGAGCGCGTTTCCGGCTTCGAGCTGCGCCAGGTTCGCGTAGCCCGTGCTGCTGTAGCCGTCGGCGACTTGACGGAACGCGGTCGCCGCGTCGTCGTACTTCTTGTCGTCGAGGAGTGCGTGCGCCTGTGCGTA
>VBKW01000006.1 GCA_005879405.1 Deltaproteobacteria bacterium
TTGGTGCTACCGCAGTGCTCGCACGTCGGATGCGACTCCTCGCTGACCCGTAACGTCAGCACCGTCACCCGTTTCCGACAGGCGGTGCAGCGGTACTCGTAAAGCGGCATCGTTCTCTGTATAGCCGAGCGTGGCGATGCCGCCAACGTCGGACCTGGCGCTTGCCCTTCGCCACCCTGCGCACGTAGCATGCGCGCTCCCCATGCGAGACCGGCGGTGATGCGGGACCGGGCGACGGCGCTCGGCGCGCTACAGTTCGATCTCACGCGCCGCGAGCTGCTGCGGACGGGGTTCGGCGGCGTGCTGCTGCTGTCGTTCGGCGCGCTCTTGCCATCGGGCTGCGCACGCTACTCGCCGATCGCGCGGCCGCTCAAGTTTCTCTCGCGCAAGGAGTTCGCGGTCGTCACGCGTGCGGCGGTGCGCATCCTCGGACTGCCGGACGACCGCGGCGACGAGATCGGCGGCTTCATCGACGCGCTCCTCGCCGACCTGCCGCCGACGACGCAGAACCAGGCGCGGCTCATGCTGCGCGTCGTCGAGCACGGAACGCACCTCTTCGACCTGAAGCCGCGGCGCTTCACGCGCCTCTCGCCTGCCGAGCAGGACGCGTACCTGCGCGGCTGGATGGAGAGCAGCCTCGGCGCGCGGCGCATCATCTTTCGTGCGCTCAAGACCCTTGCGGCACTCGGATACTACGCCCAGCCGAGCGCGTGGCACCCGATCGGCTACGACGGGCCGTGGCTCGGTCGTGTCGATATCGGCTCGCGCTTCACGCACGAGGAGCCGGCGCCGCTCGCCGTCGTGCGGGCGCGGTTCCCGAATCGATGATCCTCGACAGCACGACCGTCGACGGCGACGTCGCGCTCTCGAGCGACGTCTGCGTGATCGGCTCGGGCGCGGGCGGCGCCGTCGTCGCACGTGAGCTGGCGGAAGCCGGGCGGTCGGTCGTCGTCGTCGAGGACGGACCGTACGTCCGCAGCGGCGAGTTCGTCCAGCGCGAGGACGTCATGTACACGCGCATCTACCGCGAGGGCGGGACGACGGCGAACGCGGAGTACACCGTGCTCGTCTCGCAAGGACGTCTCGTCGGCGGCTCGACGGTCCCGAGCTTCTGTCTGAGCATCCGTCCGCCACGCGCGATTCTCGCGTATTGGGCGCGCAACTTCGCGCTCCCCGGTGTCGGCTTCGAGGCGATCTATCCCCACCTGCGCAAGGTCGAGAAGCAGATCGGCGTCCGGCGGATCACGACTGAGCAGCTGAACGCGAACAGCACGAAGCTGCTCCTCGGTGCCGAGCAGCTCGGCTACCGAGGGTATCTTCCGTTTCACAACCGCACCGGCTGCGTCGAACGCGCCGGCGCGGTGATCATCCCCGATTGCGAGGCACGGCAGATCGTGACGCACGCTGGGCACGCCGCCGGCGTCGACGGACTCTTCAACCGCTCGCGCACCGGCACGCGGTACGCGCTCAAGGTGCGTGCCAAGGTCGTGGTACTCGCAGCAGGGGCGATCAACTCGCCGCGGCTCTGGCAAGCGAGCAGCCTTCCCGATCCCGCCCAAGCCGTCGGGCGGAACTTGCGCCTGCAGCCGAACGTCGTGGTGAGCGCGCTCTACCCCGAGGTGATCACGGCGTGGCGCGGCATCCCGCAAGGGTACGTGGTCGACGAGTTCCTCCGCCTCGACGAGCGCAGCGCCGGGCAGGGGTATCTCTTGCTTCCGACGTTTGCGTTTCCGGTTGCCGCGGCGAGCGTGCTGCCCGGCTACGGCGAGCAGCATCGCCAGTTGATGGAGCTCTATCCGCGCCTCGGCGCGATCGGCATCTTTCTCCACGATCATTCCCGCGGGCGGCTCGAGTTCTCCGAGAACGCGCCGCCGACGGTCGCGTACCGACTCGGCGGGTTGGATCAGGAGCAGCTCCTCGACGCGATGGTGCAGGCGAGCGAGCTGAGCTTCGCTGCGGGTGCCGCAAAGGTCTTTCTCCCGTACAACCACGTCGTCACCATCCGGCGGCGCGGCGCCTATCAGGCGATCCACGAGCGCGGCATCCGCGCCAACGACCCGCTCTTCATCTCCTATCAGCCGCAGGGCACGATGCGGATGGGCGGAAACCCGCGGCAGTCGGTCGTCGACGACCACGGCGAGGCGCACATGGTCCGCAACCTGTTCGTCGCCGACGCGAGCATCTTCCCGACGAGCGTCGCGGTGCCACCGCAGCTCTCCGTCATGACGTTCGCGACCCGGACCGCGCAGCACATCATCGCGAACGCACGCGGCTACTTCGGGACGTGACGCGACCGCGAACGGGGATGCGTCCGTCGATTACGACGGGCGGGCGCTCGTGTGCTCGTCGCCGCTGCCGACGACCGTCGTCAATGCCCGCAACAGCTCGTTCGCGCCGAACGGCTTCGCGATCCACGCGGCACATCCCGCCTCGCGGCAGCGCGTCTCGAGATCTCCGTCCGACGTCGCGACGACGACCGGCACGTCGCGGAGCTGACGATCCCGTTTCAGGTACGCGAGCACCTGGAGTCCGCTCAGTCCCGGCAGGCCGACGTCGAGAATGACGACGTCCGGCGAGCCTTCGCGCGCGCGGCGCAATCCCTCGAAGCCGTCCGCGGCCTCGAGCACCGTCGCGCCGCTCCGCCGCAGCCAGCTCGCGGTGCGATCGCGGTAGCGCGCATCATCGTCGATCAGCAGTACCGTGCTGCCGCGGAGGCGCGTCGCGTCCTCGGCCGCTTCGGCGAGCCCTGCCGTCGGGTCGGCGAGCAGCACGAGGCGGAACGTCGAGCCCTCGCCGACCGTGCTTTCGACCTCGAGCCGCCCTCCGAGCAGCGTCGCCAGCTCCTGACAGATCGCGAGCCCGAGGCCCATGCCGCGCACGCCCGTCAGCGCGCGCGTCGATCCGCGGAAGAAGGGTGCGAAGATGTGCGCCAGGTCGCGCGGAGCGATGCCGATTCCGGTGTCGCGCACGTCGATCGCGATCTCCGTTCCGCGGCGTCGCGCCTCGATCTCGATCGCGCCGCGGGCGGTGAACTTGGCGGCGTTGGAAATCAAGTTCGTCAGGATCTGCCGCAGACGAAACGGATCGGTGACGATGACGGTCGCCGCCGGGTCGACACGCGTCCGGAACTCGATCTGCCGTCCGGCGAGGAGGCCCAGGGCGGTCGCCTCGAGCTGGTCGAGCGTCTGCGCGAGGTTGATCGGCTCCGGTGTGGCGGTGAGGCGGTGGGTCTCGATCTCGGCGAATTCCTGAAGCTCCTTCGCCAGGTCGAGCGTCATCATCCCGTTCTGGCGCACGCGCTCGAGCTGCGGCTGCTCGCCGTCCGCCGCTTCGCGGAGCGCGTCGACGTCCCACAGGATCGTCTGCAGCGGGTTGCGGAGCTCGTGGGCGATACGCGCGAGAAACACGGACTTCTCCGCGCTCGCGGCGATCACCTGCTCGTACAGTGAGGCGTTCGCGATCGCGATCGCGGTGCCGCTCGCGAGAACGGTGGCAAGCGCCAGCTCGCGCTCGGTGAGCGGGAGCGACTCGCCGCCGCGGTCGCCGCAGATCGCGCCCAGTTGCTCGCCGCGGTCGCCGAGCGGCATGCAGAGCATCGTCTCGACGTGCGCGCGACGGAGCGCCGGCGGCACGTCGTCGGCGGTGGCGCTCGCGTGGAAGGCGGCGCCGCCGCTCCGCCAACTGGTCACCCAGCGCCAGAACGGCCCGGTATCCGCGAGCGGCTCCCAGACGATGCGCTTGCCGACGTAGCGGACGAGGTAACCTTCGACCGATCCACGTCCGAGCGCCTGCCAGAGCACCCACAGCCGGCGCAACCGGAAGGTCTCGAGCGTCGACGCGCAGACGACCGAGAGGACGCGCTGCGGATCGAAGCCGTGCAGCGTGCGGGTCAGGTCGCGGAAGGTGGCGAGGTGGCGATCGAGCTGCTCACGCTGCGCGAAGACCGTCCGCCGCTGGCGGTCGAGGAACGCGGCACCGACAACCGAGAGCAGCCCGCCGGCGGCGACGCCGTAGAGCTCGTACGCGATCGGCACTGCGCGGTCCATTCCGGACGCGCGCAAGACGAGCGAGGTCTGCGCGACGAGGCACGCGAGCGCCATGAGCGCCTGGTTGCCCGCGTCCCACGGGAACATCAGCGGCGTCGTGAGCTCGAATACGATGAAGAGGAGCGCGAGGGTCGCGTGATTCGCGCCGGTCAGCATGCCGTAGAGCGTGACGCAGCCGACGAGCGCGACGCACGCGCCGCTGGTCAACCAGATGCCGAAGCGCCGTAGCCGCCGCGAGCGAAAGCAGATGTTCGCGACGAGGCAGACGAGCAGCTCGAGCGTGAAGACGAGAACCAGATACCCGAGCCGTTCCGGGTGATACGCGACCTCGAGGAGCCCGGCGAGCCCGACGCCGATTGCGAACACCGTCGCGCCGAACACGCCCCGGCGCGCGACCAGCAGTCGCGTCTCGCTCCGGTAACGTTCCTGGATGTACGCGTCCATGCGGTGCTCCCCGGCCGCCCCTCCGCCGCCGAGTCCCCGCCCTTCAACAAAACTCGCGTACGGTATCGCGCCTGTCAACTACGACCGTATGCGCTCAAAAGGGAAAGGCGTGGACCGCGCCGCTTCGCCGCCAAGACGCTCAGGTCGCACCTCCGCCGCGGGGCCGCTCGGAGAGGGTCCGGAGGTCTCTCTGCACCCGTGGTGCGCACACGTACCCTCTTGCGCACGTCGGGTGCGGAGAGACCTCCGGACCCTCTCCGAGCGACCCCGCGGCGGAGGCGTTGGAGCGTCTTGCGGCGAAGCGGCGCGGTCCACGCCTTACCTTTTGAGCGCATGCGGTCGTAGTTGACAGGCGCGATACCGTACGCGAGTTTTGTTGAAGGGCGGGGACTCGGCGGCGGAATGCGGATCACGGGGACGCCGGCCATGCCGACGTTCCGCAGCAGCTGCTCCTTGACATCGCGCCACCCCTGCTTGTCGGAGACCTTGCTGATGACGAGGTCCTCGCCCTTGGGCTCATACTCGAACAGGTCGAGGTCACGCATCAGCGTCTCGCCGAGGTAGCGGCGGAGAAAGGAGATGTCGCGGTCGGTGGCGCGCGCGTCGAGGAGCTTTTGCATGCCCGTCATGTTCGGGGCGCCGTACTCCTCGACTTCCTCCGCCGTCGGCTCGTCGAACCGGCGCTTCAGATCGGTCCAGAGCCGGAGACCGACGTGGTACGGGTTGAGACCGCCGGGCGCGGGGCGCACCACTTGGTTGTGGCGGACCAGGAACTCGAGGTGCAGCTCCTGCGGCAGCTCGATCGCGTTCAGGATCTCGCGATGCACCCAGGACGCCCACCCCTCGTTCATGATCTTGGTCTCGATCTGCGGGATGAAGTAGCGCGCCTCGTCGTCGACGATCGTCAGGAGATCGCGCTCCCAGTTCGCGAGGTAGGGGTTGTGGTCGCCGATGAAGAGCAGCAAATCCTCCTCGGGATTGAGGGGCAGCTTCTGCAGATCGGGCTGCACGTACTCGCTGCGCCGGTGCAGGCGCTGGAAGGGATCGGGCGCTGGCTCGGCCGCCTGCAGCATACGCTCGCGCTCCTCTTCCGGCGTGAGCTTGCGGATGGCGAGATTGCGGCGGCGTTGCAGTGAGAGCGCGTGCGCGGCGTCGAGGATCGACTCGACGCGATCGACGCCGATCGACGGGTCTTCCGTGTAGCCCCGAACCCGCTCGGCGTGCGCTCTGAAAGTGCCGAGCGTGAACTCGGCGCGCGTCGTCTTGAAGGTGAAGTTGTTCTTGAAGAAGTCGTTGTGCCCGTAGACGTGCGCGATCGTGAGGATCTGCAGGCAAAGCGAGTTGTCGCGCATGAGGTACGCGAGGGCAGGGTTCGAGTTGATCACCATCTCGTACGGCAATCCGCTCACGCCGTACTCGTAGAGCGTCTTCAGCTTCTCGAACGACTTGCCGTACGACCAGTGCGGGTAGTGCGACGGAATGCCCGAGTACGCCATGTACGCGAGCATGTCGGTATGATTGCAGACCTCGAACTCTTGCGGGTAGCAGTCGAGGCCGAGCGCCTCCGCTTGCTCGCGGATCTTCGCGTCCCAGTACTCGAGGTCCGACAGGTCCCAGTTCGCCACGCGGTCAGCTCCGCACGCGCGTCGTCACGCGGTCTCCACGCGCGCCGCGCTCAATCCTGCACCCGCTCCTTCGCGAGGAACGCCTTGAAGCTCGGCCAGATGTCCTCTTTGCGCTCGATCAGGACCGTCTGGAAGTTGTCGGCGTCGAGCCGCCGGAAGATGTTCAGCATCGAGCTCTCGTAGTAGCGCGAGCCGAGCGGCTTGATCTCGCCGTAGCCGAAGAGATTGCACACGTTCGCGAGCTCGCTCGCGGCCTTCAGCGCGGTGCTGTTGTCGGAGTCGAAGTTGTCGCCATCCGAGCAGTGGAACGCGTAGATGTTCCACAGCGACGGATGATAGCGCTCGGCGATGATCTCGAGGGCCTTTTGATAGCCCGACGAGATGAACGTGCCGCCGGACTCGCCCTTGTGAAAGAACTCCTCTTCCGTCACCTCGTGCGCCTCGGTGTGATGGCTGATGAACACGATCTCGACGCTGCGATATTTCGTCGCGATGAATTGGTACAGAAGGAAGAAGAAGCTCCGCGCCAAGTACTTCTTCATCGTGTCCATCGATCCCGACGTATCCATGATGCACATCACGACCGCATTCGACTCGCGGCGGACGTCGGTCGTAATGTGGCGGTAGACGAGGTCGTCGACGTGGAATGGGAAGCGCTTCTCGATGGCGTCGCCGCGCTGGGCGCCGCCATCGTTGTCGAGGCGCTGCTCGTCGAGCTCTTGCAGCGCTGCCGCCACGGGGTCGACGCTCTCGTCGGATCGGGCGTCGGCGGCGCCGCGCGCTTCGCGGCGCTGCGCGGCGAGCTTGCGCTTCACCCGCGATTTCACCGTACGGTGCTTGTCCAATCGGACGCGGATCCCGACCGTTCGATAGCCGCGGCGCTTCGTCATGCGCAGCGCCTCGATCTGCCGCAGCGCCTTGCGCTCCAGGTCCGGCAGGTCGAGGTCCTCGAACATGATGTCGATCAGCTCCTCGAGCGTGACGTCGGTCTCGTAGTAGTCGACGCCGGCGCGGTCGCCCGCCTTGTCGGCGCCCTCGGCTTGGCCCTCGCCCTTGGCCTTGCCGACGACTTGCCCCGGCTGCGACCCGCCGTCGCCCTGGCCGACGCCGGGCGTGTTGTCGCCATACACGAACCGGTACTCGCGGATGCCGCGGATCGGGACCTTGATCACCCGGTCGCGACTTTTGCCAATGATAGATTCCTCGGCGATGATGTCGGCGATATTCTCCCGAATCGACTCCCGAATCTTCTGCCGATGCCGCAGCCGATCCCCCGCCGTCCGATCACTCCGCTCAGCGTCAGAGTGCCGAAACGGCCGAAAGATGGTGCTGATGGGCATCGGCCGCGCTCAGGCGGCCGCGATCCAAAGGATCGCGCCGCCAGCAAGGAAGGAGCGCGATGAGGCTCCGTCTTCTTCAGGAGCCTCGAGCGCCGGGGGTCGAGCAGGGTCCAGATGCAAGGCGCGACTGAGTGAGCGCGGAGGCGTAGCGGAAGCTACGCCGCACCCTCGTCGAGCGAGGGCAAGCAAGCGAACGAGGGAGCAACGCAGCAGATGGGCCCTGATCGGCACCCGGTTCAGTCCTTCCAGAGATTGTTGGCCGCGTATTTGAGTACCACGTCGACGCACGACTCGCAGTACCCGTTGTCCAGCAAGTTCTTGACCATCGCGTTGTACTTCCCGGTCTGATCCTCGTCGCGGGTACGCGCCTTGGTGATGATGCGGCTGATGTCGCGCACCGACGTCATGAGCTTCTTCTCGATCGCCTCCTTGAGCGGCTCGTAGCTCTTGTAGGTGATCTTCTCGCCGCGCCGGCTGCCCGCCCAGAGGTAGGCGATGACCTCTTGGCGGAACCCGTCCGCCGCCGAGCCGATGATCGCGATCTGCTCCTCGATCGACTTGAGGAACCCCTCGTCGGGTTGCAGATCCTCGCGCGTGTTGCGGTCCTTCACCCGCGTCTTGTTCACGAACGCTTCGGCGTGGTCGAGATAGTTCTGGAAGAGCGCCTCGGCCTGCTCCTGGTACGAGTAGACGAAGGCCTTCGTGATCTCCTTCTCGAGGACCTCGAGGTACTCCTTGTGCAGCACGTCCTGCAGGAACTCGAGGTGCATCTTGCGGGTGTCGTCGCCGACGTCCGCTTCCTTCACCATCGCGATCAGCGCCTCGCGGACGTTGATCGGGTTGATGCAGTTGCCCTCGACGTTGTCGGAGAGCGCGTTGTCGAGCGCCTTCATGATGAACCGCGTCGAGATGCCGCTCATGCCTTCGCGCTTCGCGTCCTCGCGCAGCTCCTGGAAGTCGATCTTTTTGGTCTTGCCTTTTTCGACGACCTCCTCGCCGTTGTAGAGCTTCAGCTTCGTCATCAGGTCGCACTTGTTGTTGGGCTCGAGGCGCGAGAGGATCGCGAACATCGACGCGATCTCGAGCGTGTGCGGCGCGACGTGGGCGCGGAAGTCCGAGTTGCGCCGCAGGTTGTACGGCACGCGCACGACCACGATGCGGTCGAGGATCGCCTCGTTGGTGTGATCGGCGCGGAACTTCTGCCACTCGGCCTCGTTCGAGTGCGCCGCGATGACAGTGTCGACGTAGACGAGGCCGTGCCGTCCGGGGGCCGGAATGACCTTCTCCTGCGTCGCGGTGATCATCGCGTGCAGGTACTCGGTCTCGTTCTTGAAGACCTCGATGAACTCGACGACGCCGCGATTACCGACGTTCAGCGCGCCGTTCAGATCGAGCACGCGGGGGTCGCCCTCCGAGTACTGGTCGAGCTTCGAGATGTCCTCGCTGCCGATCAGGACCGACGTGTCCTGGTTGTTCGGGTCGACCGGCGGCACGACGCCGATGCCGATGCGGTTGCGCTTCGAGAAGACGCGCGTCACGACCGGCACCTCTTCGTACCGGCCGCCGAACTCGTCCTTCAGTCGGTACCGGCAGACCGGGCAGAGGTCGCCCTCGATGTGCGTGCCGAGCATCTTCTCGAACTCTTTGCGGAGATGCCGGGGAATGAGGTGCAGCGGCTCCTCGAACATCGGACAGCCGTCGATCGCGTAGATCGGCTCGCTGGCCTCGAGGCCGCGCTGCAGCTTCTCGGCGAGCGAGCTCTTACCGGAACCGACCGGTCCCATGAGGTACAGGACCTGGCGGCTCTCCTCGCCCTTCAGCGACGCGGCGTGGAAGTAGCGCACGATCTGCGCGATCGTCCGCTCGATGCCGAAGAACTCGTCGCGGAAGAAGTTGTAGACCTTGACCGACTCGTCCTTGTAGAGACGCTTCACGCGCGGATCGTCCCCTTCGAGGATGTCCGACGTGCCGATCTTCATGATGATGTCGTAGACGCGCGAGTGCGCGAGCTTGGAGAGGCTCGGGTCCTCGCGCACGCGCTCGAGGTAGTCGAGAAACGTGCCGCGCCACAGCTTCTGCTCGTGGGCGGCGCGGTCGTCTTTGATCAGCTTCTCAAAGACGCTCTTCCCGTTGTCCATAATCGCTCCTTCCCGGCGAGTAGCCGGGATCTCGGGCGCGGTCGTAACCGACCGTTGCGTGCGATGCCCGGCGTGCGATGACGCCTGTCAAAAGTATAGTGGTGTGTTGAAGGCTCGGGCAAGTATGCTTCGCCCGAGCGGACGCCGCAGAGCGGCGAACGCCGCATGGTGTGGGGATGATGAGGAGAAACGGGCGCGCCGCTGGCGCGTAGTTCCCACCCTTCCTCCACCGCAGGCCACCATTCGACGGCCATGCTTCCCCCGTGCGCAAAAACGGTAGCACCGTGGTTTGCGAAGTGTCAACGTCAAAGCGACGGGCGACTCGCGCATCGCGTGCTGGCGCGGCTTGCGGAGCGACCGCGTTTCGCCGAAGAGATCTTCGTGAACGCGACCGACCCCTTGCGTCGCGCGGCGCGTCGCTGGCCCGACTGCGAGGCGGTGCGCGACGCCGAGCACGTGCTCACGTTTCGTGAGCTCGAGTCGCGCGTCAATCGTGTGGCGCAGCTGCTCGGGCGGCTCGGCGTGAGGCGCGGCGACCGCGTCGCGACGAGCTTGCCGAACTCGGTCGCGCACGTCGTGGCGCAGCTCGCCGCCGTGCGTGCCGGCGCGGCATGGGTGGCGATCAATCGCCGGCTCGCGCCGCCCGAGGTCGCGTACATGCTCGAGGACTCCGGCGCACGCGCGCTGCTCGCCGACGGTGACGGGGCGCCGGGCGCGCCGCCTGCCGTCGAGGTCCTCGACGTGAGCGGCGGCGACGTCGCGCTCGAGCGGCGCCTCGCGGCCGAAAGCGACGCCGCGCCGGAGATCGCGCTCGCCGAGGACGACGTCGTGCGGCTGCGGTACACGTCGGGCACGACCGGCACGCCGAAGGCGGCGGTGCTGACGCACGCGAGCGCGCTCACGTCGCTGCGCAATCTCCTCGCCGAGCTCCACGAGCTCTCCCCGGACGACGTCGCGTTGCACGTGACGCCGCTGACGCACGCGAGCGAGGCGCTCCTCGCACCGACGTTCTGGCGCGGCGCCCGGACGCTGATCGCGCCCTCCGCCGACCCGCGCGAGCTTGCGGCGACGATCGCGGGCGAGCGGGTGACGATGCTTTTTCTCGTCCCGACGATGATCACGGCCCTCGTCGATGCCGTCGGTGGTGTGTCGGGCGCGCTCCCGAGTCTTCGCACCGTGGTCTACGGCGCGGCGCCGATCGCCGCCGAGCCCCTCGAGCGCGCGCTCGCATGCCTCGGTCCCGTGCTCTTGCAGATCTACGGCATGAGCGAGTGCCCATTTCCGATCACGACGCTGCGCAAGGAGGACCACCTCGACCCGCGCCGGCGCGGCTCGTGCGGTCTGCCGACGGCGATGAACGAGGTGCAGGTCCTCGGTCTCGACGGCGCGCCGCTCGCGACCGGCGAGGTCGGCCAGATCGCCGTCCGCGGGCCGCAGATGATGCGCGAGTACTGGCGCGACCCCGAGGCGACGGCGGCGGCGCTGGTCGCCGGCTGGCTGCGATCGGGCGACCTCGGCCGCCTCGATGCCGACGGCTACCTCACGCTCGTCGATCGCACCGACGACGTCATCATCAGCGGCGGCTTCAACGTGTACCCGCGCGAGGTCGAGCGCGTGCTCGAGGAGCATGCCGCCGTTGCCGAGGTTGCGGTCGCGGCGGTGCCGCACCCGCGCTGGGGGCAGGGCGTCGGCGCGTGGGTCGTGCTCCATCCGGGTGCGCAGGTGACAGACGCCGCGCTCATCGACTTCTGCCGCGGACGCCTCGCCGGGTACAAGAAGCCCGTCGCCGTCCGCTTCGTCGCCGAGCTCCCGCGCAACTCGACGGGGAAGCTCGTGCGGCGCGCGCTGCGCCAGCGCACCTGATCCTTGCTCCCCCGTCGGATCCGGCGTAGGTATGCCGCGGACATCGTTACGCAGTCGCGAGACGGAGGTGCGTATGCCGCGTTCGGCCTCTCGTTGGATGCTCGCCCTGTTGCTCATGTCTGCCGCGTGCCTGCGGGAGCGCTTCGACTGGGAGCAGAAAGAGGACTACATGCTCTCGCAGTCGGAGGACACGCTCAAAGACGGATCCGTGCGCATGGAGTACGTGTCGCTGGTGAACGCGCCCGCGGACGCGCTCTTCATGGCGTTCAGCGACGTCGAGCACCACGCCGAGTTCGTCACCGGCGTGACCGAGTCGAAGCTGGTGTCCAGCAAGGGCAATACGAAGACCATCGACATCACCAACGAAGTTCTCGGACGCCCGAACCGCGCCACGATCGAATGGACGATCGAGCCGCAGAAGCGCACGCTCTCGTTCAAGACCGTCGAGGCGCAGTTCACCGACAACTCCGCCGAGTACACGATCGAGCCGTCGCCGGACGGCAAACGGTCGAAGATCACGACGATTTACTACCTACGTGACAAGGGCGGGCACCCCTTTCCGCTGCACTCGCTGCGCAGCGCGATCAAAGAGAACTACGTGAAGGCGCTCGAAAGCGTGAAACGCCGCGCCCTCGGACCGAAGGCGGTCGTCGCGCACTGAAATCGACGGCCGCTGCGTCCGGTGGCCGCGGATACGACGCTGGGTCACGCGTCGGCTGCCGTCACGGCTGGCGGTGCATTCGATTCTGGCGCGTCGAAATACTGCCAGCTCAGTACGCCGTCGAGAACGCGCCGTCCGACATGTCGAGCGCGCTGCGGTCGCCCGCGATCATCGCGCCGATCTTCGCGTGCAGGCCCGGGAGGACGTAGCTCACGAAGTGCTTCGCGGCCATGACCTTGCCCGAATAGAAGTCGTAGTCCTCCTGGCTCTGCTCCTCGCCTTCCTCCTGGCGCTTGGCGTCGGCGATCACCGCGGCCTGCAGCAGGAGGTGGGCGATCGTCACCTCCGCCATGCTCTCGAGAAACGCGTTCGCGACGAGCGTCACCTGGTCGATCTTCCCGCTCATGAAGAACGCCATGAGCGCGGCGGCGGCGCGTTGGAGGGCCTCGCTCGCATCGCCGAGCGCGCGCACCTCGGCGCCGATGCCGGGCTGCTGCGCGTGCGCCGCGACGAACTCGGCGATCTCGCGCAGGAAGTGGCGGAAGTTGTCGCCGCCGTGCTCCTGCAGCTTGCGGGCGACCAGATCGAGCGCCTGGATGTGGTTCGTGCCCTCGTAGATCGAGAAGATCTTCGCGTCGCGGCAGTACTGCTCGACGGGATGGTCGGAGACGTAGCCGGCGCCGCCGTAGGTCTGGATCGCGAGCTCGGCGATGCGGAACGCCTGGTCGGAGCAGTACGCCTTCACGATCGGCGTGAGGAGATCGACCTGACCGTGATGGTAGATCGCCTTCGCCTCGTCGGTCTTCGCAAGCGCGTGCGCGAGGTCGAAGTGGAGCGCCAGCTTCACCGCCAGCGTCCGCATGCCCTCGACCTTCGCCTTCATCTCGAGAAGCATGCGGCGGACGTCGGAGTGCTCGATGATCGGAACGCGCGGCGCATTCGGGTCCTTGAAGTTCTTGGCCGACGAGCCTTGCAGCCGCTCGCGGGCGTAGGCGAGCGCGTTCAGGTACGCCGTCGACGCGACCGACAGCCCCTGTACGCCGACCGCGATGCGGGCGCCGTTCATCATGCGGAACATCTGCCGCATCCCCATGTGCGGCTCTCGGCCGACGAGGATGCCGCGGCAGCCGCCGTTCTCGCCGAAGCTCAGGACGGCCGTCGCCGACGCGCGGATGCCGAGCTTGTGCTCGATCGACGCGGTGACGACGTCGTTCGACTTCCCGAGCGAGCCGTCGTCGTTCACCCAGACCTTCGGCACGATGAAGAGCGAGAGCCCCTTCGTGCCCGCCGGCGCCCCCTCGATGCGTGCGAGCACGAGGTGGATGATGTTCTCGGTCAGGTCGTGGTCGCCGGCCGAGATCCAGCACTTCGTGCCGGTGATCTCGTAGACGTTGCCGGCGACGTGCTTGGCATGTGTCTTCGTCGCGCCGACGTCGGAGCCGGCGTGCGGCTCCGAGAGGCACATCGTCCCCGAGAAGCGTCCGTCCATCATCGGCGGTAGGAAGCGTTGCTTGTGCTCGGGCAGCGCGAAGACCTCGATCACGTCGGCAGCACCGTGTGTGAGTCCTTGGTACATGGTGAACGCCGTGTTGGCGCCGCTCTCCAGCTCCTCGAGGACGACGCCGATCGCATGCGGGCCGCCGAAACCGCCGGCGTCGAGCGGCATCGCGAACGACATGAAGCCGAGGTCGTAGAGCTTCCGCCATGCGTCTTTGAACCCGGCCGGCGTACGGACGACGCCGTTCTCGAGGACGCACCCGACGCGGTCTGCGGGACCGTTCAGCGGACCGGTGTACTCGTTCACGAACCGCAGGCACTGCTCGATGGTCGCGTCGCACTCCTCGCGCGAGAGGTGCGAGAAGGCTTCGTGCGCGAACAGTTGCTCGACGTGCAGATGCTCGTAGAGCGTGAACTGAATCGCGCGCAGGTCCGCCTTGTAGTGGTTCACGGCGCCTTCGGGCATGACGTCCTCCTCGGCGGTATTGCGCCGCCTGCGCGAAAGCTGCCGCAAATCCGACAAAAGTCAAATTCGACGGGAATTGACACGTCCGCGGGGGCGCGAGAGTGAGTCCAATGATTCTGCGCGACGCGGGGTTCGCGACGTGCGCGAGACGACCGCGTTTGCGACGATCTTCGGGACGCTCGCGCTCGACCGCGCGACGCGATCCTAGGCGCGCGAGCTGGCGCGGTCCTCAGCGGCGCCGAGGGCGCCGCCCGCGAGCGCATCGTGCGCCGTGCCGTACATGCCGCGCTTCAGCGCGCCGTACGTCGCGCGGTCCTTGCTGGCGAGCGCCGTCGCGCGGGCGATCGCGCGCGGCAGCACGTCATCGGCGGCGACCGCCTCGTCGACGATGCCGATCGTCTGCGCGTCGGTACCGCCGATCCGAGCGCCGGTCAGAATCGCGTCGCGAAAGACGAGCGGCGAGAGCTTGCAGGCGATCAGCGCCGTCATACCCGGGGCGAGCGGGAATTGGATGTCGATTTCCGGGAGGCAGAAGAAGCCGCGGTCGGCGCGCATCACCCGCCAATCGTGCGCCAGCGCGAGCATGCCGCCTGCGGCGAACGCGTGACCGTTCACCGCCGCGACCGTCGGCACTGACAGAACAAGAAAGCGCCCGAGGAGGCGCATGACGTCGACGACGAAGCGGCCGCCCTCGCTGCTGCCGTCGCCTGCCATCCACGTCAGATCGAGGCCGTTCGAGAAGAACTTCTCCTCGCCCGTGGTGACGAGCGCTGCCGGTCCGCTGGAGGCCTCGACGGTATCGAGCGCCTCGTTGAGCGCGTTCACCGACGCGCGGTTGAAGCGGTTCTCACCGGCACGCATCGTGAGCACGAAGACGTCGCCGTCGCGCCGGAGATCGACGAGTGGCATTTGGAATCCTCTCTCGTCCGCGTGTCGAGCGGACGTCGCCATGATTTGGCGGCCGTTCTTATCGTGGGCGCCCAGCTGTCGCACGCGGGCGGCGGCAGGTGCCGCTAGGGATGCGGCGGGATTGTGGTACAGGTTGCCGGCGTGCGCAGCGGGTGTGCCGATGAGTGAGCTCCGGCTGGAAGCGTATGGGCCCCTCGGCGACGCGACTCGACATCGGTCGGGTGCCGCGCTCGAAGCGGCGTTCCGCGCGTTGCCGCCGGCGCCGCACGACCAGGGGCGGTTGCTGCTGATCGTCTGCCGGCACCCCGACGGCGCACGTGACGCCTGCGAGCGCGTGTGCCTGACACGCGACGACGGCGTGTCCGGTGACGGCTGGAGCCGCCGCCCGCCGCGCGACCCCGAGGCGCAGCTCGCCGTCATGCGCCGCGACGTCGCCGCGCTCATCGCGAATGGGCAGCCGCTCACCGTCTTCGGCGACAATCTCTTCGTCGATCTCGACATCTGCGCCGAAAACCTTCCGGCGGGCACCCGGATCCGCGTCGGCGATGCCGTGGTCGAGGTCACGGCGAAGCCGCACAACGGCTGCGTCAAGTTCAAAGGACGGTTCGGCGAGGATGCGTTGCGGTTCGTGCAGGCGCCGCCGACGCGCAATCAGAACCTGCGCGGCATCTACTGGAAGGTGATCGAGCCCGGCGACGTGTGGGTCAGCGCGCCGATCGCGGTGCTTACGCGGCCGGCTGCAGCTCGACCTTGATCCACCCCGGCTGGCGCTGGTCGAAGGCTTTGTAGGCCTCGACCGCCGAGCTGAGCGGCGCGATTTGCGTCAACACGTGCGTCGGATCGACGGCGCCGCTCCGCACCAGGTCGACGAGCATCGCGATGTACTTGCGATGATTGCAGTTCCCCATCTGCAGCGTCAGGTTCTTGTTCATCGCCTGGCCGATCGGAAACGCGCGCGCGCTCGGCGGATAGACGCCGATGATCGCCAGCGTCCCCGCTTTCGCGACCGCCTCGACGGCCCACACGAGGACCTGCGACGGGGCGTCGCCGGGGTGCCAGTTGGCGCCCGCCGGATGGCGTTCCGGTGCGACCTGCTCCAGCTCCTGCGCGAACTCCGCTGCGTGTTGCTTCGCCTGCTTCGCCGCCGGCCCGCCGCTCGGGTGCGTCGCGTCGACGCCGACGGCGTCGATCACGCGGTCGGCGCCGCTGCCGCCGGTGAGCTCGCGGATCACGGCCACGGGATCGTCGACGTTGAAGTCGATCACCTCGGCGCCCTGCGCGCGCGCCATCTCGAGCCGCGACGCGATCGTGTCGACGGCGAAGATCCGTCCGGCGCTCATCAACCGCGCGCTCGCGATCGTGAACTGGCCGACCGGGCCGCAGCCGAAGACCGCGACGGTGTCGCCGGCAGCGATCTCCGCGATGTCGGCGCCGAAGTAGCCGGTCGGGAAGATGTCGGAGAGGAGAATCGCCTGGTCGTCGACCACCTCCTCCGGCAGCTTCACGAGCCCGACGTTCGCGAACGGCACCCGTGCCCGCTCCGCCTGCAGGCCGTGGAAGGGGCCGCTCGATTCCGGGCCGCCGAAGAACGCCGTCCCCGCGTGCGGGCCGTTCGGGTTCGCGCGGTCGCATTGCGCGTAGTAGCCGGCGCGGCAGTAGGAGCAACTGCCGCAGCCGATCGTCGACGGGATCACGACGCGGTCGCCGGCGCGCAGGTTGCGCACCTCGCGGCCGATCTCCTCGACGACGCCGACGCCTTCGTGGCCGAGGATCGTCCCCGGCCTCATGCCGGCGACGGTGCCGCGGATGAAGTGCAGATCGGTGCCGCAGATCGCGCTCGAGGTGAGGCCCACGATTGCGTCGTTCGCGTCCTGGATCCTCGGCTCGGCGACGTCGTCCAGGCGGATGTCGCCGACGCCGTGGAAGACGACGGCTTTCACGTCAGCCTCCTTTGACGTCGATGCGCCGCCCGCGCTCGCGCTCCTTCGCCGCGCCCGCGGGCATCGTCACCTCGAGAACGCCGTCCTTGAACTGTGCCTCCATGCGGTCGGGGTCGACGCCGCGCGGAAGGCTGACGCGGCGGTGGAAGCTGCCGTAGCTGCGCTCGCTGCGGTAGTAGCCGGCGTCGCTCTCCTCGCACTCGCGTCGCCGCTCGCCGTGGATCGCGAGGGTGTCGTCCGTCGCCTCGACCGTCACCTCGTCCGGCTTCAACCCCGGTAGATCGGCGCGCACGGCGAGCTCGTCCCCGCGCCGGAACATTTCGATCTGCGGCGTCCAGTACTCGCCGGGCCAGAAGTCGACGGATTGTTCTCCACCCGCGCGCGACGGGACGTCGGCCGGGCGGCGTGAGGCGGGCTCCGGCCGCTGCCGCGGCGCGACCTCGCCGCGACCGCGTGTTTGTTCGCGCGACGCGCCCGTCGCGCGATCCGGCGTCGCGCCGTGGCTTGGCGGCCGACGGCTCGTGCTGCCTGCATCGTTGCGTGCCATGGTGAACCTCCTCGACGCTGCGGCATCTGATCCGAGCGTGCGCCGTCGTCGCGGTACAGGCTAGTCGCCAAACGGGCGAGGGCGCCTCGTCTGTTCGCGTGACGTGCGTTGCAGCGCGATCCACGGGTAAGGCATCTCAGTCGATTGCCTACCTTCCGGTCGCGGTCAGAATTGTTCGGTGGCGCGAGCGCAAACGCAGGGGGACACCAATCGACGGGAGCTGCGACTGCCGCAGCGTGATGCACGACGCCGCAGCACGGCGCCGCGGCGGCGCGCGCCGGCCGTCGCCGTGCCGGTGGCCGTCGACCCGATGGAGTCGGCGAAGGCGGCGCGGCTTCGCTACGTCACGGATTCGACACGAGGCATCCGCCGCCGTCGCGCCGGTGCGTCGTTCACGTACGTCGGTCCTTCTGGGCGACCGCTCCGCGACCCCGACGAGCTGCGACGCATCCGCGCGCTGGCGGTCCCGCCGGCATGGAGAGACGTCTGGATCTGCCCGGTCGCGAACGGCCACGTGCAAGCGACCGGCCGCGACGCGCGCGGGCGCAAGCAGTACCGCTACCATCCACGCTGGCGCGCGACCCGCGACGAGACGAAGTACGGCCGCATGATCGCGTTTGGCGAAGCGTTGCCGCGCATCCGAGCGCGCGTCGAGCACGACTTGGCGCTCCCCGACCTGCCGCGCGAGAAGGTGCTGGCGACGGTCTTGAAGCTGATGGAGATGACCGCGATCCGCGTCGGCAACGAGGAGTACGCGAAGGCCAACGATTCCTTCGGGCTCACGACCCTACGCGAACGCCACGTCGAAGTCGACGGCGACCGCCTGCGCTTCGAGTTCCGTGGCAAGAGCGGCAAGCGCCACGCGATCGCGATCACCGATCGCCGGCTCGCCCGCATCGTGAAGCGCTGCCAGGACATCCCCGGCTACGAGATCTTCCAATACCTCGACGACGACGGCACGCGGCACTCGATCGGCTCCGCCGACGTGAACGAGTACCTGCGCGAGATCAGCGGCGACGAGTTCACCGCCAAGGACTTCCGGACGTGGGCCGGCACCGTGCTCGCCGCCGCTGCGTTACAGGAGATCGGCGCCGCGCCCACGCAGACGGCCGGGAAGCGCAATCTCACGCAAGCGATCACGAGCGTCGCCGCGCAGCTCGGCAACACGCCGGCGATCTGCCGCAAATGCTACGTGCATCCGGCGCTCCTCGACGGCTACCTCGGCGGGACGCTGTGCGACACGCTCGCGCGGCTCACGTCCGACACGCGCGGCGTCGCCGGTCTGCGACCCGAAGAGGCAGTGCTCCTCGCGTTCTTGCGTGCTGCGCACGCGGACGCGACGGAGCCGCTGGCGCGGAAGCTCGAGCGCAGCATCGCGCGGTGAGCCGCTCAACCGGTCGAGCGTGGAGCGGAACTGTCAGAGCGCGAGCAACCAAACTGCTTGAGAGCCGCTACGCGAACCGAATTCGGGCGGCCTCTTCCATCAGTCGCGCAACCTCATCCTCGCCGTACTCGTACTCGCGATGCACGCCGATGCCGAGCGTGCCGCGGACGGCGCCGGCAGCGTCGCGGATCGGGACGACGATCGCGCCGTGGACGCCCGTCTGCCGCGCGCCGGGGCGGACGTCGCCGGTCGTGTCGACCTGGATGTTGCAGCTCGACACCGGCTCGTTGCGCTCGGCGGCGAGGCCGGCCATGCCTTTGCCGACGGGGACGCGGGTGACGATCGCGACGACCGGCGGTGGGAGGCCGATCTCCGCCTCGAGGACGAGGATGCCGCCATCGAGGCGGTGAATGGTGCCGGTGTCGGCGGCGAAACGGTGCAGAATCGACTCGAGGACGTCGCGCATACGCGGCAAATAGCATACGAAATCCGTCCGTGGCAGCCGACATCTCGCCGATAGTCGACGTGCTGCGCGCTC
>VBKW01000111.1 GCA_005879405.1 Deltaproteobacteria bacterium
GCGCGGTCGTGATCGACGCGCGTATCGAGCAGCAGCTGCGCGCGCTCACCGACTTGGCGCCGCTGCACCAGCCCGCGGCGCTGGCGATGCTCGACGTCGTGCGCGCCGCGCTCACCGGCGTGCCGGCCGTCGCGTGCTTCGACACCGCGTTTCATGCGACCATGCCGGCCGCCGCGGCGACGTATGCGTTGCCGGCGGAATGGCGCCGGCGGTGGCCGCTGCGCCGCTTCGGCTTCCACGGGCTCTCGCACGCGTACGCCGCCCGCCGCGCCACGGAGCTAATAGGTCGAGCGCCATTGCCGTCGAACGCGGGCGCCGGCGCGGCCGCGACGGGGGTTCTGCGCGTCGTGACCTGCCACCTCGGCGCCGGCGCCTCGCTCGCCGCCGTCGCCGGCGGGCGCTCGGTCGAGACGACGATGGGCTTTACGCCGCTCGAAGGCCTCGTCATGGCGACGCGCTCGGGCAGCGTCGATCCCGGCCTCGTGCTCTGGCTCGTCGAGCACGCGTATCTCACACAAGCCGAGATCGGCGACGGGCTCGAAGGGCGTTCGGGTCTCCGTGGCCTCGCCGGGACCGGCGACATGCGCGCGGTGCTCGACGCGGCCGAGCGCGGCGACGCCGACGCCGCACTCGCGCTCGACGTCTACGTCCACCGCTTGCGCGCCGGGATCGCCGCGATGGCGGCGGCGATGGGCGGCCTCGACGCGCTCGTCTTCACCGGCGGCGTCGGCGAGCACGCGCCGGCGATTCGCGCCCGGGCGACCGAAGCGCTCGCGTTCCTCGGCGTCGCGATCGATCCGCGGCGCAACGCCGTCTCGCCTGGCCGCGACTCGGCAGAGGCAGCGACCGCCGATCGCGAGATCGGCGCCGACGGCGCCGCGGTGCGGACGTTCGTCGTCACGGCGCGCGAGGATCTCGAGATCGCACGCGAGGTGCGCGCGCTGCTCACGACGTCGTAGTCACCACGGCGCGCCGGACGCAGCTATGCCTGGACGGCTACGGAACATTCCGTGGCCGCTTATCCGTGGCCGATGGTGCCCTCGAGGTGGAGACGCACGCCGACGACGGAAACCGGCCCGCGATCGGCGTTGGAGCCGGGGTCCACGATGAGTTGGTAGTCGGCGGTGAGCGCGATCCACGGCAGCGGTCGCAGCAGGTAGTACAGCTCGAGCACGGTCTCCGGC
This sequence comes from Deltaproteobacteria bacterium, assembly GCA_005879405.1. Classification (GTDB taxonomy): domain Bacteria; phylum Desulfobacterota; class Binatia; order UTPRO1; family UTPRO1; genus DP-19. The sequence continues at coordinate 1,185 of VBKW01000111.1, forward strand.
CGATAGCGTAACCGGCCGTCGCCGAGCTCGAAGCCGACGCCACCGCGCGCGAGATAGTCGGCGTGCGGATCGCTGAGCCCGTTCGCGGCGACGGCGACACCCACGCGATCGCCGGCGCGATGCCATGCCGCGCCGCCGAGCTGGAGCCCGAGCGACGCCGTCCAATCCGCTTCCGTATACGCGAACGTCTCGGTGTGGCCATCGTTCCACCCGCCGCGCGCGAAGAGACCGGTCTCCCCGCCCGCGGTAATGGGCTGCTCGACGTTCACCGTGACGCCGTCTTTCACCCGACCGCGACGGCGTGTGGCGGTGACGTCGGGCGTCGTCCCCTCGCGCGCCGCGAGCGCCAGCGCCTCGCGGTAGCTGCCCATCCGCGCGTGGTTCACGTAGCCGAGGAGCCGCACGACCGTCGGGCGATCGGGCCACAGACGCGGGCGCAGCTCGAGCTCGGCTTGATCGCCGTGGCTGTGCAGGAGATCGCCGTCGAGGTCGACGCCGTTCGCGATCGTCGGCATCTGGAACGCCCCGAGGCGCAGTGTCCAGCGCTCGTCGATCCATTCGAGTGCCGCGCCGCGCGTATAGCCGCGCGTGTCCGCCGCGAAATCGTACGCGGTATTGGTGATGAACGACCAATTGAGAAACTCGGTCCGCGTGCTGCTCGCGTAGCGATTCGTGTCGAAGACGTCGGTCGTCCCGAGGACGCCGCCCGTGAGGACGAGCCGTCGCGTCGGGCGCTCGCCCGCGATCTGCAAGAGATCGCCGCCGACTGTCTCGCGCGCGTCGCCGAGCGGGAGCGTCGCACGTAGGAACGCGCGCGAGAGAAACGGATCCTGCCCAGCCTGCGGATTTCGGATGACCTCCCCGTTGGTGTAGCCGGCGAGGCCGATCCCGCCGCCGACGCCACCGCCGCGGATCATCTCCGGGTTCACGTACAGGTCGAGCCACGGCAGCACGCGGACGCCGACGTAGAGATCGTAGCTGTGGGAGACCGCGTCGTCGTGCTCGTGGTGCAGACTCTCGGAGCCCTCGTAGGGGCTGTGGAAGCGTGGATGGTACTGCCAGACGACGGTCGTCTGCCCGCCGACGGTGTACGGCAGCGGTGCCGGGGGAGCGTCCAGGGCGTCCGAGCATCGCGGCCAATAGGCGAAGAGCGCGACGAGAACGTGCATCGCGATTCCGCAGACGATCGCGCGTCGCGATCGTCTCCAGGACCGCGCGCCGTCCAGCGGCGATACACGCCGCAACCCCGCACCCTGCCCTGTGCTCGACCGTAACGCCGTCGAGCACGACGGTTCGCGCATCATCGTGGGCGCACGAATACTGTGCGGCGCGCTGGGCCTGCAACATCGTCGCGATGAGACCGCCCACTGTCTCGTTGCGTCGTGCAAACTGCAGTGCGGAATCCTGCAAATCGACATGGTCTCACCGCCGCTCGCTACCCGCAGTCCCGGTGATCGATTGCTTTCCCCCGCGCACGGTTATTGCTGCGCAGCATGCGTGCGCGCGGATCGCCTTCTTTCGAGCAGCGCTCAGCGGATCGCCGTCGCGCCGCCGTCGACTGGTGGCGACGCCGAATGCGCCGTCGACGGAGCAACGTCGAATGCCGACGGATTCGACACGCCGAGAGTTCTCGCGTTCCCCCCGTTGCTCTACGCGAGCGCGTTCGCGCTGGGCGTCACGCCTCACTTGATGTGGCCGGAGCCGGCGCTGCCGTCGGCGATCGCTAGCCTCATCGGGCCGGCCTCGCTGATCACCGGGGCGGCGCTCGCCGTATGGGCCAATCGCGTGCTACGCCAGGCCGGCACCAATGCCGACCCGTCACAGCCGACGACGGCGCTCGTCATCACCGGACCATTTGCGTTTTCCCGTAATCCGCTCTACCTCGCGCGCACGCTGCTCTACGTCGGTCTCGCGCTGACGATGAACATGTTGTGGACGCTCGCGACGCTCGGCCCGCTCCTCGTCGTGCTGCATCACGGCGTGATCCGGCGCGAAGAGCGCTATCTCGAAGCCAAGTTCGGCGGCGCGTATCGCCGCTATCGGACTGAGGTTCGCCGGTGGCTCTGATCCGGTCTCCGACGATCTCCGTCGCGCGACGACGGTCGTCGGCGATGGTGGAGCATGACGACGACCGTACCGCCATCGCGGAGACCGTCGTGCGAGACTCGGTGTGGATGGCGGTCGGCGTGATCGTGCTGCTCGTTTTCACGTTGGCGGTGCTGCACTTTCAGAGCGTCCAAAATTCCACCGAGCAGCTCGCATTGAAGGCGAGAAGGACGGAGCTGGTCGATCGGATGCGCGTCGCGCTCGCCTCCGCTGCCGAGGCGGAGAAGAGCACCGTGCTCGCCGTCACGGACGAGGATTCGCAGATGTTTGCGGATCAAGCGCGGGCGAGCACCGGCACCGTCTACCAGGCGCGGCAGAATCTCGGTGATCTCCTGAACACGGACGGCACGGCGAACGAACGCGAGCTCCTCGGTCAGTTCTCGCAAGCGTTTGCCGAGCTCCAACGCATCGACGACGAGGTATTGAGTCTCGCCGTGAAGAACACGAACCTCAAGGGCTACACCTTGGTCTATGGGCCGGCGACGGACGCGCTGAAGACGATGCACGACTCGCTCACGCATCTCGTCGCCACGACCGCTGACGCGCGGGTGACGCGGCTCGCCCTTGGCGCCGACGTCGCGGCGCTACGCGTTCAAACCATGCTTCCGCCGCACATCGCGGAAGCGCGTGACGAGAAGATGGACGAAATGGAAGGATCGATGCGCGGCGAAGAGGACGAGGTTCACAAGGACCTGGACGCTCTTCGCGCGCTGCGCGAGCTCGATGCGAACGCCGATCTGCAAACGGCGGCGGCGGCGTGGCAGCGGTTCCGCGAGATCAAGGCGCAGGTCATCGCGCTGTCGCGGGAAAACACGAACGTCCGATCTCTTACCATGTCGCTCGATCGGAAGCGGAGCGCAATGCTCGCGGCGCAGCAAGTCTTGGCCTCCCTCCGACAAGCCATCGACGACGAGCGAATCGCAGGCGTGGACTACGGGCGTCCCGCGAGACCTCGATAGGCTCCCGCGAGGATTACGCTCGACGGCCGAACGCGGGGCGTGATCAGTCGAAGCCGTAGCGCTTGCGCTTGCGCCAGAGGGTCGTCGTGTTCGAGCTCTTCCAGCGACTCGCCCGCTTCCGGCGGCGATGTCGATGGGGCCGCCACTGCGACGCCACGCGCCGGTACCGGCGCGAGGAGGCGATCGGGGAGATCGTCGACCGTGATCTCGTTGCTGGTGCAGAGGACGAGGCCGCGCTCGAGCGCGTTGATCAGCTCGCGGACGTTCCCCGGCCAGCGATACGATTCGAGCACCGTCCGCGCCTCGCCGCTCAGGCGCACCGATGCGCGTCCGTGGCGCGCAGCGAGCACGCCCAGAATGTGATCGATCAGCGCCGGCAGATCTTCGGGACGCTCACGCAGCGCCGGCAGGTGGATGCCGACGACGTTCAGGCGGAAATAGAGATCCTCGCGCACCCGACCCGCCGCGACCTCGGCGTCGAGATCGCGGTTCGTCGCCGCGATCACCCGCGCGTCGACGTGCGCCGTCGTCGTACCGCCGACGCGCTCGAAGCGGTGCTCCTCGAGGAAGCGCAAGAGCTTCGCCTGCAGCTCGAGGGCGCGCTCGACGACGAGCCGCACCTGGTCGAGCCCGAACGGCTTCACGAGATAATCGTAAGCGCCGGCGCGCATCGCCTCGACGGCGTCGGCGACCGTCGCGTACGCCGTCATGAGAACGACGACCGTCTCCGGCGCGCGGCGCTTGATCTCCTTCAAGAGCGCGAGACCGTCCATTCCCGCCATGCGCACGTCGGTGAACACGATGTCGAAGGGCCGGCGCGCGAGCGCGGCGAGCGCCTCCTCGGCGCTCGCGGCGAGCTCGGTCCCGTGGCCGAGCGTCCGCACGTAGCTCGCGAAGTGGCTGCGGATGTTGCTCTCGTCGTCGACGATCAGCAGATCGGCCATGTCACGCCTTCGGCAGCTCGAGGGTGAAACGCGTGCCGCGGCCCGGAGCGCTCTCGAGCAGGACGCGGCCGCCGTGAGCCTGCACGATGTCGCGGACGATCGCCAGCCCGAGGCCGGCGGCGCCCATCTCGCCGTCGTCGAACTGGGTGAACCGCTCGAAGATTCGTTCCTGACGCTCGGCGGGAATCCCGGGACCGGTGTCGCTCACCGACAGGCGCACGACGTCGTCCGCGCTTTCCGCGTCGACCCGCACCGTGCCGCCCGGCGGCGTGTAGCGGACCGCGTTCGCCACCAGGTTGGAGAGCGCCCACGTGAGCTTCGTCTCGTCGCCGGCGACGCGTGCCGGCGCGAGCGGCCCGACCTCGAACGCGATCCGTTTGTCGCGCGCTTGGATCCCGAGAAGACTTTCGACGCGTGCGGCGAGGACTGCGAGATCGATCGGGCGGCGCTCGACGGCAATCGTCATCGCGCGGCCGCGGGCGAGATCGAGGAACTGCTGTGCGACCTCTTGCAGACGCAGCACGTCCTCATAGGCGGTGTCGACGAGGCCGCGCTGTTCCTCCGGAACGACGTCGCGCCGCTGCCGCAAGAGCTCGAGCGCCATGCGCAGCGACGTGAGCGGCGTGCGGAGCTCGTGCGACAAGATCGCGACCAGGTTCTCGCGCCGCGCCTCTTGGTCGCGCAGATACGTCACGTCCTGCAACGTCAGGATCAACCCCGCGGGTGTCCCGTCGCGACCGGAGAAGCGTGTCGGCCTGAGCACGTAATGGTGATCGCGGCCGCGGAGGAAGAGCGTGATCTCGACCCGGTCGCGCTCACGTCCCGGCTGGGCCTCGAGCTCGCGCACGGCCTCGCGCAGGCGCAGGTAGTGCGGATGCG
>VBKW01000464.1 GCA_005879405.1 Deltaproteobacteria bacterium
CTCGCCGACGCGGTTCTCCGCCGGCACCTCGGCGCCGTCGAAGTGCACCGTCCACTGCGCCGCGCCATCGATTGCGCGCATCGGGAGCTGTGTCCGGGTAATCCCGGGCGTGTGGCAGTCGACGACGAAGAGCGAGAGGCAGCTCGTCTTCGGCAGCCCCTCGCGCTCGACCTCCTCGCGGGAACGCGTACGGGCGACAAGGAGCACGTAGTCAGCCTGATCCATGCCGGTGATGAACGTCTTCTCGCCGTCGAGGACGTAGCCGTCGCCGCGGCGGACGGCGCGTGTCGTCATCCGAAACGAGTTCGTCCCGGCGTTCGCCTCGGTGATCGCGAAGCAGAACTTGAGCGCGCCCGACGCGATCTGCGGCAGGAAGCGCCGCTTCAACGACTCGGAACCGTCGCGCGCGATGCAGAGCGCGTCCATCCCGGTCAGGAGAAAGAGCGGATGTCCGAAGCCGCGGCTCGCCATCGCGTCGGCGGCGGTCGCGAGCGCCGTCAGGCCCATCGCCGTGCCGCCGTACTCCTCGGGGACGAACGCGCCGAGGAGCCCGGCCGCGGCGAGCGCCGTCCAGAACTCGTCCGGGACGCGGCCGTGCTCGCGGAGCACGCGCTCGAACTCGCGGCGACGCTCCTCGAACGGCCGCAGCATGCGCGCCGTCGTCTCTTGGATCATGCGTTGCTCTTCGGTCAGGCCGAACGTGAGAGGCATCATGGGAGCGGCGTACCACGGCCGTCTCGAAGCCGTCCAGATCGGTGCTCGACCGTTCGACGGGCGTTGTCCCCACGGCGGCATGGCTCGCGGTGGGTTGCGTCGCCGAGTCGGCGCCGGATACAGCAGCGCACGTGCACGTGCTCGCGCTCGATCAAGGCACGTCGGCGACGAAGGCCCTCGTCGTCTCCTCCGGCAGCGGCATTCTCTCCTCCGTCGAGGTGCCGGTGCATCCGGTGGCGCTCGCCGAGGGTGGCGTCGAGCAGGACGCCGAGGAGTTGTGGTCGTCGCTGCTCGACGCGGGGCGCACGGCATTGACGCGCGCCCAAGTGCGGCCGGACGTCGTCGCGCTCGCGAACCAAGGCGAGACGGTGCTCGCCTGGGATCGCGCCACCGCGCGGCCGCTTGCGCGCGCGCTGTCGTGGCAGGACCGTCGCGCGGCGGCGTGGTGCGCGGGGCGCGCCGACGCGGCGGAGCGGCTCGCGGCGATCACCGGCTTGCCGCTCGACCCGTACTTCGCGGCGCCGAAGATGGCCTGGCTCCGCGAGCACGTGACTCGCGACGGTGTCGTCACGACCACCGATACCTGGCTCCTGGAGCGCCTGACCGGCGCGTACGTCACCGACGCGACGACGGCGTCGCGGACGATGCTGCTCGATCTCGATGACGGCGTCTGGTCGGCGGAGGCGTGCGCGGCATTCGACGTCGACCCGGCGACGCTGCCGCGCATCGTCGGCTGCGCGGAGACGATCGGGGTGACGACCGCGTTCGGCGATCCTATCCCGGTCGCCGGTCTCGCCGTCGATCAGCAGGCGGCGCTCGTCGCCGAGGGTTGTCTCGGGCCGGGTGCGGCGAAGTGTACGTATGGCACCGGCGCCTTTCTCCTCGCGAACGTCGGCGCGCGGGCGCGCCGCTCGCGGCGTGGGCTCGCGAGCTGCGTCGCGTGGAAGATCGGCGAGACGACGACATATTGCCTCGACGGACAGGTCTACACAGCGGGGGCGGCGGTGGAGTGGCTGCGCGCGCTCGGAGTCATCGAGTCGACGGCGGCGCTCGACGATGTCGCCGCGAGCGCGCGCGGCGGCAACGCCCGCAGCAGCGCACGTGGTGATGGCCCTGCCAGCCGCGCCAATTCCACCGGCAGCGCAGTTGTCAGGCCCGGCGCCGCGCCCGACGGGCCGCTCTTCGTGCCGGCGCTCGCCGGTCTCGGCGCGCCGTTTTCCCGGCCGCAGGCGCGCGGCGCGTTCGTCGGGCTCTCGCTCGCGAGCGGGCGCGCGGAGCTGGCGCGCGCGGTCGTCGAGGGCATCGCCGCGCACGTGACCGTGATCGCGCGTGCCGTCGAGGAGGATCTCGACGGCGCGCTCGTGCGCCTGCGCGCCGACGGCGGCCTCGCGCGCTCGGCGGCTTTGATGCAGGCGCAAGCGGATCTGCTGCAAATCCCGATCGAGGTCTACCCCTCGCCGCACGCGACCGCGCTCGGCGTCGCCGCGCTCGCGCGGCTCGCGCTCGGCGACGCGCGCTCGCTCGCGGAGGCGAGCGGCGGCTGGTCGCCGAGCGCGGTGTACGAGCCGCGGATCGCGGCCGATCAGGCCGAGGAGCGCGTCGCGCGCTGGCGCCGGGCCGCCGACGCGGTCGCGGCCCTCGCGTGAGCACCACCGGCAGCGTGGGCGCGGACGTGCTCGCATGATCGCGGCGAGCACCGCCGACGTGGAGGACGCGTACGACGTCGCCGTCGTCGGCGCCGGCGTGGTCGGCGCCGCGATCGCGCGCGAGCTCGCACGCCATTGCCTGCGCGTCCTGGTGCTCGAGGCGGCGTCGGACGTCGGCACTGGCACGAGCAAGGCAAACACGGCGATCCTGCACACGGGCTTCGACGCCAAGCCGGGGACGCTCGAAGCGGAGCTGGTGCGTCGCGGCCATACGCTGCTCGCCACGCACGCTGCCGAGGTTGGAATTCCGGTCGAGCGGCTCGGGGCGCTGCTCGTTGCGTGGAACGAGGACGAGCGGGCGGCGCTGCCGGAAATCGCGGCGCGCGCGCGGCAGAACGGCTACACGGCCGTGCGCGACGTCGACGCGGGGGAGCTCTACGCGCGCGAGCCGGCGCTCGCGTCAGGCGCCCTCGCCGCGCTCGAGATTCCCGACGAGAGCATCGTCTGCCCCTTCACGACGCCGCTCGCGTTCGCGACCGACGCCGTCGTGAACGGCGCGACGCTCGTCCTCGATGCGCCGCTGGTCGGCGTCGCACGCGGCGCGATCGCGACCGGCCGGTACGGCGGCGGCGTTGCGCCGCAGGGCAGCGCCGAGAGCGGCGACGGCGACACGTCGCAGGGACGTGCCGCGAGTAGCGACGGCGACGCGTACGCGCTGCGGACGCCGCGGGGCGAGTTTCGCGCGCGCTGGGTGGTGAACGCGGCGGGCCTCGGCGCCGACGACGTCGATCGTCTCTTCGGCCACGCTCGGTTCACCGTCGCGCCGCGGCGTGGCGAGCTCATCGTCTTCGACAAGCTGGCGCGCCCGCTGCTGCACCACATCGTCTTGCCGGTGCCGACCGCTCGGACGAAGGGCGTGCTCGTGAGCCCGACGGTCCTCGGTAACCTCGTCCTCGGTCCGACCGCGGAGGATGTGCCGGACAAGCACGCCACGGAATCGACGCGCGCCGGTCTCGACGCACTCATGCGCCACGGTCGACGGCTCTTGCCGGCGTTGGCCGACGAGGAGGTGACGGCGGTGTACGTCGGGCTGCGTGCCGCGACCGAACACGGCGACTACCAGATCCATGTTGATCCCGACCAGCGGTACGTGTGCGTCGCCGGCATCCGCTCCACGGGTCTCACGGCGTCGATGGCGATCGCCGAGCGCGTGCGCGACGGCCTGCGCGATGCCGGCCTCGCCCTCGAGCCGCGCGACGATTTCCGCGCGGTGCGAATGCCGAACATCGGCGAGGCGTCGCCGCGGCCGCATGCGCGGGCCGATTTGATCGCCGCGGACCCGGACTACGGCCGCATCGTCTGTCACTGCGAGCGCGTCACCCGTCGCGAGATCGTCGATGCCGCGCGCGCGGCGATTCCGGCGCGGAGCCTCGACGGGCTGCGGCGACGGACGCGCGCCACGCTCGGCCGCTGCCAGGGGTTCTACTGCGCGGCGGCGGTGACGCGCCTGGTCGCCGCAGCGAGCGGCCGCACGGTCGCGGAGCTCCTTGGCGCGCAATGACCGACGACGCCGACGTCGTGATCGTCGGCGGCGGGCCGGCGGGGCTCGCGGCGGCGATCGAGCTGCGCCGCCGCGGCGTGGCGCGCGTCGTCGTGCTCGAGCGTGAGGCGGAGGCGGGCGGCATTCCGCGCCACACCGCCCACCTCGGTTTCGGCGTCCGCGATCTCCACCGCCTCCTTTCCGGTCCGGCGTACGCCGCGCGCTACGTGCAGCTCGCGCGTGCGGCGGGGGTCGACGTCCGCACCGAGACGAGCGTCACTGGGTGGGCGGGTCCGCGGACGCTGGCGATCACGGCCCCGACCGGACGCGGGTCGCTGCGCGGCACCGCCGTCCTCCTTGCGACCGGCTGCCGCGAGCGCCCGCGGGCGGCCCGACTCGTGCCCGGCGCGCGGCCGCTCGGCGTCTTCACGACCGGCGCGCTGCAGCAGCTCGTGTACCTGGAAAAGGAGCGCGTCGCGCGCCGCGCTGTCGTCGTCGGCGCGGAGCACGTCAGCTTCTCTGCGGTGGTGACGCTCGCACACGTGGGCGCGACGACGGCGGCGATCGTGACCGACGAGCCGCGCCATCAGAGCTACGGCGCGCTCGCGTGGGCGACCGCCGGCTGGCGCCGCGTGCCGATTCTCACCGACACGGTCGTGAGCTCCATCGTCGGACGCCGGCGCGTCGAGCGTGTCGAGCTGACGAACGTCGCGAGCGGTGCGACGCATGCCGTCGACTGCGACGCGGTCGTCTTCACCGGCGACTGGATTCCCGATCACGAGCTCGCGCGGACGGGCGGTCTCGTCATCGATGCGACGCGCGGCCCGCGCATCGACGCGGCGCTGCGCACGTCGGCGCGCGGCATCTTCGCGGCGGGCAATCTCGTGCACGCAGCCGAGGCCGGCGACGTCGCCGCGTTGAGCGGTCGCCACGCTGCGGCGGCGGTCGCCGCGTTTCTCCAGAGAGGCGCCTGGCCGTCGACGCCGCCGGTTCCGATCGTGCTTCGCCGCCCGCTGCGCTGGATCTCGCCGGGCGCGATCGACGGCGATATGCGCCCGCCGCGCGACCAATTCGTCATGCGCGTCGGCGCCTGGATCGACGACGCGCGACTCGAGGTCCGTCAGGGCGACCGGCGCCTGTGGCAAGGGCGGTATCGGAGACTCGTCCCGAACCGGTCGATCGCGCTCGACGCCGCGTGGACGCGCGACGTCGAGCGCGCCGGTCCCGAGATCACGGTCGCCCTCGATCGCGACTGAACGCGCTCGCAACGCAACGGCGGCATCATCGAGGTGCACCGACGGGCGCGAGCGGAGTCAAAAAAAGGCGGCGCGGGACGAATCCCGCGCCGCCTTCGAAAGAAGAGCGAAAGTTCTTAGAAAGGACAGGTCACGACGCCATCGAGCTGGAAAGGCTGCTCGGTGACGCAGCCGCCGACCGTGCCGCCGCAGTTGGCATCGGTGGAGCACAGCTTGTTGATGTTCGCGGCGCTGGTGTTGCTGCACACGCCGAAGGAGGCCTCGACGTTGCAGGTGCCGCCTGGACACGCGGAGGCGTGCTGACAGCTTCCGCCGTTGTTCGAGCCGCCGCTGCAGGTGAACGGGGGCTTCGCGTCGACGAGGTTGCAGTCGGCGCCCGGACACTCGGAGTCGTGCTGACAGCTCGCCCCCGCGTTGCCACCGCCGCTGCACGTGCCGAGCAGGCTGCAGTCGGTGCAGGCGACGCTCGCCCACGTCGGCGACGTACGCATGTCGCTCAGCCAGTCGACGAACGGCTGCACCGGGCCGTGGACCTCGTCGTATACGCGGTTGCTGCCCCAGATCGTGTGTCGCGAGCCCGGACCGAAGTACGATTGATAGTTGCCGTTGGTGGCGCCGGTCTCCGCATCGGAAGCGTACTGCAGCGCCTGGCGGTTCCAGTCGCACGAGCTGTGCCACCAGTTCCCGTTGTCGAAGATGCCGTTCACCATGACGTTGTAGAAGAAGGTCTGGCTGCCGCCGCCGCCGTCATACGCCGTCGAGTACTGGCCGAAGCGGCTGCCGCGCGGCGCGAAGTGGTGCGTGCCGGCCGTCGAATAGTAGTTCGCGCCGAAGGTGTAGAGGTCGGCGATCGTCAGCTGCGTGATGCTGCCGTTCAGACCGATGTAGGTCGGCAGGTGCTGCTGGACGTGCCACGACGGCTCCAGATTTTGCGTCAGGAACGCTTGCGTGATCACGCCGCTGCCCGCGTCGCCGACGACGTTGAACGTCGAAGCGAGGAAGACCTCGTGCAGATAGATGCCGTGGAGAATTGCTCCGTAGGCGCCGGCGCTCGACCCGGTCACGAACACTTCGCTCGGATTGACGAAGTGCTCACGAGCGAATTTCTCGACGATCTTCGCGTTGTCCCAGCCGTGATGCGTCACACCGCCCGAGAACTGGTCGCCGGCCTCGTTGTGGCCCCAATGGACGTCCGCGCTGCAGTACGCGACGAACACCGCGCTCCAGTTGCGGAACGCATTCGCCGGGTTGGTCAGGTCGCCGAAACCCGTCGTGGTATTCGCCGGGTTGTCGCCCGCCGTGACATCCGGGTCGTATACCGGCGCGCTGCAGGTGGTGTTGTCCCAGCACGCGCCGC
>VBKW01000465.1 GCA_005879405.1 Deltaproteobacteria bacterium
TCGCGCTGGCTGACGCCGCACGTTTCGCATCGGCGAGGTTTGTGCGAGACTAGAGGACCCGCGCCGAAGGGCGCAACGACGTTCACTCGCGAGGGATCCATGACATCGAAAGTCGGCAAGGAAATCGACGGCTGGTGCACGCACTGCAAGCTCGTGCTGACGCATACGATCGAGGCGGCGGTGAATGGCAAGATCACGCGCGTCCACTGCAATACCTGCCGCGGGCAGCACGCGTACCGCGCCGCGGCGCCGGGTGCGAAGACGACTCCGTCCCGGGGTGCATCCTCGGCCCGCTCGCGCGCGGCGACGGCGAGCGCGCGTCGCGTCGACCCCGCCGCCACGCTCGCGAGCCAGTACGCGTCGCTTCTCCGCGGGCGCACCGCCGCGCAAGCGCAGCCGTACTCGACAACGGGACGCTACAAGGTCAGCGAGCTGATTGCGCACCCGACGTTCGGCCTCGGCGCCGTGACCGGCGAACGTGACAGCGTGAAGATCGACGTGCTCTTCCCCGACGGCCCGCGCGTTCTCGTGCACGGACGGTCGTAGTCGTTTCGCGCCGGCAACGGCGACGGCGTCGCCCGTGCGCGGTGCCTCAGACGCGCGCGACGACGACGGTCTCGCCGCCGGCAGACCACGGGCGGCGATCGAACCCGCCGTGGAACGTCGTCGCGCCGAAGCCGGCGCGCGCGAGCAGGTGCTCGACCTCGTAGCGATAGAACCAGCGCATCTGCACTTCGGCCATGCCGGTCAGCTCCGGCGGGCCGCCGTCGAAGCGGAATGTCACCCTGAGGATCTGCCGGGTAGCGTCGAAGCGCACCGTTTCCCACCGTCGCATCTCGCGACCTTGGTGCTCGAAGATCACCGGGAACGACTCGGGAATTTCGCCGAGCGCCAGGACATCCAGTCGCGGATCGAAGACGTCGAACGCGAACGCGCCGCCGGGCGCGAGATGTCGCTGCACACACGCGAGACACGCGAGCTGGGCGTCGACGTCGAGCAGATGCGAAAACGCGCGGAACGGAGCCGTCACGAGACGAAACACGCTGCCGAGCTCGAAGGCGCGCATGTCGCCGTGGACCGCCTCCACGTCCGGACTCTTGGTCCGCAAGACGCGCAGCATCGCCGGCGACGCGTCGAGGCCGACGCACGCGATCCCGGCGCGCGCGATCGGCAGCAGCGTCCGACCCGTGCCGCACCCGAGCTCCAGCACCGGGCCGCCGCTCTCGACGGCGAGATCGCGGTAGAACGCGACGTCACCCGACGGGTCACGCAGCCGCGTATAGACCGCGTCGTATGTCTGCGCGATCAGCTCGTCGTAGGCGTCGGCGTAGCTCATCGGAAGTCCGAGTCGGCAGCGAATGTGCGCCGTAGCGGGACGTGTGGTCAACCGTAATGGTTGGGAGTCCGCCAACGAGCGCGTTGCATTGACGCCGTGGCGAGCCTACGGTCCGCCGCGACATGCGCGAGTACCCGCCCGCCGATCGGCATCTGCCGCTGCAGGAATGTTTCCCCGACGTCTGGGTTGCACGCAGCGCGAACGCGATGTCGATTCCGCTCGGACTGACGATCACCTTCAGTCGCAACATGATCGCCGTGTGCACTCCCGACGGTTGGGTGCTGCTCAACCCCGTGCGTCTCAGCGAGGAGGCCGAGGCCAAGCTGCTCGCGAAAGCGCCGATCAAGCACGCGGTGCGCCTTGGCACGTACCACAGCCGCGACGACCGCTACTACATCGACAAGTTCGGCGTCGAGTTTTGGGGCGTGCGCGGCGAGCAGACCTATCCCGAGCCGCCATTCACCCACGAGATCGCCGAGGACGGACCGTTTCCGATCCCCGGCGCGCGCGTGGTGATCTTCACGAGCGCCACCCGCGCCGAGTGCGCCGTCCATCTACCGCAGCACCGGCTGCTCGTCACCTGCGACAGCGTCCAGCACTACGACAGCGACCCACTGGTCTCGCTGCTCGGGAAGGTCGTCATGTACCCGATGGGCTTCTTCACGCCGTGCGTGATCGGCCCGATCTGGCTCAAGGAGGTCACGCCGCCCGGCGGCAGCGTGCGCACCGACTTCGAGCGCATGCTCGCGCTCGACTTCGACAATCTGATCTCCGCCCACGGCACGCCGAAGCTCGGCGGCGCCAAGGAAGCGCTCGCGAAGAACGTCGCGCGGCTGCCGCGGTAATCGGGCGCCGTCGTCGCGACGCGCGCGGCAGCGGACCGCTGCGGTTTGTCGTGTCCGCGTGCAGCGAGTCGGTAGGCCGGCGCCGTGATCTTCGCGCGTGGAGGCGCTAGATACAGGCCGCTCGTGAGCCCGCGATGAGCCGCACTACGAATGCATCCCAGACGCGCATCGCGCGTGCGGAGTGGGTGCTCGTCGGGGTCTGGACGGCGGTCGCCTTGCTCGCGATCGCCGCTCCGTACTGGGACGGGTATCGCCGCGCCCCCGCCGGCTGGCGCTTCAACGGGTTCGTCGGCGGCTACCCCGACGACTACTACGGCTACCTCGGCTGGATGCGGCAGGCACGAGACGGGTTCGTGCTGTTCAAGGATTACTTCACGACGGAGCCCCACGGCCGCGTGTTCTTCCACCCGCTCTTCTGGGCGATGGGGACGATGTCGCGCCTCACGGGCGCGCCGCTCCTGATCCCGTGGTACGTCGTCCATGCGCTCGGCTGCGCGCTGTTGCTCGTGACCGTGTACCGTTTCGCGGCGCACTTCACGCCTGACGCGCCAGCGCGCGCGCTCGCGCTGGCGCTGGTGACGACTTCCACCGGCTTCGGGTGGCTCACCGCCCCGACGGGCACGACGCCCTGGATCGCCCGGTCGATCGACCTCTGGCACGTCGAGACCGACGAGTTTCGCGCCCTGACGTCGTCGTTCTTCACGTTGCCGGTGGCGCTGACGTGCATGTTGCTCGCGTTCCTGCACGCGCTGCGCTACCTACGCACCGCGCGCCGTACCGACGCAGTCGCGAGCGGTGTCTACGCGCTCGCCCTCGTCGCAACGCATCAGTACGACATCGTCGTTCTCTACGCGGTGCTCGGCGCATACGTGCTCGTCGCGGCGCATCGGTACGTGGCGCGCGTCGCGATCGTTGCCGTGCCGTCGCTACTCTATTGCCTCTACAGCGTCGCGGTCGTGCGTTTCGATCCCGTCTTCGCCCAGCACATGCACGTGTCGATGCGGACCCCGACGCCGCTCGCGTGCGCGCTCGGCTGGGGCTTGCCGCTCGTGCTCGCCGCGATCGCGCTCCTGACGCCCGCCGTGTGGCGAAGCGGACGCGACGTCGGGTTTCTCGCGGTGTGGCTCGTCGTCGGCATGGTGCTCCTCGCATTGCCGCTCGGCTTCGCGCGCAAGCTCATGTGGGGCATGCACGTGCCGATGTGCGTCCTCGGTGCGATGCTCGTCGTGGAGATGCTCCGCTCGGCGGGTCGAGCGTTGCCGCGGCGCGCGGCGACGGCGGTCGTCGTTGCCGGCTCGATCCTCGTGACGATCGCCGCCGGCATCGGGACGGTGCCCCTCTATCGCAATCTCTTCGGGCATCCGGCACCGCCCGCCGTCGGCGCCTACCTACCGGACGACTATCTCGAGGCGCTGCGCTGGCTCGATGACCACACCGAGCCCGCGGAGGTCGTGCTCGCGTCGCTGCCGCTCGCGGCGCTCATTCCCGGATACACCGGGTGTGTCTCGTTCGTCGGTCACTGGGCGCAAACGATCGACGCCGACCACAAAGCCGCATTCGTCGCCGCGCTCTTCGGCGTGGCCGGCGGACTACCTCCGACGGCGATTCGCGGCATCTTGGCGCGCAACCGCGTGCACTACCTCTTCCTCGACCGCTGGACGCGCGAGCTCGCCCGCATCCCGCTCGCGCGGCGCGAGTTTCCGTTCTCCTCAGTCGCGGACGTCGTGTACGAGATTCCGTTCGCGACCATCTGGCGCGTCCGCGACGCGGACCAGTTGCCGCCGTGGGGCGACAGTGACTGGCGCGGCCCATGAGGGCGATCAGCGGATCATGCCGCTAACAGACGGTCGGGAACCCATGATCGATGAGTGTTGATCGCTCGCGACCTCGTTGGTAAACGAAGCGAAGCGCGAAAGTGGCGGAACTGGCAGACGCGCAGGATTCAGGATCCTGTGGGGTAAAACCCGTGGGGGTTCAAGTCCCCCCTTTCGCATTGGCTCCGTCGAGGTGACGGAGCGGGGCGCGCCGGCAGTGGCTGGCGGCGGTGGAGTGGTGGAGAGCGCGTATGATCATTCAATGCCCGCGGTGCTCGACGCGATGGCGCGTCGGCGATCCCTCGGCGACGGACAACCCGACGTTCAAATGCGGCCGTTGCCACCAGGTGTTTCCGCAGTTTCCCGGCGCGCCGCCGCCCGCGGAGCGCGGCGGCGGCAAGGCCCGTAGCGCGCCGCCGGCGCCGGACAACCTCGAGTTCATTTTTCCGCGCCGCGGAGCGGCCGCGGGCGAGGCCGGCTCGGTATCGCAGGCGCCGGACACGATCGCACCACTGCGCGACATCGTTCACGATCCACCGCGCGCCGCGCTCGGCGCGAAGGCGCGCCGGTCGGCTGCCGCATCGTCTTCCCCACGTGACAGCGACACGCCTCCCGTCGACGCCGCCGAAACGCGTCCAGTCGATGCCGGCGACGGCGCTCCAACCAGCGATCCGCCCGCCGTGATCACGGCGCCGACGATTCAGCCGTCAGCGCAGCTCCCCCCCGACGCCGACGAGCGGGTGATCGACCGCGATACCCTGTCGGCATCGGGCGGCGACGATTTCGCGCTCTGCGACGACGAGCTCAGCCAGCTGCTCGACGAAGACGTCCGCGCTCCCGAGCGCCGCGCCGTCACGCTCGACGAGGACGTGATCCGCGACGACGGCGACGACGCCGGTCTCGCCGAGGACGTCCTCGGTCTCGGCCGTGACGATGATGCGTCCGGCGATACCACCCGAGCTCGCGACGCCGATGACGACGTCCTCGCTGACATCCGCAGCAGCATCGCGCCGAATGCGGCAGCGCGGGTGACAGACACCGCCGTCGTCCATCGCGACGCGCCGCTGGCGCGCGTCCTCGACATGGAGGCCATGATGAGCGCTTCGGCCCGGATTCGCGCGTCGCGTGCAGCGACACGGCTTCTCGTCGTCCTCGTCGCCGCGTTCGCGCTGCTCGCGCTCTTCGTTCGCGCCAATCCCGAGCGGGCGGAGGCCTGGCTGGCGCGCATCCCGCTCATCGGCGGCAGACTCGCCGCCGAGCCGGCGCTCAGGACCCGCATCACGCTCGCCGAGGTGCAAGGCGGCTACCAGCAGCTGCGCACCGGCCGCCGCATCTTCGTGATCTCGGGCAAGGCGATCAACAACTCGCCGCTGCCCGTCGAGCGCATCGAGGTGCAGGGAGAGCTCTACACCGCGACCGGCGCCGTCACCCGCAAGGTGATCAGCACCGGCAATCGCACGACGCTCAAGCTCCGCGACCTCTCGGAGTCGGAGATCGCGCTGCTGCAGAACCTCGATGCCCGCGAAGCGGTCGCGCCCGGCGGCAGCGTCGAGTTCACGATCGTGTTTCTCGAGCCGCCGCGCGACCTGCGGGAGTTCAGCTCCCGCGTGTTGACTGCTCGTTCGACGGGTCGCGGGTCGAGTCCGCCGGACCAGGGCCGGAACCGGGCTTCGGTGGGGTGACGTCGATCGCGTCGGGCTCGCTCGTCGCCTTACGGAAGTTGCGGATGCCCTTGCCGAGGTTCTCGCCGAGCTCGGGAAGCTTGCCAGCGCCGAAGATGATCAGCACGATCACCAGGATGACGAGTAGCTCCGGCAGTCCCATTCCGAACATCCGTTTCTCCCGCACCGCGTGAGCGCGGCGGTCATTGCGGACTATAGGGGAACCCTTCCGGGGGCCGCAATAGGGGCTCGGCCGCCGTCGTCTCTCGCGCCGCGAGCAGCTACAATCGCGTGCTGATGCGCTCCGGCCGCTCGCTGCTGCTCGCGATCATCGCGTCGCTCCTCCTGCACACGACGGCGTTGATCCTCGTCCACATCCCCGAGGGCCAGGCGGTGACGGAAGAGGCGCCGATCGAGGTCGCGCTGCTGCCGCCGCCGCAAGCGCCGAGCGCCAACGCGCCGCCGGCGCAGCTGCCGCCCGCGGCGCCGGCGCAGCAGCCGCAGATGGTCGCGCCACCCGATCAGATCAACGATCGCGCTCCCGATCACACACGGTTCGAGAGCGATCGCGACAACACCGTCCTCAAAGAAACCGTCAATCCCGGCGTGCCCCATCCCGCGGCGCCCGTCCCGGCGCAAGCGCCGCAACCGCCGCAGGCGCCGCACAAGGCGGAAGCGGCGCGCGACCGCCAGCGCGCGGAGGCGCGCGACGACGCCGACGACGATGCCGCAGCGAAGGCGAAGCAGGCGCGGCGCCCGGCCCCGGCGCTGGAAGATCTATTGGTGCCGACCGACGAGCTCGTGCGCGCGCAGCGCGCGGAGGATCGCGCGGCGGAGGCGAAACGCACCGCGGACGACGAGAAGCCCGCGGCTGCCGGCCGTCGCCGCCTCGCGCTCGCCGTGCCGCCCGTCGCGCCCGAGTGGAGCCTGCCGGGGCGACGCGGCACCTTCGACTATCTTCCCGACATCCAGCGCGGCGACGTCACGCTCCTCAACACGAAGGCGAACGTCTTCGCGCCGTTCGTCCGCCGCATCGGGGAGCGCGTGTTCCAGCATCTGATCCTCCGCCAGCGTGCCCTCCAGCTGCAGCAGATCCTGACCGCGCACGACGTCGTCGAGATGCGCGTCGTGCTCGACCGCGGCGGCAAGCTCAAATCGGTGCGCGTCGACAATCACTCCGGCAGCGCCAGCATGGACGACACGCTCTCGGAGGCGATCAACACGGCCGCCTTCGACAACAATCCGCCGCCCGCGGCCGCCAACGCCACCGGCGAGTACGAGTTCGTCTTCGCGGCGCAGCTGCGCACGTTCGAGCCCGGCCAAGGCGGCACGCCGAGCCGCATCGAGAGTCGTCTCAGCGTCGGGCTGCTGTAGCGCGCGCGACCATGCCGATCAGCGCCGACGAGTTCGCAGCCGCAGGGCTCTATGATCCGGCGGCCGAGAATGCCGCCGATCGTCTCGCGCTGCTCACGTGGCTCGCCGATCGCGGTCTGACGTTGCCGCAGCTCGCTGCGTTCGCCAACGACCCACGCCTCATCCCGCTCGCCGGCGACCTGACGATTCGCCCCGGCGAGCGCATGACCGTCGCCGAGGCCGCCAGCACGGCGGGCGTCTCCGTGAGCGCGGTCGAGCGGATGCGTCTCGCGTCCGGTCTCCCACCCGCCGCGTCCGGCGAGGCGGTGTGCACGGCGGGCGACGTCGAGAGCTTCCGCAATTTCGCGCTGGCCGCCTCGATGTTCGGCGAGGCCGCGATCCTGCAATTCACTCGCGTCCTCGGCACCTCGCTCGCGCGCATCGCCGACGCGGCGATCGCCCTCTTCATCGTCAACGTCGAGCTCCCGGCACGCGCGACCCACGCCTCGCCGCTGGCGATGGCGCAGGCGAACCTCGACGCGGCGCAGGCGATCGGCATCCTGCCGGGCATACTCGAAGCGATGCTGCGCGCCCACTTGGAGGCGGCGATCCGTCGCCAGCGCGCCACGACCGGCGGCGAGCGCGGCGATCTCGTCGCGATCACCGTCGGGTTCGTCGATCTGGTCGGCTTCACGCCGCTCGCGCGCGAGCTGTCGGCGAGTGAGCTCGGGGCTATCGTCGAGCGCTTCGAGGCGCTTGCCAGCGACGTCACCGCGAGTCGCGGCGGGCGCGTCGTGAAATCGATCGGCGACGCGGTCATGTTCGTCGCGCCGCGGGCGGACGTCGGGTGCGACATCGCGCTCACGTTGATGGAAGCGTTCGCCGACGACGCGGTCGTGCGGCCGCGCGGCGGGCTCGCGCGTGGCGAGACGCTGATGCGCGGCGGCGACTACTACGGCCCGGTCGTGAATCTCGCCGCGCGCATCGGCGACCTCGCGGTGCCGCGCGAGATCCTCGTCACGCCCGCCGTCGCCGAGGGCGCGCGCGGCGCCCCGTTTCGCTTCGACGCCGCCGGCCGACGCATGCTGAAAGGCGTCGAGGACCCGCAACTCGTGTACACGGCCGCGCGCGGCTGATCGCCGAGCCGTACTTGAACCACCGCGTGAGCTGGACGGCCGCGGGTACTGATACCCGAGCAGGAGCCGGCGGCCGCAGGTACCCGGACCGCGCGGAGCTGGCGGCAGCCCCTCGGGTCGCTGACGACGAGCGGGTGGCACGTCAGGCGCGTCGCACCTCGAACGCGGGGCCGGGGAGCGGGCGCACGACGTACAGCTCGTCGAACCCCTCTTCCTCGACGGGACGACTGAAGCGTTTGGCGGCGGCGAAGATGCCGACGTTGGGAATGCGCGCCGGCCCCGCACGCGCCGCGTTGCGCGCGACGCACTCGCGGGTCGTGCAGTCGAACACGAATCCGACGACGCGGGCGCCGTGCGCACGCGCTTGCGACAGTATCGGCGCGCGCTCGGCGACGGTCACGTTCGTATTGTCGACGACGACCGACCGATGCGCCGCGAGCGCTTCCTCGATGAGCTCGGCTTGCCGGTGCGCCGGGCGGCGATTGTTCGGAAAGCGGTCTTTGCTCACGTGCACGTGCGTCGCGGCGAGGCGCTGCCCGAAGAACGTCGTCTTGCCGGCGCCCGGGAGCCCGACGAGGATCACCACCTCGGGCCTCGCGTCGCGCTGGTCCGCTCGCTCCGTCGGATCGCGCTGCGGCTCCGCTGGTCGCGACCGAACACGGCGCGTCTCCGCCACGCCAGGCGCGCGTGGTCCGTGACGACGCGCTCCGACGACGGGCACGTACGCCAGCTCGCAGCGCGCGCGCGCCGCGCGCAGGAGCAGCGCGCCGCGGCTCATGTCGCCGCGGCCGATGAAGTCCGGCGGAAAGAGCAGCCGATCGCCGAAGACCTTCGTGAGCGGCTCGACGTACTTGTCGGTCGCGACGCTGCCGAGGAGGACGAAGCGCGTGGTCGCGCCGTGCGCCTCGTCGAGCGCGGCGGCGTGCTCGACGAGCGGTCGCGTGAAGCGCGGATTCGAGGCGTCGATCGGCACCTTCGACCACTCTGCGAGGCGTTCGAGCGTGACGGGCTCGTGGGGAAAGCGCAGTCCGGCGCCGGGGCTGATTACCAGGCCTCCCGACAAGCCCGGCGGCGGGCGGCCGAAGGCCTCGGCATACGTGATCTTGCCGCGAAAATAGAGGCCGCTCAGGAACGCGAACACCGCCGCGAGCGGTGCCCCCGCCGGCGAGCGGAGCCGCTCCGCGAGCTCGAAGCGCGCATCGGGATGGAAGACCAGGCGCGCCCGCTCGCCACCGAGGTGTGCCGGGGACAGCAAGAAGACGATGTGCGGAGTGACCGCCGGACGCACGGCCTCGTCAGCTGCTCGACGCCGCGGGCGAGGTCCTATCCGGGAACGCGTTCGAACCATCTGCGGGCCACCGTACACGCTCGGATCGTCGAGCGTGCCCACCTTGATGATGAGCGCGCCCGCCTCGGGCATGGCGACGATGACGTTCGGATGTCCGCCGGAGATATACTGGCACTCGCGACAATGACACTGGCGCTTGAAGACCGGGTCGCCGGTCGCCCGGTAGCGTAGACCACCGCAATAGCATCCCGCCTTCGACGTTCATGGGACGCTCCTCCTGCGGGTGAACGTCGCATCTCCGCGGACATACGACAGCCTTGGACGGCGAGGCGCCTGCCGGCTACGACTCTGCGCGTGTCCAGCGCAGAACGGGACGGCGCGCTGCGCGCGTCTCGTCGAGGCGGCCGACGAAGGTCGCGTGCGGCGCGTTCTTTACCATCTCCGGATCGCTGCGCGCCTCGGCGGCGATCGCCTCGAGCGCGGCGACGAACTCGTCGAGCGTCTCTTTGCTCTCCGTCTCCGTCGGCTCGATCATGATCGCGCCCGGGACGACGAGCGGGAAGTAGATCGTGGGCGCGTAGAAGCCGTAGTCGAGGAGGCGCTTCGCGACGTCGAGGGTGTGGACGCCCGTCGGCTCGAGGTCGCGGTCGCTGAACACGCACTCGTGGAGCGACGGCGTCGCGAACGCGAGCGGGTACGTGGCCTGGAGACGCGCCCGCACGTAGTTGGCGTTCAGCACCGCCTTCGCGGTCGCGTCGGCGAGGCCGTCGCCGCCGAGCGCGCGCATGTAGCAGTAGGCGCGCATCAGCATGCCGAAGTTGCCGTGGAAGGAGCGCACGCGACCGATCGCGCGCGGGAAGTCGTCGCTCCACCGCCACCCGCTCGTGTCGCGGACGAG
>VBKW01000114.1 GCA_005879405.1 Deltaproteobacteria bacterium
CTTCGCGACGGGCGGCGGCGGGACGTCGATGACGGGTGCGGTCGCCGGCTCGAGCGGCGGACCTTGCTGCGGCGGTGCGCTGTCACGCCACAGGGCGAGGCCGATGCCCGCGGCGAAGCCGATGCTCGCGCATGCGATGATGACGCGCGTCGGGATGCCGCGCCGCGGGGTCTGCGGTGGCGGCAACGCGATTTCGGCGAGCACCTCCTCGTGCGGCGCCTCGCGGTCGCGCTCGACCTTCTTCAGCGCATCGAGGATCGTGCTCATGTCACGTTGCCCAAGCGCGGATGGTCGAACGCACCCGTCGCTTCGTAGAGCAGGATCTTCGTGAGCGGCCCGACGACGCCGTCGGCGACCAACCGTCGCGAGCGCTGAAAGCGCGCGATCGCCTCCGACGTCGGGCGATCGTAGTTGGAAGAAAAGCTCCCTTGGTATTCGCCGATTCGCGCCAACATCTGTTGCAGCTTCATCACATCCTCCCCCACAGTCCCCGGTGCCATGTACGCAGACAGATTCAGAAAGTCACGCCAAAAAACGTGTGCCTCGCCGAGCCACACCTTTGCCATGTCGTCGGTCGTGAGCGTCACCGCCAGAGTGCCGTACCGCAGCTGCACGTGATCGCGGTCGATGCCGGTCACGACGGCGAACCGCCGACGCTGCGACGTCGGCACCGACAGCTCGAGGATCGCCGGCAGATTCAACAGCTGCAGCCGTTCGAGCGTGCCGCTGATCGGCAGATAACGGAGCCCACGCTTGCCGGCGATCGCCCAGAGATCGACGCTCGTTTTCTTGCGCTCGTCGGCGCTGAGCGGCTCGGCGCTCCAGACGGTGAGCAGATCGTCCGTCGCCGTGAGTGCCGCCACGCGGTTGTCGGTCGCGCCGAGCGTGTCCCAAAACGCGGCGACGTCAGGTGCCGGCGCCGCGCTCGGTTGCGGTGCCGCGCCCACGTCGAGGGTGTCGGGAATCGGTGACGCAGCTGGTGGTACCGTGACCGTCGCGACCGGCGTCGGCGGTTCCGGCGTCGGCGCGGTCGTCGGCGCGCCGCCGAGCGTCGGCGCGACCGCGACGGCGGCTGCAGGCGGCGTCGCCGCGGCGCCGGCGTTCACCGTCGTCGACGGCGCCGTCTCGACGGTCGCGCGCATCGCGACCGCGGGCAGCGCCGCGTCCGCGGCGGCGGGACTGGCACTGGCCATCGCTTCCGGCGCAGGCAACGAGCGATGCGGGTGTAGCGGCACGATCGCGAACGCCGCGATGACGGCGATCGCGATCGCCACGACGGCGGCTGCGAATGCGGGTCGCAGGAGCGGCCGCCGCGCGCTCGGCGCCAGATCGTCGCGGCGGAGCTCGCGGATCGCTTGCCGCACCGTCGCGGCGCCGATCGTCTTCAGCTCCTTCGTGAAGCCGGTGAGCAGCGCGCGATGCGCGACGATGTTGATGAGGCGCGGCACGCCGCCCGCGTAGCGGTAGATCAGCCGCAGCGCCCTGCGTGTGAAGAGCTCCGTTGCCGGCGTGCCGCCGGCGATCCGCAGGCGATGGCGGACGTATTCCGCGGTCTCCTTGCGGTCGAGCGGGTCGAGGTGCCACCGTACCGTGATCCGCTGGTTCAGCTGTGCCAGATCCGCACGGCCGAGGATGGCGCGCAGCTCCGGCTGGCCGACGAGCACGATCTGTAGGAGCTTCTCGGTCTCGGTCTCGAGATTCGAGAGCAGGCGCAGCTGCTCGAGCACCATCGGCGCCAGGTTCTGCGCCTCGTCGACGATGACGACGACGCGCGCGCCCGCGACTTTCTTGGCGAGCAAGAAGCGGTTCAGCTCGTCGATGAGCTCCTTCTTGCTTGCCGACGTCGCCGGCAGCCCGAACTCGCTGTTGATGGACTGCAGCAGCTCGAGGTCGGACAAGACGGGGTTGAAAATGTAGGCGACGATCGTGTTGGGATCGAGCTCCCGCAGCAGCGCCCGCAGGAGCGTCGTCTTGCCGGTGCCGATCTCGCCGGTGACGGCAATGAACCCCGTGCCCTCACGGATCCCGAAGAGCAGGTGCCCTAACGCCTCGTGATGATGGGCGCTGAGGAAAAGGAAACGCGGGTCGGGAGTGAGCCGGAACGGCGGGCCGGTGAGCCGGTAAAACGCCTCGTACATGGGCGACGCTGATCATCGATGACGGCACCCAGCTTTGCAAGATGACAGCGATTTTCCTTGACATCCGCCCATCGGACACCGTCTAATCGCGCCGCTTCTCGCGCGCCCCTCAAAGGAGGAACCCCCCTATGCGTCGCGGCCCCCTGGTGCCGTTCGTCGTCGCCGTGACCCTGGCGTTCGCGCCCACCGCTCGGGCGACCGACGTGACCGATCTGCCGGTCGCGCAGACGTTCACGTTTCTGCAACTCTCGGCCCCCGTCGACGTCGTGCGTGACACGCACGGCATCCCCCACGTGTACGCGTCGACGCTCAACGACGCCTCCTTCGTGATCGGCTACGTCCATGCCACTGATCGTCTCTTCCAGATGGACGTGTTCCGCCGCATCCCGAGCGGGACGGTGTCCGAGATCCTCGGGTTCCCCGATTTCCAGGTCGGCGCGAGCAACCCGACCGATCCGCCGTTCCCCGGGAACATCGGCAACGTCACCCAGGATCTCTTCTTCCAGACGCTCGGCCTGCGCCGTGCCGCGGTGGACTCGTTCAACGCGATGTCGCCCGCGGTGCAAAGCGCGCTGCAATCGTACGCCGACGGGGTCAACGAGGTCATTGCGCGGGTGAACGCGAGCGGGACGCTGCCGGCCGAGTATGGCCCGCTCAACATCACGCACATCGACCCGTGGACGCCGATCGACTCGATCGCGTTCGGGAAGCTGCAGGCGTTCGAGCTGTCGTTCGATTTCGACGATGACCTCGCGAACAACGTCGCGAGCGTCGAGGCGGGCTTCGGCACGCCGACCGGCGACACCGCATTCTTCGACGATCTCGCACGCATCGAACCGGCGGAGAACGCGTTCACGGTTCCCGACGCGAGCAACAGCCCGATTCCGCTCGCCGGCCTCGCGGCATCGAAAGCCGTCATGCTGGCGAGTAGCGCGTCGCACGAACGCCCGAGCACGAGCGCGCCGCCGCGCACCGATGCGACGATCGCGCCCTCCGCGCGCGGCGGCGCCGGCGTCGAGCGCGCGGCGGCCGACGTCAGCGCGGCGGCGCACCGGAGCGGCCGCAAGTCTGCGCGCCAGCCGTCGACAGCCGAGCGGCGCGCCGTCGCCGCCGCGCGCAAGGCGACGTTCACGAAGGCGCGCGAGTACATCGCGCAGCTGATGCAGCAGCCGGCCATGCGCGCGATCCGCGAGCGCGGCACCGTCGGCTCGAACGAGTGGGCCGTCGACGGCAGCGTCACCGATACCGGCCATCCGATCCTCGCGAACGACCCGCACCTCGGCCTCGGCAGCCCGGCGACGTTCTACGAGCTGCACATCAACACCAAGGACCGCGGCGGCAACCTCAACGTGACCGGCATCGGCTTCGCTGGTGCCCCAGGCGTCGTGCAGGGGCACAACGAGCACATCGCGTGGGGCTCGACGACGAACCCGACCGACGTGACCGACTGGTACCTCGAGGACGTCTCGAGCGACGGCGCCGGCAATCTCTTCAGCCACTATCTCGGCAACCCCGAGCCGATCACGCAGCTGCCATTGCAGGTCAAGGTCAACATCGAGAACGGCAATGTCACCGGCTTCGAGCGGACCGTGCTCGCGGTCGCCGTCAATCAGCTCTCGGTGCACGGGATCGTCGACGTGACGCCGCTCCTCGCGAACATCGTTCCGCCGAAGGTGCTGATCGTGACGCGGCACGGCCCGATCTTCCCGCAGACGTTGCAGCCGTATCCGTTCCCGGCCAATCAGACCGGCGGGTCGGCGCTCTCGATTCAGTTCACCGGTCTCTTTCCGACGCGCGAGATCGAGACCTTCTTCGTCTGGAACCAGGCGACCAACCTCGCCGACTTCAAGGCCGGCCTGCAGCTCTTCGACTTCGGCTCGCAGAACTGGTCCTACATCGACGACGCTGGCAACGTCGCCTATTTCGCGAGCGGCGAGTTTCCCATTCGGGAGGACATCAACGCCGGCGCGGTCTCGGGCAATCCGCCGTATCTGATCCGCAACGGCACCGGCGGCAACGAGTGGATTCCGAAAGCGGTGTTGCCGCCGGATCAGTCGGTGCCGTACGAGATCGTGCCGGCGGCGCAGGTGCCGCAGATCGAGAATCCGCCGGCGCACTTCTTCGTGAACGCCAACAACGATCCGGTCGGCAATACCGCCGACAACGATCCGTTGAACGAGGCGCTCGCGGGGACGGGCCCGTATCTCGGCATCGGCTACGACGAGTTCCGCGCCGCCCGCATCACGGAGCTGATCAAGAGCGAGCTGAACCTCATTCCGACGCCGCCCGGCACGCCGGCGGGCGACGGCACCATCTCGTTCGCTGACATGCAGCGCATGCAGGCGGACGTGAATCAGCTCGAAGGACGCCGCCTCGCCAAGTACTTCGTCACCGCGGTCGATGACGCCGGCGCGGGCGGCGCGCCTCCTGAGCTCGCGAGCCTCGTGAACAGCCGCATCACGGATGCGCGCAATCGCCTCGCCGCGTGGACGTACAACACGCCGACGGGATTCGACACGCCGGGTGATCCCGGCATGCCGAGCCCGCAGGATCTCGTCGACAGCGTCGCGACCACGATCTACAACGTCGCCGTCGGCCAGCTGGTGACGAAGACGTTCGACGCCACGCTCGCGGCGAACGGCGTCACGTACCGCCAAGGCACGACCGAAGCGATTCGCGGGCTCCTGCGGCTGCTCGACAAGGTGCCGTTCACCGGCGTCGGCGCGTCGGGCCTCAACTTCTTCGACGACACGTCGGTCTCGCTGACCGCCGCGCAGGAGCGCGACATGCTGCTCGTGAAGAGCCTGCAGTCCGCGCTCGATCTCCTCGCGGGCGCGAGCTTCACCGACGCGTTCGGCGGCTCGATGAGCGTCGACGATTACCTATGGGGCAAGCTGCACTACGTCATCTTCGAAAGCTTCTTGGACGGTGCGCTGAACGACACCCGCGTCGCCGGCGGCGGCGCGTTCAGCATCCCGCCGCAGCCGGCCGCCGGCTTCCCGCCGGGCATGCCGACCGACGGCTCGCGCTTCACGGTCGACGTCGGCAACTTCGGCATGCGGCCGGCGAGCGACACGGACCTCTCGTTCGGCAGCGGTCCGAATCGGCGTAGCGTCGTCGAGATGGGGCCGAGCGGGCCGGTGCACGCGAAGAACGTCATCCCCGGCGGCGAGGACGGCGTCGTCGGCCGGCCGCACTACGGCGACCAAGTGAACCTCTGGCTCGGGAACGGCTACCACGACGCGCTGCTCGCGACCGCCGACGTCGTTGCGAACGCCGAGGCGCGCGAGGCGTTCCCGATGCTGCCGGGATGCACCGAGAGCACCCCCGGCCGCTGTCTGCCGGGGACGGGGAGCCCGCTGACGAACTGCATCTCCGAGTTCTTCGTCGACGCGCCGGCGGCGCAGACGGAGATCGCGTCGACGAAGGTCACGATCCACGACGGCGGCGACGGCGACTTCGACGGCGCGAGCGACGGGACGTGCGTCGCGCACGTGGTCATCTGCCTCAACAACGCCGATCCGCGCATCGTGAACGGCGACGGACAGGTCTGTCAGGCGACGGACGTGGCGAAATTCGAAGTGAAGACGCCACGCGGCGATGCCTCGAAATTGGAGGATCGCATCAACGCACGGAACGTCCAGGCGCTCGTGAAAGCGTTCGCACCGGTCGCGTCCGTCACGGGCAATCACTTCACCATCATCAACTACAGCACGCCGATCACGACCGGCAACTTGTGCAAGAGCACGTACGTGCGCGTCCCGCTGCGCCACGGAGTGAAGCGCAAGAAGCTGTTCCGCATCCGCGCCACCCGCAGCGACGGTATCCACGACGACGACAAGTTGACGATCACCTGCGAGCCCTGACGCGGCGGCGAGAGCGGCGCGGCCTCGGTGGACGAGGTCGCGCCGCGCGGAGCCGGCGTCGGAGCAGCGCGCCGCCGGCCAGCGCTACGATCGTCCACGCCGCGACGTCGCCGACCGCCGCGTACACGGTCGTCCCCCGGAGCAGGTGCGTGTCGGCGGTCAGCGTCGCGGTCGTGAAGGTCGGCAGCTCCGACACCTCCTCGCCGGTCGCGGCGAGGACGCTCGTCAGCCCCGTGTTGGTGGCGCGCACGAGGTCGCGGCGAGTCTCAACGGCGCGCCACACCGCAAGCGCTTGGTGCTGCACCGGCTGGGCGCTGTCGCCGTACCAGGCGTCGTTCGTCAGGTTGACGAGCAGCGTGGCGCCCTTCGCGACCGCCGCGCGAGCTGGTCCCGGGATGACGTCCTCGTAGCAGATCAGCGCGCCCAGCCGCGCGACCGCGCCGACGCCGAGCAGCGCCGGCTCGCCGCCGACGGCGAAGTTGCTCGTCGCCGGGCTGAGCTCGCGCAGCCGCGGGATGCGGTCGCCGAGCGGCATGTATTCGCCGAACGGCACCAGCACCCGCTTGTCGTAGCGTCCGAGCACGCGCCCGTCGGCGCCGCGAAGAAAGGCGCTGTTGTAGAGACGCGCGGTGCCGTCGGCGCTGCGCGCCATTGCGAGGCCGCCGAAGAGGAGTGGGCGCGGCGCGCCCGGGAACGGATCGTCCTCGCCGTCGAGACGGGTGCGTTCGGTCGCGATGCGGTGCTGAAAGACGGTCTCGGGCCAGATGAGCAGGTCGACGTCGTCCGCGATCGCCCGCGATGCGTCATGATAGGCGTCCATGTTGCGCCCGAAGAACGCGCGGTCGCCTTTGCGCTCGATGCTGATGTTCCCTTGCACTACGCCGACGCGCAGCACCGGCGCGGCGGCACGGACGGCGCGCACGGCGGTGAGCCGCCAGGCGCCGAACCCGACGAGCGCGACGACCGTGACGATCGGCAGCACGACCCCCGCGACCGCGTCGCGCGCGCGGGCCGCCGCGACCACATCGCGCGCGCGAGCCTGTGGTTCCGCGGCGTCGACGCGTGCGCGCGCCGATGTAACGGTGGGCGGCGGTGTGGTGTCGCGCCGCCGCGCCGCCCGGCGCGCGACGATCGCGCGGCCCGTGGTGGCGATCGCCGCGTTCACCCACACGATCGCGAACCCGAGGAGCGCGGGACCGGCGAGCTCGCCGGTCTGCAGCAGCACGGGCACGCGATACTGCGAATGGGCGAGCCGCCACGGAAAGAACGACGGAAAAAGGAACTCGACCGCACCGAACGCGAGCGGCGCCGCGAGTCCGAGCGGCAGCGGTCCAATCCACGCGAGGAGCGCGCCGAAGATCCCGAGCTCGAGACCCATCCATGCCACGAGCGGCGCATAGAGCAGCAGCGCGATCGGGAGCGGAAATCCGCCGAAGACGCGCATGGCGTAAATCAGCCAGCTGAAGGCGATTGCGATTCCCGTCGTGCCGGCGAGCCAGCCGAGGCGCAGGGCGCGTCGCGGCGGCGCGTGCTCGATGATCGCGAGCAGCGGCGCGAGCGCGACCCAGGGGACGACGAAGAGCCGGAAGTCGACGAAGCTCGCGCCGAGGGCGGCGCCGCTGGCCATCGCGACCACGACGTCGCGGACGGTTGCCGCCTCGGGATGCGCTCGCGTCGGCGCTGCGGGTGGCGATCTCGTGGTGGGCGCTTGGGCTCGCGTGCTCAGGGCGCCGGGATGATCGCGATGTCGCTCGGGAAGCTGTCGATGACGCGGCCGTCCGTCGTCGTGACGGGCTCGGTGCTCGTATCCGGCACGTCGGGAAGGCCGCCGTCGGCTTGGACGCGGAACCCGTCGAGGCGGCCGATGCCCGACTCGGCGGCGTAGAGGATCGTGCCGGCAGGGCCGTCGAACGCGAGACCGACCGGCGTCGTTTTCGGATCCTTCGCCGTCTTGCTGAAGGCGAACTCCGGCAAAAGTCCGTTTTCGAGCCGGAAGACGGCGATCCGGCCCTCTTGGAAGACGGATGCGTAGATCAACGAGTCCGATCCGACGTCGCGGCGCCGGATGCTCTGGTAGAAGCCGTCCTTCTTCGTGCTGCTGGTCTCCTTGGAGTTGATCACGCCGGCGGGGTCGATGTTGAACGTGAACAGCCGGCGGCTCACCTCCTCGGAGATGAAAAGCTCGCCGATCGGTTGCGCCGCAGACGGTGAGAAAAAGGTGTCGGTCACGATGGCGGCACCGAGGAACGATACCGGCAGCGTCACGAGCTGGCCCGAGAAGCAGCTCGGCGTCCTGTTGGCGGTCGGCGTCGGGCTCGCCGACGGTGCCGGCGTCGGCGGCGGGAAGAGACCATCGACCCGGCGGAAGACCTGGATCTGCGTTCGCCCGGAGGCGGCGAGGAAGTCGCGCGTGAGCAGGCTGAGCGCCGTGTACTCCGAGTCCGACGAGCCGATGATGCAGCTCGCCGGCTGCGCGCCGATCGTACCGTCGTCGGCGATGGGATATGCGTCGACCCGATTCGAGCCGCGGCCGGCGACGTAGAGCACGCCGTTGCCGACCGTCGGGTCGAGCGCGAAGTCGACGGGATCCAGATCCTTCGCCGAATGGTCGATCTCTTTTTCGCTCGTCGTCTGCGCGATGCAGCGCGAGCCGCCGTTCGGCGCGAGGCGGAAGACTTGCAACCGCTCGTTGGTCGCGACGTAGACGAGCGTCGGATCGGTCGGCGAGACCAGCACGCGGCGTGGATTGTCCGCGGTGCCGATGATCTGCTCCGGCGGCGCGGCGGTGCCGGGATGCGCCGCGTCCTCGAGAAAGAGGCCGTTCGTGCCGAGACGGTACAGCGCGAGGCCGCGCGCGTTGCCGTTGCCGACGTCGCAGCCGCCGCTCGGTCCCGGTGTCGCGCCGGGCTGCGGCGTCGCGACACACGACCGTGAGTCACCGCACTGGTTCTTCGACTCGACGGCGAGCAGGACACGATCGCTCGCCGTCGTGTCGAGCTCCGTACCCGCGGGCAGGTTGAACGTGTGCTGGCTGCTGCCACTGCCGCCGCACGCCGCGACGGTGACGAGCAACGCGAGCCCGGCGCAGCGCCCCGCGCCTCTCCTCCACGCTCCAGTGCTCATGCAACCTCCCGCCACGTGCGGCGCGTCTATCGCATTCGTCTGCGGGCGTCTACCAGAGTGCGCGTGTAGACGGCGCGCGGGCGACTGCGCTATGCAGCGCCGATGGCGCGGTGGGGGTCGGTGTGGGCGATGATCGTGCTGGCTGCGGTGCGCGCGCAGGCGGGCGAGCTCGATGCCGACGAGATCATGCGCCGCAACTTCACCGTCGCGAAGGTCGTCGACTCGCGCGCGGCGGTGACGATGACACTCGTCAGCGAAGGCGGCGCGCGCCGCGAGCGTTCGACGGAGACGCTGTCGAAGCTCCTGCCGAACGGCATCGATCAGAAGCGACTCGTGCGCTTCTTGACTCCCGCCGACGTGAAGGGCACCGCGACGTTGCTCGTCGAGCATTCCGACGGCGACGACGACATCTGGATTTATCTGCCGGCGCTGCACAAGGTGCGGCGTCTCGTCGCCAACAACAAGAAGGACAGCTTCGTCGGTACCGACTTCTCGTACGGCGACGTCATCGGACACAAGGTCGAGGACTGGACGCACACGCTCGTCGGCACGGAGCAGATCGACGGCGTCGAGACGTACGTCGTCGAGTCGGTGCCGCGGACCGAGAAGGTGCGCGACGACAGCGGCTATGGCAAGCGTCGCACGTGGATTCGCCACGACAACTTCGTCGCGGTGAAAGGCACGTATTGGGACCTCGCCGGGGCGGTGGTGAAAGAGCTCACTGCAACCGACGTGCGCGAGATCGAGCCGGCGCATCACAAGTGGCAAGCGTTCACGCTGACGATGCGCAACACGCAGAGCGGACACTCGACCGAGATCGTCTGGAGCAAGCTCGCCGTCGGCGTCGGTCTCGACGACGACGTGTTCACCGAGCGCACCCTCGAGAAGGAGAGCTGAGCTGCGGGCGGCGGCCGTCGCCCTCCTGCTCGTCGCCGGTGCCGCGGCGCATGCACACGCGGCGGACGAGGACACGCCGAGCGCATGGACGCGGCTCGGCGTGAGCGGGTCCGTCGCGCTCGACTACTTCTCGTCGAACCACGCGCTGGACGACCGGCGAAGCTTTCCCGGCGTGAACCTCGTGCTCAAGCAACGCCTCGACGTCGCCGACGGGCTCCGCTGGGTCGCCGAGGGACGGATCCTCGCCGAGCAGATCGGCCACGACACCCCCGAGGCGACACCCGCACGCGCGCGTGACCTGCGCGACGTCGAGTCGGTGGTGAGCGAGCTGCGCGAGGGCTACGGCGAGCTCACGACCGGCCGCTTCGAGGTTCGTGCCGGCAAGCAGATCGTCGCATGGGGGCGCGCCGACGAGCTCAACCCGACCGACGTCATCACGCCGAAGGACTACCTCCTGCTGCTTCCCGAGGGGCAATCGGCATACCGCTACGGCGTGACCGCGCTGCGCGCCGACTACGCTCTCACGCCGTCGACGCGCGCGATCGGCATCTGGGTTCCGATCTTCAGCCCGTCGGTGATCCCGATCGACGTCCCGGAGGGGGTGCGACTGCGCGAGCGCGTGCCCGGGTTGCGACTCGAGGACGGATCGGTCGGCGCCAAGCTCGATCGCAGCGGCGGCAAGCTCGACGCGTCGATCGCCTACTACTACGGCTTCAACCTGCTGCCGGAGGCGCGCGTCGGATCCGCGATGCAGGATCCGCTGACCGGCGCCCGTCGGGTCGACGTCAGTCTGGTGCATCCGCGACGGCACATGGTCGGTGCCGACTTCGCGACGGCGGCCGGCCGCTTCGGGTATCGCGGCGAGGTCGCCTACGTCCACACCGGGAACGCGAGCGGCCACGACGTCGAAGAGGTGACCCCGTACCTGTATTACGTGCTCGGCATCGAGCGCAGCTTCTTCGACAACCTGAACGTCATCGTCCAGTACGTCGGCCGCTACGTCGTGAACCGGGTCGATCCGGCGCGCGCGCTCGACGATCCCGACCCGCTGCGCGGGCAGGCGCGCTTCCTCGCCGCGCGGGAGACGTTCGTCATCAACCAGCAGCTCGACACGGTGCAGAATGGCTGGTCGGCCCGCATCGACAAACGGTGGTGGAACGATACGCTCGACGTCGAGCTGCTGTCGCTACACTACGTCGAGCGCAACGACTTCTTCCTCCGGCCGAAGATCGCGTACGAGCTCGCGGACGGCTGGCGTGCGACCGTCGGTGGCGAGATCTTCCACGGACCGAAGCACTCGTTCTTCGGCCGCATCGAGCGCAACACCGGCGCCTTCGTGGAGCTGATGTACAGCTTCTGAGCGGCGTCGCCGTCGCGACGATCTCCACGGAACCATGGCGCCGTCGCAGCGCTGTCTAGGGCACGACGGCGACCTTGATTGCGCCACTCGACTTGTCGGCGGCGAGCGCGAACGCCCGTGCGGCCTCGGCGAGCGGCACCCGATGGGTGATGAGCTGCCTCAGGCGCGCCGCGTCACGGGCGAGCATGGCGAGCGCGGTCTCGAAGTCCGGCCGCGCCAGTCGCCGGCAATACGTCATCGACGAGACGATCCGTACCTCCTTCATTAGAAAGCGCAGCGGTGCGAGCGTCACGGGACGGGTGAAGAGCCCGAGCGCGACGATCAGGCCGCCGGCACGAACGATGTCGAGGGCGAGATCGAGCGTGTCGGCGTCGCCGCCGACGCTCTCGAGCACCGTGTCCGGCGGCGTCGATGCCTGGCGGGCGAGGATCTCGGTCGACGCGGCACCGACGACACCCGCGCCGAGCGCACGCGCGGCGGCGGCTTGGTGTGGGTGCCGTGCGCTCACGGTCACGCGGGCGCCGCGGACGAGCGCGGCGTACGCGGCGAGAAGGCCGATCGCCCCGGCGCCGAGGACCAGGACCTCGTCGCCGACGCCGATGTCGGCGAGGTGCGCCGCGTGGACGCCGACGGCGAGCGGTTCCGCGAGCATCGCGAGGTCGAGATCGAGCCCGGGCGGCACGCGATAGAGGAGCCGCGCCGGCACCTCGACCATCTCCGCGAGACCGCCCGGTGCCATGCTGCCGAGAACACGGATCTTCGGGCAGAGGTTCGGCTCGCCGCCGCGACAACGTGCGCAGGCGCCGCACGAGAGCAGCGGCTCGATGACGACGCCGTCCCCGGGCGCGAAACCGCCGCCCGGAGCGGCCACACGGCCGACGATCTCGTGCCCGAGACACACCTTCGGGGGCGGCGCCATCCCCGCGTAGTAATGGAGGTCGGTGCCGCAGATCCCGCAGGCGTGGACGCGCACGATCGTCGTCTCGGCGGTCGCGCTCGGTGCCGGCACGTCGAGCACCGCGATCGATCCCGGAGCGGTACAGAACGCAGCCTGCATGGGGCGGGACATAGCATTGCCGGACGGCGCGAGAAATTCGC
>VBKW01000112.1:0-2825 GCA_005879405.1 Deltaproteobacteria bacterium
CTCTTCTACGTACGCAACGCGAAGGGCGACATGGTCCCGCTCTCCACGCTCGTCGATCTCCGGAAGTCGTCGGGTCCGGAGTTCGTGACGCGGTTCAACGAGTATCGCGGCATGGAGATCTTCACCGTGCCGGCGGCGGGCTACAGCACGGGGCAGGCGATGGCCGCAGTCGCGGCCGTCGCGGACCAGGTCCTGCCACGCGACATGGGGTACGCCTGGAACGGCATGAGCTACCAGGAGTCGATCGCGGGGAGCGGCGTCGGCGTGTTCGCCCTGTCGCTGGTCCTCGTGTTCCTGATCCTGGCGGCGCTCTACCAGCGCTGGTCCCTGCCCTTCTCGGTCCTGCTCTCGGTCCCCATCGCCGTCGCCGGCGCCTTCCTCGGTCTGCTGCTGCGCGGATTCGACCTGGACGTGTACGCGCAGATCGGGCTCATCGTGCTCATCGGTCTCTCCGCGAAGAACGCGATCCTGATCGTCGAGTTCGCAAAGGCCGGGTTCGAGAGGGGCCAGCCCCTGGCGGACGTCGTTCGCGTTCATCTTCGGCCTCCTGCCGCTCTGGAACGCGCTCGGCGCGGGCGCCCTCGCCCGCCGGCTCATCGGGACGGTCACCATCACCGGCATGGTCTTCTCGACCGGCATCGCCATTTTCCTCGTCCCCGTCCTGTTCGTCGTCGTGGAGCAGACGTCTCGATGGTGGCGACGACGACGTGTGGAAACAGCGACGGCCGACCCCGCGCCGCCCGACGGGGTGCCCGCGCAGAAGGAAGTCGCATGATGATCCGGACGGCATGCGCCGCCATGGCGGCGGTGATCCTCCTTGCGGGCTGCGCCCCGACGGCGGAACCGCGCGGCGTTCTCGGCCGGCTCTGGCACCTCGAGGTCGGACCGAACTATCACCGACCGCCGGCCGAGACACCCGACGACTTCCGCGGTCGGATCGGATCGGCGGATGCGGCGTCGTTCGCGGACCTCCCGTGGTGGCAGGTGTTCGGCGACGCGATCGTGCAGGACCTCGTGCGGCGGGTGCTCGCGGGGAACTACGACCTCCAGGCCGCAGTCGCCCGCATCGAGCAGGCACGGGCGCAGGTCGGCGTCGCCGCCTCGGAGCTCTATCCGCAGATCGGCTATCAGGGGTCGGCGGAGCGCCAGAAACTCTTCCTCTCCCCCGGGTTCCCGCGGACGACCTTCAACGCCTTCCAGGCCGCGTTCAACGTCGCGTGGGAGATCGACGTCTGGGGCCGCATTCGCCGCTCCACGGAAGCCGCACGCGCACAGTTCCTCGCCAGCGAAGAGGCCCGTCGTGGCGTCGTCGTCTCGCTCGTGAGCGACGCCGCGAGCGGTTACTTCCAGCTCCTCGAGCTCGATCGGGAGCTCGCCATCGCGCACGAGAGCGCCGAGACCTATCAGCGCACACTCGACGTGTTCACCCGCCGGTACGCCGGCGGCACGGACACGAAGATCTCGACGGCGCGCGCCGAGGCGAATCTTCAGTCGAGCACTGCGAACGTCGCCGCACTCGAGCGCCAGATCACGCAGCAGGAGGACACGATCAGCGTGCTCCTCGGCGCGAACCCTGGGCCGGTCGAGCGCGGCGTGTCGCTCGTCGCACAGACTGCGCCCGTGACGCCGCCGGGACTGACGAGCGACCTCCTCCGGCGACGACCCGACATCCGCCAGGCGGAGGAGACGATGATCGCCGCCAACGCCGAGGTCGGGGTCGCAGTCGCCAACTTCTTCCCGACGATCGGGCTGTCCGCCATGTACGGCAATGGGAGCGGGAAAATAGGCAACGTCCTCAAAGACAGCGCCAGCATCTGGAACATCGCGGCGAATGTCAGCGGCCCCCTTTTCCAGGGCGGTCAGTTGATCGAGTCCTACCGGGCGCAGCAGGCGTTCTGGGACGAGACGATCGCGCGCTACCGCGCGACCATCGTCGAGGCGTTTCGGGAGGTCGCGGACGCGCTCGCAGCGGAGACGCGGCTTGCCGAGCAGCGGACGTCGCAGGAGAAGCAGGTAACCGCGCTCCACGAAGCCGTGCAGCTGTCGCTCACCCGGTATCAGGCGGGACTCTCGAACTACCTCGAGGTGCTGGACGCGGAGGAGCGGCTCTACCCTGCGGAGAACACCCTCGCGCAGACCCAGCGCGATCAGCTCGTCGCGATGGTGAATCTCTACAAGGCGCTCGGCGGCGGCTGGGCCATGCCGGGCGAGCAGGTCGCACAACGATAGATCAGAGGAGGAATTCGATAATGATCACTTTAATTGCGAAGCTGACGATCAAGGCGGGTAAGGAGCAGGAGTTCGAGAAGACGATGAAGCAGGTCGTTCCCGAGGTACGTAAGGAGCCCGGCAACCGGGCCTACTTCATGTGCCGGTCGAAAAAGGACTCCCGCGTGTTCGTGTTCTACGAGGAGTACGTCGACGACGACGCCGTCGCCGTGCACCGCAAGCACCTCGGCGAACTCGTGAACCTGGCTACGCTGCTAGATGGCCCGCCGCAACTTGAATTCCTCGAGAAGCTCGCCGGCTGACCAAGGAGACAGACAAATGGATATAGGAAAAATCGGTGTATACGCCGTGCTTGAGTCGATGACCGTCAACGAAACTCTCGAGTTCGCGCGGACAATCGAAAAGCGGGGCTACCGGACTCTCTGGATACCGGAAGCGTCTGGCCGCGATCCATTCTCACACGCGGCTTACCTGCTCAGCCATAGCGAGCGCCTCTCAGTTGCCACGGGAATCGCGAATATCTGGGCGCGAGACGCGATCGCGATGGCCTCCGCGGCCAGAACAGTTTCCGAGATCTCCGACGGGCGCTTTGTTCT
>VBKW01000112.1:3159-8709 GCA_005879405.1 Deltaproteobacteria bacterium
ACGCCTACGACAAGCCCTTCAGCTACATGAAGCAATACCTTCCGCGACTGAAGGAAGCGCTGAAGAGTTCAGCAGGGACGTCCCAGATTCCGATCTTGATCGCGGCGCTTCATCCAAAGATGCTCGACCTTGCGGCGTCCGAAGCGAATGGCACCTTTCCCTACCTCGTCCCGCCGGAGCATACCGCCAAGGTCCGTGCGCAAATCGGCTCGCATCCCTGGCTCTGTGTCGAGCAGGCGGTCATCCTCGAAGCCGATGCGGCCAAGGCTCGCGCCGCCGCCCGTCAGTTCATGAGCCTTTACATACCGAACCTGCCGAACTACGTGAACAATCTGAGAGCGCTTGGGTATTCGGATGCGGACTTCCAAAACGGATGCAGCGATCGGCTGGTGGACGCGATCGTCGCCTGGGGCACGGAAGGCAAGATTCGCGAGCGCATACAGGCACACCTAGCGGCAGGAGCTACGGACGTGTGTATCCAAGCCCTGCGCTCCGACAGCCCGGCATCGCTCTCTCCCGATGTTCGCGCGATCGAGGCGCTTGCCCCCGGCAACTGATCGCGGGTCGCGCCGAAGCGTGACGGACGGACATCGGCACGCGTGCCGATGTTCGGCACCGGCGCGCGATTCCATCGCCGTACGACCGAGCAATCGGCGTCGAAACGTGCGGCACGGTGATTGCGTAGTGACCAATGGACAAGTCAGCCAGCCGATCGCTTCGTCAATCTCTACGAGGCGCTCGGCCGCGGCTGGGCGACGCCGTAGGACGATGCTGCGCATCACCGACATCATGCGCGTGACCGCGGACTGCCGGACGACTTGGGCTCTCCGGCTGGAGGGAACGCTCAAGGACCAATGGGTCGGGGAGCTCCGGCGTTCGTGGCGGCGTATCAGAGCGATAGCGGCCGGACGCCCGATTCGCGTCGAGCTCGCGGACGTTTGTTTCGTCGACGCCGCTGGGAAGCTGCTGCTCACCGAGATGTACCGTGACGGCGTCGAGATCGTCGCGAACGACTGCCTCGCTGCGGCCATCCGGGACGAGATCGTCGATCGCTCCAACCGCGATCGGCGCGGTCGCTAGCGCCGTGTCCGACGAGACCGCACAGCCTCGGGTGGACGGCGGTCACGACGCGGCTCGACTGACCGCGTCGCGTCGACTATTCATCCAGACCGCCTCGTCCGTCCCGCGCGTGGGCGGCGGACCGTCGCTGACGATGACGAAGAACGACGAGCGCCCCCCGGAGTCAGGCGGCATCGCCTCGACCGAGGGCGCCGGCCTCGCGGCGCGATTTCAAGCGTTGCTGTCCGTCGCCGAGTCTATGACGTCGTGTCGCGACCCCGACGAGCTCTTCCGCAAGTTGTCCGCTGAGCTGCAGCGGATCGTCAGCTTCGACCGCATCGGCGTGACGCTCTACGACCCGCAACGACGGGTGCTGCACACGCAGGTCCTCGATCCCCCGAGTATGGATATCATCCTGCGACTCGACGTCGCGGCCGAAGACACCCCGATGGGCTGGGTCATCGAGTCGCAGGAGCCGCTCATCATCGGCGACGTCGCCACTGAGACGCGCTGGCTGGACACCATCACGAGGTGTCGAGAGGAGGGCGTCGGAAGCTTCTGCGTCCTGCCACTCACGACCGCTCGCCGACGGGTCGGGGTGCTCGGGTTCGGCCGTTACGATCCCGTGACGTATACCGCCGCAGACGTCGCGTTCCTCGGCGACGTCGCGAAGCTCGTCGCGGTGTCGATCGAGAACGCGCTCAACTTCGACGACGCGCAAGCGGCACAACGCCAGCTCGCGGCCGAACGCGACCATCTCCAGCTCCTGCTCGACGTCACGAATGCGCTCGTCTCCAGCCTCGACCTCTCGGGTCTCCTTCCGGTCGTATCCTCGCTTCTCGAACGCGTGATCCCCCACGAGTTCACGGCGCTCGCTCTCCGCGAGCCCGCTGGCGAGGACCTCGTGGTGCAGGCGGCCGCGTTCAAGTCCGGGCGACCGGCCGAAGTGATGGAAGGCAGACGGCTGCCGATTGCGAGCTCACCGAGCGGCCGGGCCTTCACCACGCGTCGTACACAGGTATTCGGCGAGGAGGAGCTGGCGGCCTGGTCCGCCGAGGCGACCCGAGTGCTCGGCGAGATGGGCATCCACGCGATGTGCTGCGTGCCGCTGGTCGTCGGCGACGACGCGCTCGGCACGCTCACCGTCGGCAGCGTCGAGCCCGGCGCGTTCACGGCGACGGCCGTGGCGCTCATCGAGGAGGTGGCCCGCCAGGTCGCGATCGCGGTCGCCAACGCGATGGCGTACCGGCAGATCGCGGAACTGAAGGACAAGCTCGCGGAGGAGCGGCTATATCTCGAGAGCGAGATCCGGACCGAGCGCGCGTTCGAGGAGATCATCGGCGAGAGCACCGCGCTGCGGCACTCCCTGCAGCAGGTGGAGGTCGTCGCGCCGACCGACTCGACCGTGCTCGTTCTCGGGGAAACGGGCACCGGTAAGGAGCTCGTCGCACGCGCCATCCACGACCGTAGCGGGCGGCGTGCGCGCACCTTCGTGAAGATCAACTGCGCCGCCATTCCATCGGGTCTCCTCGAGAGCGAGCTCTTCGGCCACGAGCGCGGCGCTTTCACGGGCGCGATCGCGCAGAAGATCGGACGGTTCGAGGTCGCGAACGGCGGCACGCTGTTCCTCGACGAGGTCGGCGAGATCCCGCTCGAGCTCCAGCCGAAGCTGCTGCGGGTGCTCCAGGAGCAGGAGTTCGAGCGCATCGGCGGGACGAAGACGATCAAGGTGGACGTGCGGCTGATCGCGGCGACAAACCGCGATCTCCGCGCGATGGTCGAGGAGCAACGCTTCCGCGACGACCTGTACTACCGGCTTGACGTCTTCCCCATCCACGTGCCGGCGCTGCGCGAGCGCGCCGAGGACATTCCCGCGCTCGTCCGGTACTTCGTCCACCGGCTCGCGCGCCCCATGAACCGGCACGTCGAGGTCATTCCGACCGAGACGCTGGACGCGCTGCGCTCGTATCCGTGGCCCGGCAACGTGCGCGAGCTCGCGAACCTGATCGAGCGCGCGATGATCCTCTCTCCTGGTCGGACGCTCGAGGTCCCCCTGGACGAGCTCGCGCGCCGGCGTCCCGCTGGCGTCACCGACGAGCGCGGTCTCGCCGCGTTCCAGGGCGTCGACCGCGCACGCATCCTGCGCACACTGAAAGAGACGAACTGGATGCTCGGCGGTCCGCGCGGCGCGGCCGCGCG
Source organism: Deltaproteobacteria bacterium (assembly GCA_005879405.1). GTDB lineage: Bacteria > Desulfobacterota > Binatia > UTPRO1 > UTPRO1 > DP-19. The sequence goes on from VBKW01000112.1 coordinate 6,418, forward strand.
TCTCAGCATGAAGCGGACGACGCTCCAGTCGATCATCAAGCGACTCGGAATCGAGAAGCCCGCCTGATCGTCTCCTAGTCTGCCCAGGCTCGGCACGGCTGCCGAGCTTCGGCACGCGGTGTCGGCGGTTCTGCAATGCGGACCACGCGACGTCGTACGCCGATCGCAGGCACGGCGATTGCGGAGGGCACTCCCGTAAGGCGCTCGGCGGCGGCTGGGCCGTCGACGGAACTTCGAGCTCGTAGGAGCATACAGATGACATCCATCAGCCCCGGACCCCCGACGGATATACCGCACGCATCATTGTGGGCGCTCGTCCTCGCCGGTGGCGACGGCACGCGCTTGCAGGGCGTCACGCAGATCATCGCCGGCGCGCCGATCCCGAAGCAGTACTGCCGGATACTGGGACCGCGGTCGCTGCTGGAGAGGACCCTGTCGCGCATCGCACCGCTCATCAGCGTCGAGCGAACGCTGGCCATCATCAACCGTGATCATGTTCCGATCGCGCGCTCACAGGTGAGGAGCCTCGACCCGCGCAACGTCTTAGTGCAGCCGCGAAACCTCGATACCGGACCCGGGGTGCTGGTGAGCATGCTCGAGCTCGCGCGCCGCGCGCCCGATGCGACGGTCGCCGTGTTTCCCAGCGACCACTACGTCCGCGACAGCCACGCCTTTCGCCGGATCATCGCGCGCATGCGTCGTGTCGTCCGGAGGCTTCCTCGGAAGATCGCGCTCCTCGGCGTGCGTCCAGAGCGCGCCGACGGCGGGTACGGCTACATCACTCCCGGCCGGCCGCTCGGCTACAGCCGCGACACGTTCGCGGTGCGGGCATTTCACGAAAAGCCCGACACCAGCGCCGCCGCGGAGATGGTCCGGCAGGGCGCCCTGTGGAACTCGCTCATCATGGTCGCTCGCGTGGGCCGTGTCGTGGAGCTGCTCCGCGATCTCCGTCCTGCCGATGTTGCGCTGCTCGAAGAGACGCCGCTCGACCCCGCGGCACTCGCGACCGTGTACGACCGCCTGCGGGCGTGGAACTTCTCCCATGAGTTTCTCGGACGCATACCCCAGCATCTGGTCGTCACCCGTGCCGACGACCTCGGCTGGAGCGATTGGGGCACGCCCGAGGCCATCGAGCGCGCGTTCGCAGCCATCGGCATGGTTCCGCCATGGCGCCAATCCGCGGAAGCCGCGTCGTAATGGCTGGACGCGATCATACCGGCGGCGTACCCTCGGCCGTCGACTCCGGCTGGTACGGAGAAGCTCATGACGCGCGTCGAGTCGGATGCACACCTGCGCAGGATCATCGACACGATTCCGGTCCTGGCGTGGTGCAACCTCCCGGAGGGCTCGAACGAGTTCCTGAACCAGCGATGGCAGGATTACACGGGCCTTTCGCAGCGGGAGGCATGCGGCTGGGGATCGCAAGCCGCGTTCCATCCCGACGACATCGGTCCGTTGATGGACCGGTGGCGCATGCTGCTGTCGTCGGGGGAGGCAGGCGAGATCGAGGCGAGGTTGCGACGCCACGACGGCGTGTATCGCTGGTTTCTGATCCGCGTCGAGCCGCTCCGTAACGAGGTCGGCAACATCGTCCGATGGTACGGTACGAGTACCGACATCGACGACTTGAAACGCGCGCACGTCGAGCTCGTTCAAGGATCGAACGCGGCATAAACTGCGCCGGTCCCGCCACAAGCGGAGGGGAGTATGAAATTTGGAACGATCGGGGCCGGTGCTGTCGCGTTGGCATTCGCGCGAGAGGCGCTGGCCAGGGACCATGAAGTGATCCTGAGCAACCGACGTGGTCCAGATGCACTCGCCGACAAAGTCGCCGAGCTCGGTCGTGGTGCGTCCGCGGCCTCGGTCCAGAAAGCCGCGAGCCTCGAGTACGTGTTGCTCGCCGTACCTTGGCGAAACGTCGAGTCAGCGTTGCAGGGGCTGCCCGCCTGGAACGGCCGGGTGCTCATCGATGCGACGAATCCCTTCCTCGAGACGAGTCCGAAGCTCGTCCTCGCCGATCTCGGCGGCAAGGGCGCCAGCGAGGTAGTGGCTGCCCTGGCGCCAGGTGCCCGCATCGTCAAGGCGTTCAATTCGATCGTCACCGCCCGATTCAATGACGGGCCGGTGAAGAACGGAGGACGTCGCGTGATCTTCGTCTCGGGGGACCATCTCGAACCGACCGCCTTCATCAAAAAGCTCATCGACAGTTTCGGCTTCACGGCGATCGATCTCGGCGGTCTCGCGACGGGTGGCCGCCTGCAGCAGGCCGGGGGTCCGCTCGCCGGTCGCGAC
>VBKW01000113.1 GCA_005879405.1 Deltaproteobacteria bacterium
GGTCGAGACGAAGATTGTACTCGCGGCCGATGTCGAGAATCGTCACCCGTTTCGGATTCACCGTGGCGGCGAGGCGCTCGACCTCGGAGCGCGAGTAGAAGCGGACGTAGCAGCGGAACAGCGTGTACCGCACCCAGCGCTGCGGCGTCAGGACGTGCCAGCGCTTCGGGATGGAGACGAAGACGCGCCGCCGCGCCGCGCGTGCGAGGGCGCCGAGCGCCGCCTCGGGGTCCTTCTGGTAGTCGAAGAACCCGATGGCGATCGCGTAATCGAAGTGCTTCGGGGGCAGCGGGTACGTGAGCAGATCCCCGACCTCGAAGCGGCAAACGTCGCCGACGCCTTCGGCCGCCGCTTTCTGCCGGCCGAGCGCGAGCATGGTCTCGCTGAAGTCGATGCCGAGGACCTCGGAGGCTCCCGCCTTGGCGGCAGGGATGACATAGCGTCCCCCACCGCACCCGGCGTCGAGTAGCGAGCGGCCGCGCAGCGGCGTCAGCGCCTCGAAGGTCTTCTCGAAGCGCACGCGCATCTCGGAGCGCAGCTTGGTATCCACGAAGCGCGCGAGCGCGCCCTTCCCGCCCTCGTCGTAGATGTGATCGAAGTCCCGGGCGTAGCGATCGAAGAAATCGCGCGCGCCGCCGTCGTCGCCGCGCGCGATACGGTCCATCGACGTCGTGCTCATCGACGGAGGTCTATCATTTGCCGCCGTCGTTTTCCTAGCTGCGACTTGACGCCTTTGTGCGCGCCGCGAGCTTTGCTATGCTCCGTCGCGTAACGCCCACGGTCCCGTCCTCGGGACAAGACCACACGGAACTCGGAACAGCGCGATGCCTGATCCCGTCGACGGAGCGCCGGTGAACGCTTTTTCCGTCGACGTCGAGGACTGGTATCAGGTCGCCGATTTCGACGCGGTGATCCCGTTCCCCGATTGGGATCGCTACGAGTCGCGCGTCGAGCGGAACACGGACGCGATCCTCGCGCTGCTCGCCGAGTCGGGGTGTCACGGCACGTTTTTCGTGCTGACGTGGAACGCCGAGCGCCATCCGGCGATCGTGCGTCGCATCGCCGCCGCGGGCCACGAGGTGGCGACCCACGGGTACGCTCACCGCATCGTCTACGAGCAGACGCGCGAGGAGTTTCGCGACGACGTGGAGCGCGCGAAGAAGACGCTCGAGGACATCATCGGCGACCCGGTCCTCGGCTATCGCGCGCCGTCGTTCTCCTTCACCCGGCGCTCCGCATGGGCGCCGGACGTCCTCCTCGACCTGGGATTCCGCTACGATTCGAGCGTCTTTCCGGTCCGCGACTCGCTCTACGGAATGCCCGACGCGGAGCGCTTCCCGTACGTGATTCGCGAGCGCGACGGGCGGCGCCTCGTGGAGTTTCCGATCACGACGACGGCGTTCTTGGGACGCAACCTGCCGCTCGGCGGCGGCGCCTACCTCCGCGTGTTTCCCTACCGCTACCTGCGCTGGGGAATGCGCCGGGTGAATCGCCGCGAGCGCCAGCCGGCCGTCGTCTACATCCATCCGTGGGAGATCGATCCGGGGCAGCCGCGGATGAAGACCGCCGGGAAGCGCGGCTTCAGCAGCCACTACGTCAATCTCGGCCGGACGGAAGCGAAGCTGCGCCGGCTGCTGCGCGATTTCCGCTTCGCGCCGATGCGCGCGGTCCTCGATCTCGCATGATCGGCTTCGCCGCCGCGCACGCGCGGCTGCGGCCCGGGCGGCGCTGACATGGCCGCGATCGTCTTGTGGACGGCGCTGGGCGTCATCGCCTACGTCTACATCGGCTATCCGCTGCTGCTGTTCCTCGTCGCACAGGCGGCCGCGCGCCCCGTGCGCACGGCGCCGATCACGCCGTCGGTGACGATGATCATCGCCGCCTACAACGAGGAGGAGGCGATCGCCGCCAAGATCGAGAACACCCTCGCGCTCGACTACCCTCCCGGCCTGCTCGAGATCCTCGTGGTCTCCGACGGCTCGACCGATCGTACGAACGAGATCGTCGAGCGCGAGTACGCGGGGCGCGCGACGCTGCTCGCGCGGCCGCGCGCCGGCAAGACCGCGGCGCAGAACTACGCCGCCTCGGTCGCGCGCGGCGAAGTCCTCGTCTTCTCCGATACGACGACGATGTACGAGCCCGGCATGCTGCGAGCGATGATGGCGAACTTCGCCGACCCGACTGTGGGGAGCGTCGGCGGCGACGTCCGATACACGAGCGAGGGCGGCGCCGTCACCGGCAAGGGCCGCCAGCTCTACTGGAGCTACGAGGCGGCGATCCGGCGCTGGGAGAGCCGCATCTACACCGTGATCGGCGCGACCGGTTGCGTCTACTCCCTGCGCCGCTCCCTGTACGTGCCGCTCGATGCCGCGGCGATCAGCGATTTCGTCCAGCCCACGATGGCGTTGCTGCGCGGCTACCGCTCGGTGGTCGAGGACGACGCGGGCGCCTACGAGGTCGCGGAGTCGAAGCAGCTCGGCGACGAGATGCAACGCCGTGCGCGCGTCGTCCTGCGCGGGCTGCGCGGCGTCGGCTACATGCCCGAGATCCTGAACCCGATTCGCCACCCATGGCTGTGCCTACAGATCCTCTCGCATCGCCTGCTCCGCTGGGCGGTGCCGATCTTCCTGCTCGCAGCGCTGCTCGCGAACGCGTGTCTCGTGGGTACGCCGGGCTACGCGGCGCTGTTCGCGCTGCAAGTCGCGTTCTACGGCGCCGCGCTCGTGGCGCTAGCGCTCGACCGCGTCCACGTTCGCCCGCCGGGCCTCTTCGTTCCTCTCTACTTCTGCCTGATCAACGTGGCGCCGCTGCTGGCGTTGTGGATGCTGCTCAAGGGCGAAAAGAAAATCGTCTGGGAGACCGGGCCGCAGCCGGTGAAGTGACCTTCGCGCGGCCGCGCCGCGCGGCCGCCAGCTCGCGCGGGCGGCGATCCGTCGCACACGAAAGCCGTCGCCGCGCTCACTTCACGTAGCCGAGCATCCGCAGGCGCTCCTCGGTGGCCTTGTCGATCGCCGTCGTCTCGCCGCCGCCGACGGCGGCCGCGAGCGCACGATTCTCGACGGTCGCGAGCAGCGCCGCGAGCGTCGCCGCCTGACGCGGATCGGTCGCGGCGAGGTCGTGCTGCTCCCGCGGGTCGCGCCCGACCTCGAACAGCTGCTGGGGCGGTAGCCCGCGTGGATTCCCCGGGTTCGCCTCGATCAGCTTCCAGCCGTCGCCGCTGCGATACGCCTGGAGGACGTTGCCCTCGAGATCGGATTCCGCGAACGAATGATCGCGCGGCGCCGCTCCGTCGCCCGCAAGCGACAGCGGCCGTCCCACCATCGTGTCGGGCGGCGTCGTTCCCGCGGCGACGATGATCGTGGGGGCAATGTCGACGCTGCCGACCATCGCCGCGCCGACGACGCCTGCCGGGCCGCCCCGCGGCGCCTTCGCGATCAGCGGCACCGTCAGCTGCTCGTCGTAGAGCGTCTGCCCGTGCCACCAACCGCCGTGCTCGCAGAACTCCTCGCCGTGATCGGCGGTGAGCACGATCAACGTTTTGTCGTACACGCCCTGCGCTTTCAGGCCGGCGAACAGACGCCCGAGCTGCGCGTCGAGATACGTGATCTCGCCGTCGTACGCGCGGCGGTAGCGCGCCGCCAGCGAGGACGGCGGGTTC
>VBKW01000466.1 GCA_005879405.1 Deltaproteobacteria bacterium
AGACAGCCGAAATCGCAGCTGAAACTCGCGGCCACATCGCGACGCCCCACCCCGAGAGCGTGGCACCGCGCTTGCTCGCCAGCGACTTCACGAGCGGCGTGAGCGATCACGTCGTCAACGAAAATGATCGAGGTCAGCGCGACGTGAGGAACAACGTCGTCGTCGCCGCGGCGTTGACGAGCGTGATCATGCTCGTGGGCTTCGTGCACGCGCCCGTGATCCCAGTCATCGCCGGTGCGGCGCTCGCCTGCGCGTGGACGCTCTGGCGTGCAAGCGGCACCTGAAGCTCGAGTTCACGCGCCGTAGGTCGGAGTGCCGCTGGAGAGCTGACCTACGGTCTCGCCCCCCGGCTCGGCACGGCCGGGGGCGCTTTTCCTTCTCGATCCCTGTTCATCCCGCGCAGTACTGTGCGACGACGTCGAGGAGCCGTCGAAAGTCGATCGGCTTCGCGAGGTAGTCGGAGACACCGAGCGCGCGCACCGCGGTCTGACGGCCGAACGCGGAAATGATGACGACCGGGATCTGCGCGAGGTCCGCGTAGCGGAGCTGCCGCTCGCGGAACTCGAGGCCGTCCATCTCCGGCATCATGAGGTCGAGCAGGATGAGGCCGGGCCGCAGGCCCTCGTCGAGCAATCGACGCAGGGCGACGACGCCGTTCTCGGCACCCTCCGCCTCGTAGCCGGCGACCTGCAGCGCCGCAATCATGGCGTCGCGGACGTCATCGTTGTCGTCGACGACGAGAATCGCTCGCGTCGGCGCAGAGATCAACGCAGCATTCGAGTTCGACATTACTGCAGGTGACTACTCGATGGCCGCGCACTAGGCAATCATCGTGGGGCGATGCACAATGAAAGCGTGACGCGCCGCCTGCTCGCTGCGGTGACGCTCGGCGTGGCGGTACTGCTCGCGTGGTACGTGGTTCGGCTGGATCGCCGCGTGGGCGAGCGTCTCGGCGGCGACGCGGGCCACGCGCACTCGCGCTTCTTCACGGCCCCGTTCCGCATCACTGCCGGGCTCGACGTCGGCGTCGTCCTGCAGCGTCTCGACGATCTGGGGTATCGGAACGATCGCGAGCTCGCCGCGCCGGGAACGTGGCGGCGACGCACCCGTGCGCTCGAGGTTCGGCTGCGTGCCCTCCCCGACGTCGACGGCGATCTTCCGGAGCGCCACGCGCGCCTCGACCTCGACGGCACCACGGTGCGCGCGATCGTCGACGTCGCGACGGGCACGCGCCGGCCGCACGCGACCCTCGAGCCGGCGCCGCTCGACGTCACGTGGAACGGGGCGTGGGAGCGGCGTCGCCCGGTGCGCCTCGCCGAGCTGCCGGCGCACGTGCGCCAAGCGGTGCTCGCCGCCGAGGACGTCCGCTTCTACGAGCACCACGGTCTCGATCTGCACGGCATCGCGCGCGCGCTCTGGGTGGACCTGCACGCGCAGCGCGCCGCCGAGGGCGCGAGCACGCTGACACAGCAGCTGGCGCGCAATTTTTTCCTGACGCCGCGCCGCACGCTGACGCGCAAGCTGCAGGAGGCACTGATCGCGCTCGTGATCGAGCGCCGGCTCTCGAAGGACGCGATCCTCGAGCTGTACCTGAACGAGGTGTACCTCGGCCGTGCCGGAGCGACGAACGTCGTCGGCGTCGGGGAGGCAGCGCGGACGTTCTTCGACAAGCGCGCCGCCGATCTGACGCTCGGCGAGGCGGCGACGATCGCCGGCATCATCCGCGCGCCGAACGCGAACTCGCCGCTGCGGTCGCCCGACCGCGCGCGCCGTCGTCGCAACGCCGTCCTGCACCGGATGGTGCGCGCTGGCTTTCTCGCGCCCGCCGACGCGGAGGCGGCGCGGCGCGTACCGCTGCAGACGCGCGCGAAGGCCGCGGCGCCGGTCGAAGGGCTCTACTTTCTCGAGCAGGTGCGGCGCGACGTCGAGGCTCGGCTCGGCGACGGCGCGCTCCTGCGCCGCCGCCTCGACGTCTACACCACGCTCGATCCAAGCATGCAGCACGCCGCCGAGCGCGGCGTCGCCGACGCGCTCGCGGCGCTCGAGGCCGGCCACCGCTGGCTGCGCGACCGCAAGACCGAGCTCGAAGGCGCGTTCGTCGTCCTCGATCCCGACGACGGCGCCGTGCGCGCGCTCGTCGGCGGCCGCGACTTCGCGCGCAGCCCGTTCGATCGCGCCGCGACCGCGCGGCGGCAGTCGGGCTCGACGTTCAAGCCGTTCGTCTATCTCGCCGCGTTTCAAGACGCGCCCGAAGCGGTGACGCCGTCGACCGTCCTCGACGATAGCCCGCTCGAGCTGCAAGTCGGCGCCGACGTCTGGCAGCCGGCGAACTACGACGAGCGCTTCCGCGGCCCGGTGACGGTCCGCACCGCCGTCGAGAAGTCGCTCAACGTCCCGACGGTGCGCCTGTCGCAGCAAGTCGGGATCGACGCGGTCGCGCGCACCGCCGCCGCATGTGGCTGGCGCGGTGAGCTGCCGCAAGTGCCGGCGCTCGCGCTCGGGGTCGCGGAGACGAGCCTGGTCGAGCTCGGCGCGAGCTACAGCGTCTTCCCGCGCGGCGGCTCGACCGTCGCGCCGACGCTCGTGCGCGGCGTGCGCGGCGCCGACGGCTCCGTGCTCGTGCACTCGACGGTCACGCAGACGCCGGCGGCCGACGCGCGCGCCACGTATCTCGTGCACCATCTCCTCGAGGGTGTCGTCGACCGCGGCACCGCGCGCGGGCTTCGCGATCGCGGCTTCCGCGGCCCGCTCGCCGGGAAGACCGGCACGACGAGCGAGTATCGCGACGCGTGGTTCGTCGGCTATACGCCCGACCTCCTCGGCGCGGCGTGGGTCGGCTTCGACGACGGCCGGCCGCTACGTCTCTCGTCGGCGGCGACGGCGCTCGAGGTGTGGGCGGCAGTCATGCGTCCCATCCTGCGAGCGCAGCCGGCGGGCACGTTCGTGGTGCCGCAGGGCATCGTCTTTCGCGACGTCGATGCCGCGAGCGGCCTCCTGCCGGCGCCCCAATGTCCGTACACGATTCACGAAGCGTTCGTCGCCGGCACCGAGCCGCGCGTGCCGTGCGTCGCGCGTCCGGGATTGCTGCCTTGGTCGCACGAGATCGAGCAGCCCTTCGAGGAGCCGATCCGCGCTCTCGGCGATTGGATGCGGCACGCGTTCCGGATGTTCGACCGTGAACGCGAGCGTCGGCGGCCGCCGCCCGCGGCGCGCGACGAGCGCTGGCGGCGCCGCTACTTCAACGAGGACGCCGAGTAGCGGCGTGAGACTTCGGATGCTGCGCATTCTTGGCTGATACAGTTGTTACTGTAATGGTTCATTTGTTATCGTCCGGTCGTGAGCGCCGACGACGGCTCCTGGCTGCTGCTGATCCACCAGATCCCGCCGAAACCGGCGTACCTGCGCGTCAAGGTGTGGCGACGACTGCAGGCGCTCGGCGCGGTCGCGATCAAGAACTCCGTCTACGTGCTGCCGAGTAGCGACGAGGCGCGCGAGGACTTCGGCTGGGTGCTGCGCGAGATCGTCAAGGACGGTGGCGAGGCGACGCTCTGCGAGGCGCGGCTCGTCGAAGGCCTCGACGACGCCGAGGTGCGGCGCGCGTTTCACGGCGCACGCCAGGCCGACTACGCGGCGATCGCCGAGGACGCGCGCAAGCTCGGCGCCCG
>VBKW01000116.1 GCA_005879405.1 Deltaproteobacteria bacterium
GTTCTCGACGTCGCCATAGATCGGCAAGAGCGACGCCCGCCCGCCGTGCTCGCCGTCCCAATCGTAGAAGTAGAGCGGCAGGACCCGCAGGTGCTGGCCGGTCAGCGTCTTGCCGTCGCTCGTGGTGCTCGTCCGATAGGTGAACACCCCGCCGAGCGCGCGTGTCGTCTGCTGCTCCGGTCCCCAGTCCGAAGTCATCAATGGATAGAGGACACGCACCTCGTCGTCGTGTCCGACGCGCGCTTGCCGAATCGAGATGAGCGGCCGCAGCGCAATGCGCGTGTATTGCGGGTCGCGCTGATACTCGGCGAGGGACCCGAGCACCTTCACGCTGAGCGTGCCCGTCGTCGGGTCGGAGGCGTAGTCGAAGAGCGGCCAGAGCTTCAGCTGCCGCGCGAACGCGGCCGAGGGTGCGCCGGCGAGCATCACGACGACCGACACCGTCAGCACGAGCCGATCGCGCCACGCCACGTCGCGCGCGAAGCGCCGCATCATCCACATACGGTGCGCATAACAAGCGGTCCGAAGGCCCGCAACGCGTCGTCGGCGCGGGAAGTCGAAGACAGCACCGAGGCGCCGTTCGCGGTCGCGACGCGGGGAGATCGCGCACCTCCGATCCGAACTGTTTCGGATCGAAACGAAATCAACGCCGCTGTTCGAGAAAGATTTGCCTGGCGCGCAACGTCGGTAGCTATCGTTCGATATGAAGAGCACGACGACCGCGGCGGTGTTGCTGCTCGCGTCACTCGCCGCGGCGTGCGGCGGGTCGTCGGGACCGAGCGCCGAGACTGTCGAGGTCGGCGCGACCGACACCGTGACGCCGACGCCGTCGTCGACCGGCCCCACCCCGACGCCGAGCCTCGTCGACGAAGGCGCGCGGCTCTTCTTTCAGGAGACGTTCGACGGCAACGGCCGCACGTGCGGCACGTGCCATCCGGCGACCGCGAGCTTCACGTTGACCCCTGCCTTCATCGCGGCGCTGCCGCCGGACGATCCGCTCTTCGTCGCCGAGCGGGTGCCAGAGCTCGCGGGGCTCGAGGAGCCCGCGCTCATGCACGGCGCGCGCGCGTTGATCCTCGAGAACGTCGACGGCTTCGATCAGCCGCCCGTCTTTCGCGGCGTGCCGCACGTCTTCAACGTCGCCCTGACGGCGCCGTTCGGCTGGAGCGGCAGCATCCCGACCCTCGAGGACTTCGCCGACCGCGCCGTTGCACAGCACTTCCCGAAGACGCTCGCGCGCGTGCCCGGCGTCGATTTCCGGCCGCCGACGCCGCACGAACGCGATGCGCTCGCCGCCTTCATGGAGTCGTTGACGTTGCCGCCCGACGGCATCGTCGAGCTCGCCGCGCTCGTCACCAGCGCGGCCGCCGCGCGCGGAGAGGATCTGTTCTTCGGCGCCGCGAAATGCAGCGTCTGCCACGGCGGACCGCTCTTCACCGACAACGGGTTCTTCGATACCGGCGTCACCCAGCGTCCGGTGAATCTCGTGCCCGCGACCGAGTGCGATCCGCCGTGCGCGCCGATCGGCCCGCGCCAGGCGGGCGGCACGCGCGCGTTCAACACGCCGAGCCTTCTCGGCCTCGCGAACAGCGCCCCGTTCTTCCACGACAACTCCGCGGCGACGATTCGCGAGGCCGTCGCGCACTACGGGTCGCCCGCCTTCAACGCGTCGCCCGCCGGCGCGTTCATCGGCGGCATTCAGCTGACCGACGCCGACATCGATGACATCGCGGCGTTCCTCGAGACGCTCACGACGTGCGGCAATAGCGTCGTCGACCCGGGCGAGCAGTGCCACCGCGGCGCGGGTACGACCGCGGACGATTGCACCGCGCGTTGTCCGTAGCGCTGGCGTCGTGCGTCGGGACGGTCGTCGTCTGCGAGCGTCCGTCAGCACCCGTGGTGCGCAAACTTACCCTCTTGCGCACGTCGGGTGCAGACGGATGCTCGCAGACGACGACCGTCCCGACGCACGGCGTGGCGTTCCGATCAGCTCGGGGGTCTCGTCGGAGAAGTCCCCCGTCCGTCGGAGCAGCGCTCGATCGAGGGTTGACATCGGCGGCTCGCTACGGCGAACTGCGAGCGGCGGCCGCGCGTCCGTGCGTGCCGTCGCACGTCGCCCGACCCGAGCCGGAGGATCCATGGCAGCGTCCGACATCGAATCCGTACTGAAGGAGCAGCGCGTCTTCCCGCCCGATCCCGCGTTCGCGGCCGACGCGCATGTGAAGAGTCTCGCCGAGTATGAGCGTCGGTATCGCGAGTCCGTCGACGATCCGGAAAAATTCTGGGGCGACGTCGCGCGCGAGCTGCATTGGTTCACGCCGTGGACACGCGTCCTCGAGTGGAAGGCGCCCGACGCGAAATGGTTCGTCGGTGGCGCGCTGAACCTCTCGTACAATTGCCTCGATCGACACCTCGGGACGTGGCGACGGAACAAGGCGGCGATCATCTGGGAGGGCGAACCCGGCGACCGCCGCGTCCTCACGTACCAGACGTTGCACGGCGAGGTGTCACGCTGCGCCGCGATGCTGAAGGGGCTCGGCGTGCGCAAGGGCGACCGCGTCGCGCTCTACATGCCGATGATCCCCGAGCTCGCGATCGCGATGCTCGCGTGCACCCGCATCGGCGCGACGCACTCGATCGTCTTCGGCGGCTTCAGCGCCGAGGCGCTGCGCGATCGCATCAACGACGCCGAGGCGAAGGTGGTCATCACCGCCGACGGCGGCTTCCGCCGCGGCGCCGTCGTGCCGTTGAAGGCCGCCGTCGACGAGGCGGTCACGCAGACGCCGTCGATCGAGAAGGTCGTCGTCGTGCGCCGGACGGGCAACGAGGTCACGATGCACCGGGGCCGCGACGTCTGGTGGGACGACGTCATGCACGAAGCGCCGCGCACGTGTCCCGCCGAGCCGCTCGATTCCGAGCACCCGCTGTTCATTCTGTACACGAGCGGCACGACCGGGAAGCCGAAAGGCGTCGTCCACACGACCGCCGGCTACCTCGTGCACGCGTATCTCACGACGAAGATCGTCTTCGACATCAAGGACACAGATACGTTCTGGTGCACGGCCGACATCGGCTGGGTGACGGGCCACAGCTACGTCGTGTACGGGCCGCTCGCGAACGGCGCGACGACGCTCATGTACGAGGGCGCGCCGAACCAGCCGCAGCCCGACCGCTTCTGGGAGATCGTCGAGCGCTACGGTGTGACGGTCCTCTACACGGCGCCGACCGCGATCCGCACGTTCACGAAGTGGGGCGACGAGTGGCCGAAGAAGCACGACCTCTCGAGCCTGCGGCTTCTCGGCACCGTCGGCGAGCCGATCAATCCCGAGGCGTGGATCTGGTACCAGCGCGTGATCGGCGGCGGCCGCTGCCCGATCGTCGACACCTGGTGGCAGACGGAGACCGGCGGCATTCTCATCACGCCGCTCCCGGGCGCGACGCCGACGAAGCCGGGCTCGGCGACGCGGCCGTTCTTCGGCATCGTCCCCGACGTCGTCACCCGTGAGGGCAAATCCGTCGGCGCGAACCAAGGCGGCTACCTCGTCATCACGAAGCCGTGGCCCGGCATGCTGCGCACGATCTATGGCGATCACGAGCGCTACAAGCAGCAGTACTGGAGCCAGATCCCCGGCATCTACTTCACCGGCGACGGCGCACGGCGCGACGAGGACGGCTACTTCTGGGTGATGGGCCGCATCGACGACGTCGTGAACGTCTCCGGCCATCGCCTCGGCACGATGGAGGTGGAGAGCGCGCTCGTGAGCCACCCGCAAGTCGCCGAGGCCGCCGTCGTCGGACGGCCGGATGCGATGAAAGGGCAGGCGATCGCCGCGTTCGTCACGCTCGCGCCCGGACGCAAGCCGGACGACGCGCTCAAGGACGAGCTGCGGAGCCACGTCGCGCACGAGATCGGCGCCTTCGCCAAGCCCGACGACATTCGCTTCACCGACTCGTTGCCGAAGACGCGCTCCGGCAAGATCATGCGCCGCCTGCTGCGCGACCTCGCGGCAGGCAAGGATAGCGTCGGCGATACGACGACGCTCGAAGATTTCTCCGTCATCGCGAAGCTGCGGGAAGACGAAGAGTGACGGGTCGGACTCTACGTCTGCGGCGTGACGGTCTACGACCGCTGCCATGTCGGCCATGCGCGCTCGATGGTGGTGTTCGACGTGCTCGTTCGCTACCTGCGCTTCACGGGACAACGGGTGCGCTTCGTCCGCAACATCACCGACATCGAGGACAAGATCATCAAGCGCGCGAACGAGGAGGGGATCACGGCGCAGGCGCTCGCCGAGCGCTACGTCGGGACCTTTCATCGCGACGTCGCGGCGCTCGGCTGCGTCGCCCCCGACGTCGAGCCGCGCGCGACGCAGCATCTGCCGGAGATGATCGCGATGATCGGCGAGCTGGTCGCGAAAGGGCTCGCCTATCCGGCGGACGGCGACGTCTATTTCGCCGTCGGCGCGTTTCCCGGCTACGGCAAGCTCTCGAAGCGCAAGCTCGACGAGCTGCAAGCCGGCGCGCGCGTCGAGGTCGACGAGCGCAAGCGCGACGCCCTCGACTTCGCGCTCTGGAAAGCGGCGAAGCCGGGCGAGCCGTTCTGGGAAAGCCCGTGGGGGCCGGGACGCCCCGGCTGGCACCTCGAGTGCTCGGCGATGAGCGTCAAGTACCTCGGCCAGCCGTTCGATCTCCACGGCGGCGGCGAGGACCTCATTTTCCCGCATCACGAGAACGAGATCGCGCAGTCCGAGGGCGCCGCCGGCCTCCCGTTCGTCCGTCACTGGGTGCATCACGCGTTCGTGCGCATCAACGACGAGAAGATGTCGAAGTCGCTCGGCAACTTCCTCACGATCGAGAAGATCCTGAAGCGCCTCGCGCCCGAAGCGGTGCGCCTCTTCCTCGTCGGCACGCACTACCGGAGCCCGCTCGACTTCACCGAGCAAGGCCTCGCCGACGCCGCGCGCGCGTCGACGCGCATCCACGAGACGGCGGCGCGGCTGGAGGAAGCGCTCGGCGCGACAGGCGCCTCGACGCGCGTCGACCTCCCGGAAACCGTCCGTGCCTACCGCGGCGAGTTCACGGCCGCGATGGACGACGACCTCAACAGCCCGCGCGCGCTCGCCGCGATCTTCGACGAGATCCGCGAGATCAACCGTCTCCTCGACGCCGGCGACCGCGACGCCCTCGCCGCGCACCGGCGGAACCTCGGCGAGATGGCCGCTGTCCTCGGCGTGCTGCGCACCCCCGCGCGGGTGTATCTCGACGAGGAGAAGGGCCGCCACCTCACGACCAGCGGCATCGACCCCGCGGAGATCGAACGCTTGATCGCCGAGCGCGCCGCCGCCCGCAAAGCGCGCGACTTCCGTCGCGCCGACGAGATCCGCAACGAGCTCCTCGCCCGCGGCGTCGCCCTCAAGGACGGCGCCGAGGGCACGTCGTGGAGCACGACGTCCTGAACGGCGCTCTTGCGACGACGTCGCATATGAGGCTATCTTGGCTAGAATGAAAGAAGCCAAGATATCCCAAGTAAAGAACCATCTGAGTCGATACTTGCAGCTCGTGCGCCAAGGCGAGGTGGTCCGTATTCTCGACCGCAATGTTCCGGTGGCGCAGATCGTCCCGATCCGGTCACCCGGTCCAGAGCGGACCGTAGGCGCAGAGGCCCTCCTGGAAATGGAACGCAAGGGCCTCATTCGCAGGGGTACCGGTCGACTCGACCGCGAGATTCTCGAGACCGATCCGCCGGGGAAGCCGTGCGGCGTCATGGACGCCTTGATCGCCGAGCGCGCGGCTCGGTGAGATTCTGGGACTCATCGGCGCTGGTCCCGCTCGTGTGCCGGGAGACCGACAGTGCGCGGTGCCGCTCATGGCTGCGCGCCGATCCGGTCGTGCTGGTTTGGGCGTTGACTGCGACGGAAGTGGTCTCGGCCTTGTCACATAAGCGTCGCGAGGACGGCCTCAGCGCGCGTACATTCGCCACGGCAAAGCGACGGCTCGCGAAGCTCGAGAGCGCGTGGAGCGAGGTCAGCCATTACGACGCCGTCCGCGCCAAAGCGCGGCGCCTCCTCGAGGTTCACGCACTCAGCGCGGCTGATGCGCTCCACCTCGCGGCCGCCCTGATCGCAGTCGAGGATCGGACATCAGACGTCGGCTTCGTGAGCTTCGACCGGCGTCTCAATGAGGCCGCAGAGAAGGAAGGCTTCCAGGTTCTCCCCGAGCCGTGATCATGTGCCGGCGGCGACGCCGACGGCTGCGGCGGTGGCCGCCGCCGTCGCGCGGCAAGTAGTCCATGCCCTCACCGTTCGGCAGCGAGATGTGGCCGGGCTGACGCCACGATGGCCGAGCAAGTCAACGTCGGACGGCGCGTCCTCCAGCTTTTCGTTGGTCCTGTGCTACACAGTTCCCGACGAAAGGATGCTGTCGACGATGGAGCCCTATGATCGACTACCAGGCTGAAACCCGGCGATCTGCTGCATCGACGCCGGATCCTGAGCGCCTTACCGACCACCCGATGCGCCGAGCGGGCGCGCGTCTTTCTTTGATCATGCTGGTGGTCCCGTATTGTGTCGTCGCAGTGATCGCGACCTATCCGATCATTTGGCAGCTCAACAATGGACTGCCAGGGCGCTTCTCGGATCAACCGTTTTACATATGGGCGATCGACACATTTTGGATGCAGATACATGCAGGAACGACGCCGTTTTGGACGGATCGCGTTCTCTATCCGGTCGGCGCAAACCTGATGTACGCGACGATCGCGCCATTCGTGTCGTTATTGGCTTATCCATTCCAGTCGCCGATTCTCTATTTGTCCATTGCGGTGCTCGTCAGCCTCGTGGGGGCGGCGATGGGCATGGCATACCTGGTTCAGTTGCTCACGCAGAGCACGGTCGCCGCGGCGGTAGCGGGACTATACTACGCGTTCAGTCCCGCAGTCGTCTCCGTCATAAGTGCCTCACATTACTATACGGCGATTGCAGCCGCGCTCATGCCGTGGGGTTTGGCGGCGCTCGTCAGATTCGTGTCGACTGGACGGGTAGCGCCGCTCATCGCGCTCAGCCTGACGACGTGGGCGCTCGTGCTCACCGACTACTACATCACGGTGATCTTCCTCATCGTGGTCGTCGTCGTGACCGTGCCGCAGCTTGCCGCGCAGCCGGCACGTGTTCCGCGCGTCTTCATCGCGCTGTGTGCGAACGGCCTTCTGGCGTTGTTGCTCATCAAGGCAGTATTGCCGCCGTTGAATACGAGTGACCTTCCGCCTGGTGGCCTCGGGTTCACGTCGACCTCGAACACGAATCTCGCGGACTTCCTCGTTCCGAGCCTCGACAATCCCTTACTGGGTGCGACATTCGGGCCGTGGGCGCACGATCACTACAACAACGACGTCGATTCGTACTTCCTCGGCTGGGGCATTTTGACGCTCGCAATTGGCGGGATTGCGACGAATCGTCGCCGCATCGTCTTTTCGTTGTCGGTCGCCGCGTTGATCTGCATGGCCCTCGCCTGCGGCACGGCGATCCGCTGGGGCGTACGCGAGCTCCTGACCGAGTCGCGCACACCATTCTACTGGTTCGCCCAGCTTCCCACGTTGCGCGAGCTCGATTCGCCACGCCGTTTTGCGCTCGGCGTCCAACTCCTGGTCGCGACTCTCGCGGGTATGGGGCTGGCGACGATTGCGCAACGCGTGGGCCGCAGCGTGCCGATCCTTGCGGCTGGTATGCTCCTGTTTACGGTCGAGTACGGCCGACTAGGCATGCCGGTCACGACGATGGAGATACCGCAGGTGTACCGGGTGCTCGCGGACCGACCGGGCGATCGAACTCTTCTCGAGCTGCCATCCGGCATTACGGAGAGTAAGGGTGGGTTCGGACTGGATATGAAAGGCGGAGTTCAGAACGGCCCGTATTTGTCGCGCATTCCGCAATCGACATACACCTGGTTCGAAAACGAGCCGATCATCGGCGACCTATTCACGCTCACGAGCACGGACGGAGAATGGGGTGTGCGCCATCTCGACACGTTGCCGGATTATCCCCCCGACGTCGTCCAGCGGTTCTCGGAGGTCTTTCGGCTCGGCTGGGTGGTGCTCGGACCCAATCCGCGGCAGTCACGGTTCGCCGCCGACGTCGAGCGGTTGTTGGGCACGCGTATCGTGCGACGCGAGGACGTCGACTGGTACGTCCTCTACACATTGGCGGAGTGAGCTGAGAAGTGGCCGCAGGGCCATCGCCCGACGCCTACGCGATCCGCTCGACCCGCGCCGGCACGTGCTT
>VBKW01000117.1 GCA_005879405.1 Deltaproteobacteria bacterium
CTCGCCGGATCCGAAGACCTTCGTTACGTCGCGAAACTCGATCACGCCGTCGGTTTTGCGGTCAGGAAACGTTCGCGAAGCTTGACCGTGACGTCCTCCAGCCACGCGATCTCGGCGCGTACGCTCAGTTCGGCGCCGCCGATGAGCAGACCGGTCACGAAGCTGTCGACGGGCAGCCGCTCGACCTTCCGACGCTGAATGGACAGCAGGTAGAGCTGTCGCATGTAGGTCTCGCGTTGCGCGTCGATGAGACGCAGCAGCTCCGGCATGCAGTCGGCACGCGCGAACAGAAGCTTGACCGCGAGCTCCTCCAGCCACGCGATCTCGGCGCGTACGCTCAGTTCGGCGCCGCCGATGAGCAGACCGGTCACGAAGCTGTCGACGGGCAGCCGCTCGACCTTCCGGCGCTGAATGGACAGCAGGTAGAGCTGTCGCATGTAGGTCTCGCGTTGCGCGTCGATGAGACGCAGCAGCTCCGGCATGCAGTCGGCACGCGCGAACAGAAGCTTGACCGCGAGCTCCTGCCGCATCGGGCGCGGCGCGTCGGTCGGCGGCTCGAGCACGAAGGCGTCGAGGCTCCGGCGGCCCTTGTCAGTGATGCGGAATACTTTACGGCTGGAGAGCGGCTCCCCGACGACCGTCTCGATGAGGCCGTGCTCGGCCAGATGATCAAGCACCCGATACACTTCGCCGAAGTTCAGCTGCCAGAAGTGGCCGAGGATCCGCTCGCACTGACGTTTCAGCGCGTAGCCGTGTACGCCCCCCGCGTTTTGCGAGACGATTCCCAGGAGCGCGTATTGGATGCCGCGGGGGTTCCGCATCGGGATTACCTCCGTCCGGGTCGCTCTAACCTCTCCTTCGAGTCCCACGTTCGGCAGTCCGCTGTCAACTCTACGGAATTCCAAAGTATTCCGCGCCGGAATATGAAACGGGTGCAGAATCCCTCAGTGGCCACGCGGCGTTAGAGTGCGGCGCCCGCATGGAACGGCTGGCACCGTCACTCGATGTCGACGGAGCGCAACCGCGTCACCTTCGGCTGCTCCGCCGCCATCGGCGCAAGCCGCGCGACGGCGGCACGCAGCGAGTCCCGCCCGAGATGTGCCGCGAGCGCGGCCTCCGACTCCCACGCCTCGATCATCGCGAAACGCGTCGGGTCGGCGACGTCCTGGCAGAGGTCGTACTGCACGCATCCGTCCTCGCGTCGCGCGGGCTCGACGAGCGTCGAACGCGCGACCTCGATGAAGTCGTCGACGTACTCCGGACGGACGGCGAACGTGGCAATGACTCGGATTGGCGCGCTCATGGGAGGGCTCTTCGTGACGACCGCGACATACCGCCCCTCTACCGCACTCGGCGCAGCCGTCGCCAGCTCGCTCGCCTCGATTGAACCCGTGTGTTAGCTCCCCTCGTCGGACGCCGCGCCTCGCGTCGTCCGCAACTCCCGCAAGGAGGCCTTCGCCATGCAGACTACGAATGAGCGCATCACCATCCCTGTCGGCGGCGCGTCGATGGGGGCGTACCTCGCGCGCCCGACCGACGGCGGCAAGCATCCCGGCGTGCTCGTCTTTCAGGAGATCTTCGGCGTCAACCATCACATCCGCTCGGTCGCCGACCGCGTCGCCGCCGAAGGCTACATCGCGCTCGCGCCCGAGCTCTTCCATCGCACCGCGCCCGGCCTCGAGCTCGGCTACGACGGGGCCGGCTTGCAGCGCGGCATCGCGCTGATGACGCAGGTGAAGGCGTCGGAGGTGATCGCCGACGCGTCGGCGGCGATGGACACGCTGAAGAAGCGCGCCGACGTCGGCGGGCGCGGGATCGGCGCGCTGGGCTTCTGCTTCGGCGGCCATGTCACGTACCTCAGCGCGTGCGAGCTGCCGATCGCCGCGGCGGCGAGCTTCTACGGCGGCGGGATCGCGGTCGGCGCCCCCGGGAACGACGGCCCGCCGACGATCGAGCGCACCGCAAAGATCCGCGGCAAGATCCTCTGCTTTCGGCGACAAGGACGGCTACATCTCGGCTGAGCAGGTCGAGCGCATCAAGCAAGAGCTCGCGAAGCACGAGATCCGCCACGAGGTCGTCGTCTACCCGAACGTCGGTCACGGCTTCTTCTGCGACGAGCGCCCCGACTACAGCGAGACCGCGGCGAGCGACGCGTGGCGGCGAGTGAAGGATCTCTTCCGCGAGGAGCTGCGCTGAGGCGAGCCGCCGCCGCGCGGCGAGCGGCACGATGACCGACTACCTCGACGAGGCCGCGCGCCGCACGCGCGTGCACGCGATGACGGAGGTGCTCGTCGTCGGCGGCGGGACGGCTGGCACGGCGGCGGCGATCGCGGCCGCGCGAGCGGGCGCGCAGACGATGCTCGTCGAGCGCTACGGCACGCTCGGAGGTATCGCGACCGGCGGCCTCGTGATCCTGCTGCTCACGCTCGACGACGGCGCCGGGCGGCAGATGGTGCGCGGGCTCTGTCAGGAGATCACCGATCGTCTCGCCGCGCGTGGCGCCGCGCTCTTCCCGTCCGCCGGCGAATGCGGCAGCGACCATACGATCCCGAGGAGCTGCGCTTCGTCCTGAACGAGATGGTGCGCGAAGCGGGCGTCCGCATGCTGTTCCACGCGTGGGGCTGCGAGCCGGTGATGCAGGCGGCCGCGGCGGGCGCTGACGCCGCCTCATCGAACCCGCAGCGCATCACCGCCGTCACCTTCCAAGGCAAGCAGGGACGCTTCGCGATCCGCGCCCAGGTCGTCATCGACGCGACCGGCGACGGTGACCTCTTCGCCGCGGCCGGGTGCGCCTTCGATCTCGAGCGCGTGCTGCCGTGGCTCTGGTTTCGCATGGGCGGCGTCGAGAATGTCGAGCAGGCGATCGCGACCGGCGGCTGGTACTTCCACACGCCGGGCGACGGACGCGTGCTCCTGCCGTGGGGCGCGAGCGAGCGCGTGAGCCGGAAGATCGATGCCACCGACCCCGAGGACCTCACGTTCGCCGAGGTCGAGTGCCGGCGCCAGGTGATGGCCGAGGTCGATCGCCTGCGCGCCGAGGTGCCGGGGTTCCGCCGCGCCCACGTCTGCGACGTCGCGAGCCAGCTCGGCATCACCGAAAGCCGCCGTCTCCTCGGCGACTACGTGCTCCGCCGCGAGGACGTCGATCGTACGTTTGACGACACGATCGCCGTGACCGGTCACTGGACCAAGTACGGCGCCCGCTACGCGATCCCGTACCGCGCGTTGCGCGCGTCTAAGGTCGCGAATCTCCTCGTCGCGGGGCGCTGCATCTCGGTCGATCACCGCGTCCATCACGCGACGAAGGAGATCCCGCCGTGCATCGCGACGGGCGAGGCGGCGGGCACGGCTGCCGCCCTCGCCGTCCGCGGCGGATCGACGCCGGCCGCGATTGACGTCGCCACGCTGCGCGATCGCTTACGCCGCGCCGGCGCGATCGTCGACTTCCCGGATTGATCCGTCGCGGGTCGCGCCCGTGGTCCCAGAGGCGCAGCAGGTGGCGCTTGCGCGCCGGCTCCGGGTGATCCTCGTACGCCGTGCGCGCGTGCAGGATGAAGTGATTCGACACCAGCTGGATGTCGCCGGGCGCGAACTGCATGTCGAAGTAGAGTCCCGGCTCGTTCGCGATCGCCTCGTAGCAATCGAGCAACGCTTGCTCCTCCGCGGTGAACGGCGGCACGTCGGCGTGGCGGACCGCGGATCGGAAGTAATCGCTGTGGTAGAAGGTGCGGAGCGTTCCCTCGGCGTGACGGCACGGAATCACGGGCACCCACGCGGGGCCGCCGCCGTGCTCGTCGCGACGATCGAGACGGAAGGGCTCGTAGAGACGTGCCACGAGATCGGGACGCCGGCGCAGCAGCTCGTTGTAGACGGTGACCGAGCTGACGATGCGGCTCGCGCCGCCGGATTTCGCCGCGCGCAGACAGAGGAGACCGACCGCATCCGCGAGGTCGCAGTGGTACGCGATGTCGCCGGCCGTGCGGTAGCGGCGCACGAACGGGTTCGCCGCATCCTCACCGGTGTCGACGACGTGGCCGAGTAGCTCGTTCGCGGGATTCTGTGCGCCCGGACGGCCGAGATGTAGTCCGAGTCCCCAGTACGCGCGCGCCGCGTGCTCGTCACCCCAGCGCTCGACGGGAAGTCCGCGGACGACGAGAAAGCCGCGGCCATCGGCGAGCTCGCGCGTCCACGCGCGCACGCGCGGCGCGAGCGTCGGCAGCGGGAAGGCCTCGCGTCGCATCGCCTCCATCGCGATCCCGCGCGTCTCCACGACCTCGAGCGCCTGCTCGATCTCGGTGATCTCGGCGCTCGTCAGCGTGACGATCCAGTCGTCGCGCGCCGCGACGTCGGCCCCGCGCCACGCGGCTCGTGTCGCGATCGGCGCGTGGGCGATCGTCTCGTGCGGGCGATCGAAGTAATGGAGCGCCTGCTCGGCGAAGCTGAGGAACCGCCCGCTGCTCGCGCTGCTCGTCGCCTCGCTCATAGCCCGCGGACTGCTACCGCGCCTGGTCGGGCGGCGGCATGTTCGGCTGCTTCATCTCGTTCTGTTGCTCGAGGTGCTCGACGCGACGCTCGAGGTCGTCGCGATGCTCGCGCTCGCGCCGCGCCGCCTCGGATTCCGTGGCGCGCGCGTGTGCGCGGACGTGGCGCGCCGCCTTCTTGGTCGGGTGCGGCGTCGCCGCAGGCGCATCGGCGGCGAACGCGGTGCCGGAACCGATTCCGATCAACACGAGCATGCCGAGCATGCAGAGCGAGTGATAGGCCAGGCGTCGCATGGTGATCTCCTTGTCGTAGTCGTCTGTGCGTGCGGGCGTGCGCGAGATAGCATGCCGCGCGGGCGGCGCGAATCAAAACGCCGCGGCGATCCAGGGCGCCGCGCGACCGTCGGTGGAAACGCGGGGCGCGTCCGGGTATGTCCGGCGACCATGAGCACGCCCCGTCTCGAGAGCCGCATCCGCACCGACAGCGCCGAGTTCCGCGAGAACGCCGATGCCATGCGCGCGCGCGTCGCCGAGCTCCGCGCGTGCGTCGCGGCTGCGCGCGCCGGCGGCGGCGACGCGGCGCGGACGCGGCACACCGAGCGCGGGAAGCTGGTCGCCCGCGATCGGGTCGACGCGCTGCTCGACCCGGGGACGGCGTTCCTCGAGCTGTCGCCGCTCGCGGCGCACGGCATGTACGGCGGTGACGCGCCCGGTGCGAGCATCGTCACCGGCGTCGGCATGATCCACGACCGCCCGGCGGTGATCGTCGCCAACGACGCGACGGTGAAAGGCGGCACGTACTTCCCGATCACCGTGAAGAAGCATCTGCGCGCGCAGGAGATCGCGCTCGAGAACCGCCTCGCGTGCGTCTACCTCGTCGACTCGGGCGGCGCCTTCCTGCCGCTGCAAGCGGAGGTCTTCCCCGACCGCGAGCACTTCGGCCGCATCTTCTTCAATCAGGCGCGCATGTCGGCGGAAGGGATTCCGCAGGTCGCGATCGTGATGGGGTCGTGCACGGCGGGTGGCGCGTACGTGCCGGCGATGAGCGACGAGACCGTCATCGTCGAGAACCAAGGGACGATCTTTCTCGGCGGGCCGCCGCTCGTGAAGG
>VBKW01000467.1 GCA_005879405.1 Deltaproteobacteria bacterium
ACGAGGTCGATCCCGACACCAGCACGAGCCCGACGCCGGCGCGGACGCCGACACCCGTCCGGACCAGCGGCGCGACGGCAACGGCGGCGCCGTCGACGCCAGGAGCCTCGCCATCGACGATCGACGGAGCGACTCCGACGCCGACGCCGACGTCGGCCCCCGTGTGCGGCAACGGCATCGTCGAGGGCGACGAGGAGTGCGACAAGAACGCGATCGACAACAGCGGGTGCTTCGAGGACGTCTGCACGTGCGAGGATTTCTGCACCGACGCGGGCGGAACGCTGTCGTGCAATCCGAACTGTACGCTGAACTTCAGCAAGTGCACCGGGGGCGATTGCTCGTTTTGACGGCCCGCGCCGGCGTGGGGAACCGTCGCCGCTCGTGAGCGTCCTGGGCGTCGGCGTCTACGCGCGCGCCGGCGACCCCTCGGTCGTGATCCGGCGGTACAGCTTGAAGAGCTCGTAGAACGCGCGCAGGATCACGAGCGGGTTTGCGCCCGTCGGCTTCCCGTGCCGGCGCTCGAAGTGATGGACGCCGACCTCGTGTACGCGGAAGCCCGCGCGCACGGCGCGGGCGAGCATCTCGGTGCTGATCATCGCCCCCTCGGCTTCGATGCGGATGACGTCGAAGACCTCGCGCTTGAAGAGCTTGAACGCGCAGTCGACGTCGCGGACCGGGATGCGGAAGAGACCGCGCACGAGGGCGTTCCAGAGGGCCGCGTTCAGCTTCCGTAAGCCACCCTCGACGCGGTCGAGCCGGTAGCCGACGACCACGTCGTACTCGGGGACGAACGGCAACAAACACTCGATCTCCGCGACGTCGAACTGGCCGTCGCCGTCGGTGAAGAACACGTACGCCTTGCGACTCGCGGCGAATCCGGATTTCAGCGCGCCGCCGTAGCCGCGATTCACCGGGTGATGCACGGCGCGCACGTGCGGATCGTGCGCCGCGAGCTCGTCGGCGACGGCGCCCGTCCGGTCGGCGCTGCCGTCGTCCACGACGATGATCTCGTAATCGTCGGCGACGCGTGGCAACACCGCGGTCATGCGCTCGACCATGACCGGCACGTTGCGCTCCTCGTTGTACGCCGGGAAGAACGCGGAGAGGCTCGGCAATCGCACTGTCGGAGTCACGGTCGGAGGGACTTAACATCGGCCGGAGAGCGAGTCCAATCGTAAATCGCGCGACACGCGGCGCGCGTATCGCGTCGGTGTTTTGCCCGCGTCAGACGACACCGATATGATCGCGCGCCAATGACCGGCTCTCGGCGGCTCGCGGCGCTCGCGATCTTCATCGGTGTGACGTTGCTCCTCTACGCCTCGAACCCGCGCGTCCCCGACGCGTACAAGCATCACGTGTACGTCGCGGACGCGTGGCTCCACGGCCGCACCTGGGTCCAGGGCTACCCGCCGCACTACCACGACTGGATCACCGTGAACGGCAAGATCCATTCGCCGTTCGGCCCGACGCCGGCGATCCTCCTCGTACCGTTCGTCTGGTGGTGGGGAACGGCGTTCAACCAGAACGTGTTCAGCATGGGCCTCGCGGGGCTGAACGCGGCGCTCTGCTGGCTCCTCCTCCACGACGTCGGCGTCGGGCCGCGACGCGCGGCGCTCGGCTCGCTGATCTTCGCCTTCGGGACCGTGAATTGGTACACGGCGATCATCGGCACGACGTGGTTTCTTTCGCATCTCTGCGTCGAGCTCTTTCTCCTGCTCGCGTTGCGCGAGGTGTTCCGTCGCGGCCGTAGCGTCCTCGTCGGCGCCGCATTCGGCTTCGCGATTCTCTCGCGCGTGAACGTCGGGACGGCGGCACCTGCGCTCGTGCTGCTCTTGATCGACCGCCACACGACGAAGCGCGGCCTCGGCGCCTTCTTCGACGGGAACGCATTCGGCCGCGCCGTGCTCTTCGGCGTCGGCCTTGCGCTGGTCCTCGGGATCGAGTTCGGCCTCAACTTCATCCGCTTCGGGAAACCGTTCGAGACCGGGTACGGCGTCGCCGCCCAGGTGTACATGGCGAACCGCACCTACGGGTGGTACGACTGGCACTACCTACCGCGCCACCTCTACATCTCGATCTTCCGCGGATGGGAATGGATCGACGATTTCCCGTTCCTGAAGCCGTCGCCGGAAGGGCTCTCGATCCTGCTCACGAGCCCCATCCTGCTCTACGCGTTCCTCGCGCCCTGGCGCGAGCGGACCGTGCGGCTGCTCTGGCTCGCGGTCGTGCTGACGGCGGCGGCGCTCTTCCCGTACTTCTATCAGGGCTGGGTGCAGTTCGGGTACCGCTACCTACTCGACGCGCTCCCGTACGGCATCATTCTCGTCGCGCTCGGCCTCGCCGAAGCGCGGCGCGCAGCGGTGACGTTTCTGCTGGAATTCTCCGCGCTGTCAAACGCGCTCGGCGTGTACTGGGGCGAGAAGCTCGGCTGGTGACGCTCAGCTGCGCACGGTGTGGACAGCCGCGCTGAGCGCCGCGGAATCCCGCTGCTCGATGTCGGCCGTCGGCGCGGCGACCGCGCGTTTGCGCAGCGCCAGGACGAGCTCGCTGCGGAACACGTAGGCGACGTCCTCGAGGTCGAAGCCGAAACGGCGGCAGGTCGCGATCAAATCCTCGCGCGTGTAGTGCGTGATGTGCTCGTCCTTGTAGCCGCCGGGCGCGAAGAAACCGTAGAGCGGCTCGATCGTGCGCCAGCCGATCGTCGCGTAGTCGGGGGTGCCGAGGATCAAGAGGCCGCCCGGCCGCAGCACGCGCGCGAGCTCGGTGAAGATCACGTCGTCGTACGGAATGTGCTCGATCACCTGCGAGCAGACGACGCAGTCGAAGCGCGCGTCGACGACGGGGAGCGCGAAGATCGACGCGCGCACGAGCGGCACGTCGTAGCGGCGCATGTAGCGCAGCTTGTTGTGCAGGATGTCGAGCCCGACGACGTCGTTGATCGATTGGAGGATGATGCTCGACCCGCAGCCGATGTCGAGCGTCTTCCCGGCGCCGCGCGCCCATTCGCAAATGACCTGATGGCGGCGGCGCTGCCACCAGCGCTGCAGCGGGATGATGCTGTAGAACGCGCGCTCGTCGTAGTCGGCCGACTCGATCGAGTTGCGCAGCTTCCAGAGACGAAAGAACGCGCGCAGCAGATCGAGCCCGAAGGCGACGACGCGTGCGTGCGAGCTGCCGCGGTCGCGCGGGTAGTACGTGAACGGGATCTCGACGAGGCGCCAGCCGCCCGCGTGCGCCTTGACCAGAATCTCCTCGAGCACCTCGAAGTTCGTCCCCTCGAGCGCGAGATTCTGCACGGCGGCGGCGCGATAGAGCCGAAACCCACTCGACAAATCGCGAACGGGGAGGCCGAGTCCGCGTGCGAAGAACACGTTCAGGATGCGCGACAACACGAGGCGGCTGCGCGGCATGTACGCGACGCCGCCCTTCACATACCGCGACGCGATCACCACGTCGCCGCGGGTGCGCGCGCGCCAGAGCTTCACGATGAAGTCCGGGTCGTGCGACAGGTCGGCGTCGAGCGTCAGGATGAACGCGCCTTTCGCCGCCGCCAGACCCTCGCGCAGCGCGCCGCCGTAGCCCGGCAGCTGCTGCCGAAACACCCGTGCGCCGGCGGCGCGCGCCGCCTCTTCCGTCCCCTCATGCGAGCCGCCGTCGACGACGATGAGCTCATATGTGCAGCCAACGTCGTCGAGGACGCGCGCCGTCCGCGGCAGCAACCGCTCGACGTTCTCGCGCTCGTTCAGGACCGGGATTACGACGCTCAGATCGATCACCGGGCGAGGCTACCAAACGGAGCGGCGCGCGCAAAGAATCGGAATGCGGCGCGCCGCGGGGCGGGCGCGCCAGAGGTCGGCGAAGAGGCGGACGGAATCGCGGACCAAACGGACGCGGGACTCGTGGCGATGCGACAGCGTGACCGGAAAACGCGCGATGCGGTGGCCACGGGTGTACGCGAGATAGACCAGCTCGACGTCGAAGCCATAGCCATCGATGGTCAGCAGCGGGAAGAGCGTGCGAGCAGCCTCGCGCCGGAAGGCTTTCAGGCCGCACTGGGTTTCGCCGAACGGTAGTCCGAGGGCAATACGCACGAGTTTCGCGTACGTCCGGCCGGCGATCTGGCGCACCAGCGGATACGACGGGTCGTACGACGACTCGGGGAGATCGCGGGCGCCGAGGGCGACGTCGGCGCCGCCGGTTGTCACGAGGCGCACTGCTTCGTCGAGATTCGCGAGCGTGTACGGGAGATCGGCGTCGATGAACCCGATCACGCGGCCACGACTCGCCATGACGCCGGCGACGACGGCGCGGCCTTTGCCGCGATTCTCCGCGAGCCTGAGCAACACGA
>VBKW01000115.1:0-16297 GCA_005879405.1 Deltaproteobacteria bacterium
GCAACGGCGAGCAGGACGAGACCGTCGTGCTCGCCGATCGTGATCGCCGTGGGCGACTCACCGCCGAGCAGTCCCGCGTGCCCTGCCGGCGCCGTCGAGCGCGCTGCGGTGACGCGCGCAATCAGCGGATCCGTCGCGCGCACGATCAATGCCCCGTTCGCGATCGGTGCGCCGTCGAGCGCCAAGCGACGGCGGATCTCGCCGTCTCCGGCGACCGCACCCGCAATTCGCGCGAGGTCGCCGATCGTGGTGTGTGCGCGGGGAGCACGTCTCGCCCCCGTCGTCGGCGGCGCCTCGCCGGGCCATTCGTCGGGCACCGTCGTCGCGTGCAGCGCGAGGCGCGTCGCCGTCCTTCGCACGCGCGCGCGGGCGTGTTCCCATCCCGGGCCGACCGCCGCCGCGAGCGTCGTGATCGCCGATCGTGACTGCGCGAGGAGGACGAGCTGCAGGAGCTCGCCGACCGGCAGCTGCGCATGGGGGGCAAGCGAGACGCCCGGATCGCCGCCGACAGCGACGACCGGCACGTCTGTCGAGTACGCGAGCGCGCCGGCGGCAATGCGTTCGCGCACCACCTCCACCAGGAGCAGGGCCAGCGCTTGGCCGGGCGTGCATTCGGTCGACGGCGCGGCCTGCTCGAGGGTGGCGCCGTCGAGGAGATCGACGAGCGCCGATGCCGCCCGGGCGACGGTGGCTGTCCCGACGACGCTCACCGCCGCGACCACGACCACGAGTCCTCGCGCCGACCGCCTCCTCCCCACTGCACCCCCCAAGCCGGCGCGGAATTACCATACCGAGGCACGCGCAGGCAATTTCGCGGCCCAATCGCGGCGCAGGACCGCACCACCGGACCGCTCCGACGGCGAGCGATTTCGTTGACAGTTCAGGCGGATCGAAGCAAGATCATCGCTAATCCCTCGAACGCGGGAAAGGACCCATCTGAATGGCGACGGTCATTACGGACGAGTGCATCAACTGCGGCGCGTGTGAGCCCGAGTGCCCGAACACCGCCATTTACCAGGGCGGCGTCGAGTGGGAGCTGAACGGCGTCACACACCCCGCGATCTCGAACGACATCTTCTACATCGTTCCCGAGAAGTGCACCGAATGTGTCGGCTTCTTCGATCACGAGGCCTGCGCCGCCGTGTGTCCGGTCGATTGCTGCGTGCCCGACCCGAAGATCCCCGAGACCGAGGAGCAACTGCTCGCCCGCGCCCGCGAGCTGCATCCCGAGGTCACCTTCACCGCCGACTTCCCGTCGCGATTCCGCAAGGACGGTGCGGCCGCCGCGCCGGCGACCGCTGCACCCGCGGCGCCCGCCGCCGATGCTCCGGTCGCAGCCGCTGCGGCGCCGAAACCCGCGGCGGTCGCGGTGGCTCCCGCCAAGGCCGCCGCGGCGACCGCGAAGCCGGGCGGACGCGTCGAGAAAGCCGTCAAGCCGCCCCCGTCTGCGCCCAAGGCGCCCGCGGTCGCGAAGCAGTTCCCGGGCGAGC
Source organism: Deltaproteobacteria bacterium (assembly GCA_005879405.1). GTDB lineage: Bacteria > Desulfobacterota > Binatia > UTPRO1 > UTPRO1 > DP-19. The sequence continues at coordinate 1,491 of VBKW01000115.1, forward strand.
TCCCCGATGAGTTCGACGACATCCTCGAGCGTCTGCGCCGCGCGCGCAGCGGTGGCGGTCTCGTCGCGCGCCTCGTCGGCCCGCTGCTGCTGCCGGTCTTGGGCGCGCTGCCGCACGCGACCAAGAAACGTCTCGAGGAGGCCGCGGGCGATCGCGCCGTCTTCAGCGCCGCCGGTGCGACGGCGATGAACGTCCTCGTGAATTTTTTCCTCTATCCGGCGCTGCTCGGCGTCGTCGGCGCGCTGCTGATGCATCGCCAGGTGTTCAGCTTGAAGTTCGACCCGCTCATCTTCTGGGGCGTCGTCATCGCCGCCGCCGAGACGATGTGGCGGCTCCGCGACGGGCTCTTCGGCGGCGTCCCTACCGAGGACATGACGCTCGGGCCGGCGTTCTACGGTCCGCTGCTGCTGCCGCTCGCGGTGCCGCTCGCCCGCACGTCGCGGACGCGCGACAGCGGGACGATTGCGTTCGACGGTTTCTACGACGGACAGTTCGACGAGAAGCGCGATCGGCAGCGGCGCTACGGTGAGGTGTACAAGCTCGAGGACGTCGGCGCCGGCTACCTGCTGCGGCTGGAATTTCCGCAGCGCGTCACGTCGTCGTCGGTGAAGGAGGAGCTCGGGATTCCGGACGAGATGCCGGATTACGAATACGATCTCGCGCTCACGAACGGCTCGTTCGTCGTGCGCGGCAAGGTCGGTGATCCGCAGGTGCGGAAGGTCGCGTCGGGTGCGCCGTCCTTCCCACCGGATTTCACGACGCGCATCGCGCTCGCGAGCCCGGTGCGCGGCTTCAAGCATCGATATCGCGACAAGACGCTCGAAGTCGTCCTGGTGAAGTAACGTCCATCGGCGCTCCCGGCGCGTCATGATGCAGTCGCGACGGACGGCGCGCGGCGCCGCGAGCTCGAGAACGATGGTGGCGAACCCCGGCGCGGTGCACGCAGGAGCAGGGCACTGGACGTTCACGGAGATGCGCCCGCAGGACCTGCGACAAGTCCTCGCGATCGAGCGCAGCTCGTTCGCCAACCCGTGGAGCAGCGCGCTCTTTCTGCAAGAGCTCCGCATCCCGTTCTCGCGCATCCTCGTCGTCCGTCCGGCGGGCGGCGCCGACGAGCCGATCGTCGGCTATCTCTGTCGCTGGTTCGTCGCCGACGAGATCCACGTGTTGAACGTCGCCGTCCATCTCGCCCATCGCGGCCGCGGCATCGGCACGCTGCTCGTCGGCGAGGCGCTGCGCGAGGCGAAGCGTCGTCGCGCCGACGCGGTCACGCTCGAGGTGCGCCGCAGCAACGAGGCGGGGCGACGCCTCTACGCCTCCTTCGGGTTCCACGAGGTCGGAGTCCGTCGCAACTATTACGGGTGTGGTGAGGACGCGTTGATCATGCGTCTCGCGCTGCCGCGTGGCTGAGCCGGGCGCTCCACGCCTGCGCGTCGACGTCGGCGGCGGCCTGACGCTCAAGAATCCGGTGATCGCCGCCTCCGGGACGTTCGGCTACGGCGTCGAGTTCGCCGGGGTGACCGATCTCGCCGCGCTCGGCGCGATCGTCGTGAAGGGGCTCTCGCTCGAGCCGAGCGCCGGCCACCCGGCGCCGCGCCTCGTCGAGACCGCCGCCGGCATGATGAACGCGATCGGGCTGCAGAACATCGGCGTCCGGGCGTTCGTCGAGACCAAGCTTCCGCGGCTGCGTGCGAGCGGCACCGCCGTCGTCGCGAACTTCTGGGGCAATGTGCCGGAGGAGTACGGCGAAGTGGCGGGCCGCCTGTCGGAGGCGGAGGGCATCGCCGCGCTCGAGGTGAACATCTCGAGTCCGAACAAGCGCGAGTGGGGACGGATCATCGCCACCGATCCGCAGCTGACGCGCGAGGTCGTGCGCGCGGCGCGGCGCAGCTCGCGGCTGCCGCTGTGGGTGAAGCTCTCGCCGAACGTGACCGACGTGACGGTCTTCGCGCGTATCGCCGAAGAGGAAGGCGCGGACGCGGTGTGCTTGATCAACACGCTCGTCGGCATGGCGATCGACCTCGATCGTCGCCGACCGATCCTCGCGAACCGCACCGGCGGCCTCTCCGGCCCGGCGATCAAGCCGGTCGCGCTGCGTATGGTGCACGACACGGTACGGGCCGTGCGCATCCCGGTGATCGGTATCGGCGGCATCACGACGGGCGACGACGCCCTCGAGTTCCTGCTCGTCGGCGCGCGTGCGGTACAGATCGGGACGGCGTCGTTCGTCGATCCGACGGCGACCGCGCGGATCGCGCGCGAGCTAGCGCAGGGCTTGGCGGCGCGCGGCGTCGCCGACATCGGCGACTGGATCGGCACGCTCGACGATCCGTGATTTTTGCGCTAATCTAAAGAACGCTGTTTTCTGTCTCTTTATCGGAGGACGTTCATGCCTGATGTGTTCAAGGTTGGCGAGAAGGTCGTGTACCCCGCCCACGGGGTGGGGGTGATCGAGAGCATCCAGAGCAAGACCATCTCGGGAACCGCCAAGAAATTCTACATGTTGCGCATTCTCGATAGCGACATGACGATCATGATCCCGACCGAGAACGTCGGCAGCGTCGGGCTGCGCCGGATCATCGGCCGCGACATGGTCGCGAAAGTGTACAAGATCCTGCGAGACAAGAAGGTGGAGATCGACCAGCAGACGTGGAACCGGCGTTACCGCGAGTACACCGAGAAGATCAAGACCGGCTCCGTGCTGGAGATCGCGAAGGTGCTGCGCGATCTGTTCGTGCTGAAGGGCGACAAGGAGCTGTCGTTCGGCGAGCGCAAGATGCTCGACACCGCCCGCAATCTGCTCGTGAAAGAGCTCGCGATCGCGAAGTCGCATTCCGAGGACAAGATCATGGAAGAGCTGAAGACCATCTTCGCGCACTGAGCTCGCGCGTGCGAGCCCCGCATCTCATCGCAAGGCCGGGCGCTCGCCCGGCCTTTTTTTTGCCATGATCGAGGCGATCCTCGTGGCCGGCGGCCGCGGCCTGCGGTTCGGCGGCGACGTCCCGAAACAATTCCAGCCGCTCGCCGGCGTGCCGCTCCTCGTCTGGTCGGCGCGGCGCATGGCGACGATCGCGGGGTTGACGCGCCTGATCGTCGTCGCGCCGCGCGAGGAGCACGCGCGCTGCCAGGCCCTCCTCGCGCCGCTCGGTATCCCGCTCCACCTCGCGGACGCGGGCGACGAGCGGCAGCATTCGGTCGCCTCCGGCCTCGCCGCCGTCGACGCGCAGACCGAGCTCGTCGTCGTCCACGACGCCGCGCGGCCGCTCGTCGAGCCGACGGCCGTCGCCGCGTGCATTGCGGCGGCGCGTGCCGACGGCGCCGCGCTCCTCGCGACGCCGGTCGCCGACACCGTGAAGCGCACCGCGGGAGAGCGCGTCACCGCGACCGTGCCGCGCGCCGATCTCTGGCTCGCGCAGACACCGCAAGTCTTTCGCGCCGATCTCCTCCGCCGCGCCCACGCCCAAGCGGCGCGCTCCGGCATCGTCGACACCGACGACGCGGCGTTGGTCGAGCGCCTCGGCGTTCCGGTCCGCGTCGTCCCTTCGAGCCACCTGAATCGCAAGATCACCACATCCGACGATCTCGCCTGGGCCGAGGCGATCGTCGCCGGGTTCCCGCATCTGCGGCTGTGAGCGGGCAACGCTCAGACGATCTCGCGACCGACGACGCCCTCGTTCAAGCTGCCCGAGCGAAAGCCGCGCGGGTCGATGGTCACGTCGCGGAATCCCGCATCGCGCACGCCGCGGATCGCCGCCTCACGAAGACGCGCGTCGTCGAGTCGGGCGAGCTCGTCGGCGCCGATCTCGACGCGCCCGACGTCGCCGTGGAAGCGGACCCGCACGTCGCGGAATCCGAGCGCCCGCAGCGACGCTTCGGCGGCCGCGACCATGCGCAACCGATCGAGCGTGATCTCGGTGCCGTACGGGAACCGCGACGAGAGACACGGGCTCGCGGGCTTGTCCCACGTCGCGAGTCCGAGCGCGCGGCTGATGGCGCGCAGCTCGGCCTTGTGCAGCTCGGCCTCGACGAGCGGATGGCGGACGCGATGCTCCTCGGCAGCGCGCAGCCCCGGGCGGTAGTCGCCGAGATCGTCGACGTTGACGCCGTCGAGAATGACGTCGAGGCCGCGCCGACGCGCCTCCGTGGCGGAGATGTCGTACAGGCGATCCTTGCACAGGTAACAGCGATTCGTCGGGTTTGCGGCGTAGCGCGGGATCTCGAGCTCGTTCGACGGGATGATGACGTGCGCTACGCCGAGAGCACGCGCGAGCGCGACCGCGGCTGCGGTATCCTCCTCGGGGTTCGTCGGCGAGACGCTGGTGAGCGCGGTCACGCGCGGGCCGAGCGCGTCGTGCGCGACGCGCAGGAGCAGCGACGAATCCACGCCGCCGGAGAACGCGACGAGCGCGCTCGGCAGCGCCGCGAGCCAGGCGTGCAGCCGCGCCAGCTTGGCGTCGAGCGCCGGCTCGAGCGAGACCCCGATCATGATGCTAGATTCCCTCGGCGTGGAAGAGATCGGTCGTGAGATAGCGCTCGCCGGTATCGGGAAACATCGTCACCACCGTCGCGCCGGAGCCGAGCTCGCGCGCGACGGTGAGCGCCGCGACGCACGCCGCGCCTGCCGAGATCCCCACCAGGAGGCCTTCCTCACGCGCGAGTCGGCGCGTGCACGCGGCCGCGTCGGCGTCCGACACCGGGACGACGTGGTCGTAGATCTCGGTATTGAGGATCTCCGGCACGAATCCGGCGCCGATGCCTTGGATCTTGTGGAAGCCCGGTTCCCGACCCGACAGCACCGCGGACGCCGCCGGCTCGACGGCGACGATGCGCACCCGCGGCATCCGGTCTTTCAGCACCTCGCCAACGCCGGTGATCGTGCCGCCGGTGCCGACGCCGGCGACGAACGCGTCGATGCGCTCGAACTGCTGCAGCAGCTCCGGGCCGGTGGTGCGGCGATGGACCTCGGGGTTCGCCGGATTGGAGAACTGCTGCGGCATGAAGTAGTCGGGATGCTCGGAGAGAATCTCCTCCGCCTTGCGGATGGCGCCGTGCATGCCGCGCGTGTCCGGGGTGACGTAGGCCGTGAGCAGGCTCCGGCGCTCCTCGCTCATGGTGTCGGGCATCGTGAGGATCAGCTTGTAGCGCTTCACCGCGCACACGAGCGCGAGGCCGATGCCGGTGTTGCCGCTCGTCGGCTCGATGATCGTCGCGCCCGGACGCAGGCGGCCGTCGCGCTCGGCGGCCTCCACCATCGCGCGGCAGATGCGGTCTTTCACGCTGCCGCCGGGATTGAACGACTCGAGCTTCGCCCACACCTCGGCGCTGCCCTTCGGCACGATGCGGTTCAACCGTACGACCGGCGTCGCCGTGATGAGATCGAGCGGCGAATCGGCAACGCGCGCGGTGAACGGCATGAGGACGGCGATGATAACCGCCGCTTCGAAGAAGAGTCAACGCGATGAGCGCGCGCGGTAGTAACTCATGCGCGCGCAGTACGGCGCCGCGCGATGCACGCGCTCTCGTCGTGTTTCCGGGCGCGCTCGGTGATCTGATCCTCCTCGTGCCCGCGCTCGCAGCGCTGCGGGCTGCGGGGCAGCGAATCGAGCTGAGCGTGCGGCGTGTGCTCGCCGACCTCGCGCGCGCGATTCTTCCGGGACCGCAGGGGCCCGCCGCCGACGGCGCCGCGATCGCGTCGCTCTTCGGGGCCGCGGTCGATACGACACGGTACGGCGTCACGCGCGCGCGCTCGGCGTCGACGACGTTCGGAGCCATCGCGTCGAGCGCGGCGACGGCGACGTGCACGCGACGATCGCCTACGCGCGCGCGCTCGGCGTCGAGCCGGCGCCGATGCCGCGCGTCGGCGCGCATTGGCTCGCCGGCGCGGCGGCGCCCTCGCGTCCGCGCGCGCTCGTGCTCCATCCAGGCGCCGGCTCACGAGCGAAACGTTGGACGGCGGAAGGCTTCCGCGCCGTCGCCGACGCCTGGCACGAGCGTGGTGGCGAGACGGTCGTCCTCCTCGGACCCGCCGAAGAGAACGACGTCGGGTGGTGGCGCGCGACCGGACACGAGATCGCGGCGCATCTCGACCTTCGCGACGCCGCGGCGCTGATTGCGAGCGCGCCGTGGTACATCGGGAACGACTCGGGGATGAGCCACCTGGCCGGCCTCCTCGCGCGCCGCGGCGCCGTGCTCTTCGGTCCGACGCGCGCCGCCCGGTGGCGTCCCCTCGGCGGCAGCCTCGCGGCACTCCACTGGGCGGGTGTCGCCGAGACGGACCTCGTGGCGCGGATCGTGACCACTCTTACGGGCTGCGGCGATGGCCGGGTTCCTCCATCGCCCCGGCGGCGATCTTCTTGACACTCTGACCTCGCGGACTTAGCCCTGCTGGAAAGCGACCGCCCCGGCGGATATCGTGACATCAGACGCGCGGCGCCTCGCGTCGCGCGTCGACGAGGTCCAAGGTGAACAACACCATCAAAACGACGATTCTTCTGGCGGCATTGACCGGTCTTATCGTGTGGATCGGTCAGATGCTCGGCGGCGGGCAGGGCGCGATGATCGCGCTCGTCTTCGCCGCCGTGATGAACATCGGCAGCTACTGGTTCTCGGATCGGATCGTGATCGCGATGTACCGCGGCCAACCGATCGGGCAGTCGGACGATCCCGAGCTCTACGGGATCGTGCACGGGCTGGCGTTGAAGAATCACATTCCGATGCCGCGGCTCTATCTGATCCCGACCGACTCGCCGAACGCGTTCGCGACCGGGCGCAGTCCCGAGCACGCGGCCGTCGCCGTGACCGCCGGCATTCGCCGGTTACTCGACGCGCAGGAACTCGAGGGCGTGATCGCGCACGAGCTGGCGCACGTCACGAACCGCGACATCCTCATCAGCTCGATCGCGGCGACGCTCGCCGGCGCGATCATGATGCTCGCGAACATGGCGCGCTGGAGCCTGATCTTCGGCGGCATGGGCAGCCGTGACGATCGCGAGGGCGGCGGGAGCGGTCTCGGTCTCCTCTTCACGCTGATTCTGGCGCCGATCGCCGCCATGCTCATTCAAATGGCGATTTCGCGCTCGCGGGAGTTCCAGGCGGACGAGACCGGCGCGCGCGTCAGCCGTGAGCCGGAGGCGCTGGCGTCCGCGCTGCGCAAGATCTCGGCGTATTCCGAGCGCATCCCGCTGCCTGCGAACCCGGCAACGGCGCACCTCTTCATCGTCAACCCGCTCCACGGCGTGTCGCTGCAGAACCTCTTCAGCACGCATCCGCCGCTCGAGCAGCGCATCGCGCGTCTCGAGCAGATCGCGAGCCAGCTCGGGCAGCGCAGGTGAGCATGGCGAAGGACGACGAGCAGCAGGAGAGCCGCGGCTTCAAGGTGCAGGACCGGCGCCGGTTCGTCGACACCGAGGAGCGCCGCGACGAGGCGACGGAGAAGGATGCGCGCGGCGAGTCGGTCGCAGCGGGCGACGCGTCGTTCGCGGCAGGAGACGAGGCCGCGGCGCACGGCCACGGCGCGACCTCCAGCGTCGGGGCGGCGTCGGCGACGCCAGGTGTCGGCTCCGAGCACGTCGGTGATGCGGCGGCGTTCGGCGAGATGAGCTTCAGTACGTTCGTCATGGGTCTCACGACGCAGGCGTTGATGCACCTGGGCGAGATTCCCGATCCGGTGGACCAGCGCGTCATGCACGATCTTCCCGCCGCGAAGCAGATGATCGATCTCCTCGGCATCCTCCGCGACAAGACCAAGGGGAACCTCGACGCCGCCGAGGAGCAACTCCTCGGGGAGGTGCTGTACGACCTCCGGATGCGCTACGTCGAGGTGTCACGAACACGGTAGCAGCGGCGACGCACGCCGGCATTCCACGCGGCTTTCCACGCAATTGGGGGGTATGAATGGCGGTTCGTACGATCAGAGGAGCGCTCGTCACGCTCGTGGTCGGCATCATCATCGGTATCGGCGCGACGATTTGGCTCGGTCGGGCGAACGCGCCGACGTCGGCGCGCCCGCCCGCGGCGCCGGTGATCGCCGGTGAGCCCACTGCGCAGCGCTCGCCCGCGGCCGCGGCCGCGGTCGTCACCAGCGAGGGGCAAGTCGCTCCCGCTCCGGCGCCGCTCACGGTCGTGCCGGACTTCGCGTCGCTCGCGGAGCGCCTGAGCCCGGTCGTCGTCAACATCTCCACGAGCTCGCAAGGCAAGCAGACGATGGAGCTGCCGCAGTTCCACGGGCCGGGCGGCGGGCCGGGCGGCGGACCACAGTGGCCCTTCGGCGAGGGCGATCCGCGCGAGTTCGGCGAGCCGTTCGAGCACTTCTTCGGGCCGTCGCCGAAGCAGCAGCCGCAGCCGCACGCGTTTCGCCAGCGGAGCCTCGGATCCGGCTTCATCATCGACATCGAGGGATTCATCCTCACCAACAATCACGTCGTCGAGAACGCCGACGAGATCACGACCCGTCTCGGAAACGGCAAAGAGTTCAAGGCGACCGTCGTCGGCAAGGACGCGAAGACCGACATCGCGCTGCTGCGCATCGAGAACGCCGCCGATCTGACCGCAGTCACGCTCGGCGACTCCGATAGCCTGAAGGTCGGCGAATGGGTGATGGCGATCGGGAACCCCTTCGGGCTCGATCACACGGTCACCGCCGGCATCGTGAGCGCCAAGGGACGCTTCATCGGCGCCGGCAACTACGACGACTACATTCAGACCGACGCCGCGATCAATCCGGGCAACTCCGGCGGTCCGCTCATCAATCTCCGCGGCGAGGTCGTCGGCATCAACTCGGCGATCTTCAGTCGCACCGGCGGCAACATCGGTATCGGCTTCGCGGTGCCGATCAATCTCGCCAAGGAGCTGATCCCGCAGCTGAAGGAGAAGGGGAAGGTCACCCGCGGCTGGCTCGGGGTCCTGATTCAGAAGGTGACGCCGGAGATCGCGGAGTCGCTCGCTCTGCCCGAGGCGCGCGGCGCGCTCGTCGCCGACGTCGTGAAGGACGGGCCGGCCGCCGCCTCCGGTCTGAAGGTCGGCGACGTGATCGTCGAATTCGACGGGCGTCCGGTGCGCGAGTCCAACGAGCTGCCGCTCATGGTGGCGCGCGAGCCGATCGGCAAACAGGTCACCGTCAAGGTGGTGCGTGACAAGGAGACGAAGGAGTTCACGGTCACGATCGCCGAGCTGAAGGACGAGGAGATCGCGACGGCGGGCAAGAACGACAGCGAGAAGCTCGGCCTGACGGTGCAGACGCTGACCCCGGAGATCGCGCAGAACCTCGGCGTGCCCGAGCTGAAGGGCGTCGTCGTGACCGCGGTCGAGTCCGGCAGCTCGGCCGAGGACGCGGGTCTCCGGCGGGGCGACATCATTCTCGAGGTGAATCGCCAAGCGATCGAGGACGTCGACGACTACCGCAAAGCGCTGCGGACGAGCGAGAAAGGAAAGAACGTCCTCCTGCTCGTGCGGCGCGGCGACAACACGATCTTCCTCGCCCTGAAGCCCGCTGCTTGAGCCGCCGTCGAGCCGTCGTCGCGATCGCGATCGCCATCATGGCGGTCGCGGTCGTGGCCGGCGTCGTCACGGCGTACCCGCGGTACCGGACGCTCGAGCGCACGGTCGTCGATAAGTTCAGCGGTCGTCCGTGGGACGTGCCGGCGCGAGTGTATGCCGACTCGTTCGTCGTCTACCCGGGCATGCGGCTGACCGCCGCGGATCTCCTGGCGCGCCTCCGACGCCTCGGCTACCGCGAGGTGTCGGGGCCGGTGCGCGTCCGCGGCGACGTACGGCGCGACGCAGGCGATCGCGCGCTCGAGCTCTTCCTGCGCGCGTTCCCGTATCCCCTGCATCCGGAGCCGGGACGTCCGGTCCGGATCGAGATCGCCGACGGCGCCGTCGCGACCATGCGCGATCTCGCGGCCGACGCCGAGCTCTTCGACCTCGCGCTCGAGCCGGAGCCGCTCGCCGGTCTCTACGATCGCGTGTGGCAGGAGCGGCGCGTGGTCCAGCTCGACGCGATTCCGCCGCGCCTCGTCGCCGCCGTGCTCGCGATCGAGGACGCGCGCTTCTACGAGCACGGCGCGATCGACTGGCGCGGAATCGGCCGCGCGCTCGTGCGCAACGTCGGCGCCGGCCGCGTCGTCGAGGGCGGCAGCACGCTGACGCAGCAGCTCATGAAGAACTTCTTTCTCAGCGAGGAGCGGACGCTACGCCGCAAAGCGATCGAGCTCGTGATGGCCGTCATCGCCGAGCGTCGCTACACGAAGTCGCAGATCTTGCAGCTGTACCTGAACGAGATCTACCTCGGCCAGAGCGGCGCGAAAGGCATCTTCGGCGTCTCGGAAGCGGCACAGTTCTACTTCGGCAAAGAGCTCGGCGACCTCACGACCGCCGAGATGGCGCTCCTCGCCGGCATCATCCGCGCGCCCAACGGGTACTCGCCGTATCGCAACCTCGATCGGGCGCGCGCGCGACGCGATGTCGTGCTCGCGGCGATGCTCGAGCGGGGCGCGATCGACGCCGCCGAGGCCGCGGCGGCACGCGCCGAGCCGGTGGTGCTGCGCCCGGCGGTACAAGACCGGAACGACGCGCCGTACTTCGTCGACTTCGTCCGCCGCGAGCTGCAGACGAGCTATCCCGCCGAGGCGCTCACCGGCGAGGGCTTGCGGATCTTCACCACGCTCGATCCGGTCTTGCAGGCGATCGCCGCGACGAGCGTGCGCGAGGGGCTCGCGGCGCTCGAGCGCCAATACCCGCAGCTCGCCGGCCGCGAGCCCGACGAGCAGCTCCAAGCCGCGTTCGTCGCGCTCCATCCGGCCACAGGCGAGATCAAGGCGATGGTCGGCGGCCGCGACTACGGCGTCAGCCAGTTCAATCGCGCGACCGACGCCGCTCGCCAGCCGGGCTCGGTGTTCAAGCCGATCGTCTACTTCGCCGCGCTCGATCCGGCCAGCGGCGACTCGCATCTGACGCCGACGTCGCGGATCGAGGACGAGCCCTTCTCGTGGAGCTACGACGGCCAGGTGTGGACGCCGGAGAACTACGAGGGGCGGTACCTTGGCGAGGTGACGGTCCGGCGCGCCCTCGAGCTGTCACTCAATGCGGCGACGGCGCGGATCGCGTCCGAGATCGGCTTGCCGCGCATTCGTGACACCGCGGAGCAGCTCGGCGTCTCCGGGTCGCTGCCGGCCGTGCCGTCGATGGTGCTCGGCAGCGTGGAGATGACGCCGCTCGCCGTGGCGGAAGCGTACGCCGTGCTGGCGAGCCAAGGGCAACGGACGCCGGTCCGCGCCGTGAAGCAGGTCGCCGACGAGCACGATCAGCTCCTCGAGGGTCGCCCGCTCGCGATCGCGAGCGTCGTCTCGCCGCAGGTGAGCTATCTGGTCACGCATCTTCTGGAAGGCGTCCTCGAGCGCGGGACGGGACGCGGTGTCCGTTCGGCCGGGTTCACGGCGCCGGCCGCCGGCAAGACCGGCACGACGAACGACTACGGCGACGCGTGGTTCGCGGGCTACACGCCGGACGTCGTCGCGGTCGTCTGGGTCGGCTTCGATCGTCGCGAGTCGCTGGGGCTCTCGGGTGCGCGCGCGGCGCTCCCGATCTGGACGGAGTTCATGAAGCGTGCGACCGCCAACGTGCCGCCGCGCGCCTTCGAGGAGCCCGACGGCGTCACGCTCGTCGAGATCGATCCGGCGAGCGGCCTGCGGGCGACGACGGAGTGCCCGGAGCGTATGATCGAGGCGTTTCTCGACGCCGACGTGCCTGCGATCGAATGCCCGCTGCATCGTCACGCGCCGACGGTGGCTCCGCCTGCGGCACCGCCGTTGCCGTCGCCGGCCGCACCGGCGCCCGAGCCGCAAGAGCGAAAGCCGTGGTGGCGGCGATGGTTCTGATCGCGCCGCAACACGGGGCGGGACGGGCGGGCGGCGGGGAGCGCGACCCGGCGGGGCGATGCAGGATCATCGTCTGCACCCGACGTGCGCAAGAGGGTAGGTTTGCGCACCACGGGTGCAGACGACGACCCCGCATCGCCCCGCCGGGTCGCGCTCCCCGCCGCCCGCGCGTCGCGTCGTCGTGGTGCGGCGTGCTCGCGACGCTCGCGCTGCGCGCGTTGCTTTTGCTCGTCGTGCTCGCGAGCGCGTGTGCCGCGACGCGTGGCGCCCGGCCGCCGACGACGGACGTTGCCGATGGCTCGACGATGCGCAACGGTGAGGCGCACGCCGCCGGGGGCGATCGCGGCGTGGCGGCGCGGGAGGACGACGCACACCCGGGAGCGGCGCGGAAGGACGACATGGGCGCGGCGGGGCCGATCGACGAGGCGGCGACGGCGGGCGCAAACGGTGCCGCCGGTCGCGAGGAGCCGGTGCAGAGTGCGGCCGTCCGGCCACCCGAGATCGCGCCTCCGGCGGTGACGCCCGCGGTCGAGGACGACGGGTCGCTCGTCGCGAAGATCGATCGTGCGACGCCGCCGCGGCGGGCGGCGGCGCTGCGGCTCACCGAGCAGGGGCGCGCGCATCTCGCCGCCGGCGAGCCGGCGCGCGCGATCGAGGTGTTGGAGCGCGCGGTCGCGATCGACGCGCGCAGCGCGTACGCGTACTACTTTCTCGCGCAAGCGCACGCGGAGGCGCGGCACCCCGGCTTGGCACGCTCGTTCGTCGCCCGCGCCGAGCAGCTCTTCGCGGGCAATCCCTACTGGCTCGGACGCGCGCATGCGCTCCACGGCCGCCTCGCCGAGGACGGCGGCCGCATCGACGAGGCGCGCGCCGAATACACGCGCGCGCTCGTCGTGTGGCCGCAAAACGCCGACGCGTCGTCCGGCCTTGCGCGCCTCGACGCGGCGGGGCAAGGAGCACGGTGATGCGTGTGCTCGCGATCGAGAGCTCCTGCGACGACACGGCCGCCGCCGTGCTCGACGCCGACGGCGTCCGGTCGAGCGTCGTCGCCTCGCAGGACCTCGTCCACGGCCGCTACGGCGGCGTGGTGCCGGAGCTGGCGTCGCGCCAGCACGTGCTCGCGATCGTACCGATCATCGAACGCGCGCTCGCCGATGCGCACGTGACGCTCGACGACATCGAGGGCGTCGCCGCCACGTACGGCCCCGGCCTCGTCGGCTCGCTCCTCGTCGGGCTGCAAGCCGCGAAGGGCATCGCGTTCGCGCGCGGCCTGCCATTCGTCGGCGTCGACCACCTCGAGGGCCATCTCCTGGCGATCCTCCTCGACCGCCCGGTCGCGTTCCCGTATCTCGGCCTCCTGGTCTCCGGCGGGCACACGAGTCTCTACGTCGTCGACGGCGTCGGTGCGTACCGCCTTCTCGGGCGGACGCGCGACGACGCCGCGGGCGAGGCATTCGACAAAGGCGCCAAGATGCTCGGCCTCGGCTACCCGGGTGGACGTGAGATCGACCGCCTCGCCACCGACGGCGATCGCCGCGCCATTCGCTTCCCACGCGCGACGCTGAAGCGCGGCGCCTACGATCTCAGCTTCAGCGGCGTGAAGACGGCGCTCCGCCAGTATCTGCTCGAGGAGCGCGGTGCGCCGCTGGCGGACGTCTGCGCGTCGTTTCAGGAGGCGATCGTCGACATGCTCGCGGCGCCGACGCTGCGCGCCGCCCACGACCTCGGTCTCGAGACGGTGGTCGTTTCCGGCGGCGTCTCCGCGAACCGGCGGCTGCGCGCACGGATGGAAGAGGAAGGCGCGCGCGCCGGCTTGACGGTCCTCTTTCCGCGCTTCGCATACTGCACCGACAACGCCGCCATGATCGGCTATGCGGGTCGCGCGCGCTTGCTGCGTGGCGAGCGCCACCCGTTGACGCTGAACGCCGCGGCGACGGCGCCGATCGGCCTCCCGGATGCGCTTCCACACGCGGCGGACGCGGAGCCATGACCGGTCTCTCCGCCGAGACGCGCGCGATGCTCGCGCAAGAAGGGCTCGCGCCGCGGAAGCGCCTCGGGCAGCACTTCCTCGTCGACCGCAACGTCGTGAGCCGGATGATCGCGCTCGCCGAGGTCGCGCCGGACGAGGCGGTCCTCGAGATCGGGCCCGGACTCGGCGCGCTCACCGACGCGCTCGCCGCGCGCGCCGCGCGGCTCTACGTCGTCGAGTACGATCGCGGGCTCGCCGAGGTGCTGCGCCGGAAGCTCGCGGCGGTCCCGAACACGCGCGTCATCGAGGGTGACGCGGTCACGCTCGACCTCCGCGGGGCCATCCAGGAGGGGACGGTGAAGGTGGTCGCGAGCCTGCCGTACAATGTCGCGGTGCCGATTCTCTTCCGCCTCATCGACGAGCGCGCGATCTTCTCCGACGTGACCGTCATGGTGCAGCGTGAGATGGCCGAGCGCCTCCTCGCGCGGCCGGGCACGCGCGCGTACGGCGTGCCGTCGCTGCTCTTCCAGCTGTACGCCGAGCCGCGCGGCCGCTTTCGGGTGCCGCCGTCGGCGTTCTATCCGCGCCCGCAGGTCACCTCGGAGGTCATCCGCGTCCGCCTGAGCCTCGCGCCACGCATCCCGGTCGACGACCCGGGGCTGCTGCGCGCCCTCGTTCGCGCCGCCTTCAACCAGCGGCGCAAGATGCTGCGCAACGCGCTGCAGACGCTGCCGCCGCGCCTCGCGCTCTCGGCGGACGCGTGGGACGAGATCTTCGCGGCGACCGGCATCGACGGGCGCGCGCGCGGCGAGACGCTCGACTTGCCCGCCTTCGGCGCCCTCGCCGATGCCGCCGGACGCGCGCTCGCGGCCGGAGGGGCGCACCCGCGGCGCTCGAGGCGAGCGGATCGCGGGTCGTCCCCGGCCTCGAAGAGCCACGTCGGGCAGGGCGCGTAGCGGTGTCCG
>VBKW01000115.1:16320-24818 GCA_005879405.1 Deltaproteobacteria bacterium
CCCGGCCTCGAAGAGCCACGTCGGGCAGGGCGCGTAGCGGTGTCCGTGATTCTCCTCGGCTGATGCCGGAGCTGCCCGAGGTCGAGACCCTCCGCCGTGGCCTGGAAAAGAGCCTCGTCGGCCGGCGGATCGCCGCGGTGACGGTACACGAGCGGCGTCTGCGGCGGCCGCTCGCGCGCTCGTTCGCGCGCGCCCTCGTCGGCCGGCGTATCGAGACCGTCGGCCGGCGCGCGAAATACCTCCTCCTCGAGCTCGACGACGGGGCGACGTGGCTCGTCCACTTCGGCATGAGCGGCACGCTGGTCGTGCTGCCCGCGACCGCGACGCGACGCCTGCACACGCACGTCGTCATCGCGCTCGACGACGGCCGCGTCCTGCACTTCCACGATCCGCGCCGCTTCGGGCTCATGCGCGTCGGCCGCGCGGCCGAGCTCGCCGAGCTCACCGAGCTCGGCGTCGAACCGCTCGACGCGGCGTTCTCGGCGGCGTACCTGCACGCCGCCGCGCGGCGGCAGCGACGCGCCGTGAAGAGCATGCTCATGGACCAACGGCTCGTCGTCGGCATCGGCAACATCTACGCGAGCGAGATCCTCTTCGCGGCGGGCGTACGCCCGACGCGTCACACGAGCCGCCTCGCGCGCGCCGACGCCGCGCGCATCGTCGCCGCGACGAGCGCCGTGCTCGCCGAGGCGCTCGCCGCCCGAGGATCGTCGATCGCCGATTACCGCGACGAGCGCGGCGAGCCCGGCGACTTCCAGAACCGCTTCCGCGTCTACGAGCGCGCCGGCGCGCCGTGTGTCCGCTGCGGTACGGCGATCCGTCGGAAGGTCATCGTCGGCCGGAGCGCATTCTATTGTCCGCGCTGCCAGCGCTGAACGGGTCCTACGACTTGTCGGTCGCCGCCTTCGGCGCCTTCAACGGCTCGCCGCGCTCGTTCTTCTCGTGCAGCACCTGCAAGAGGCGCGTCGGGCCGCCTTGCGACATGATTTCCTGGAACTGCGAGCGGAAGTTCGCGACCAGGCTCACGTTCTCGATGATGATGTCGATGATCTTCCACGTGCCGTCGATCTGCCGCAGGCGGTAGTCGACGTCGATGTCGTCGGCGCCGTTGCGGACGATCTTCGTGCGCACCGTCCAGTCGCCGCGCGCCTCGGCGTGGTCGTCGATGATCGTGACCTTCTCGTTCTTGTAGCTCTCGACGTTGCGGCCGTACGTGGCGGAGAGGTTCTGGCGGAACTCTTCCATGAACTGCTTGCGTTGCTCCTCGGAGAGCTCGTTCCAGGAGCGCGCAAGCACGAGCTTCGAGAGCGTCGCGAAGTCGACGCGCGCGTAGACGATGTCCTCGACGCGGTGGCGCTTCTCGTCCGTCGAGAGACTCTTGTTCGCGAGCACGTTGATGACGGCGCCGGTCGTCGCCTGCACGACGCCGCGCGGCGTGTTCGCGTCGCCGGCCGACGCGCTTGCCGTCGTCGGGCCGCCGGCGGCGGCGTAGAGCGGGAGCCCGAGCAACGTGATGGCAACGACGAATACCGCAGCACAGCGGGTCCGCGTCACGGCGACGAACGGCATGGCGATGGCAGTTCCAGTCACGGGGCCGATCCTCCTTGGTTCTCCGACGGCGTGTCCTCCGGGTGGTAGAGCTCGTCACCGCCTCCGCCCATCTCCGGGTGATAGAGCTCTTCCTGATCGAGGTTCGTCCCCCCGACGCTGTCGTTCACGAGCGCGTTCCGCCGTTGCAAATACGCGTTCCGCACGAAGACATAGTAATCGAACGACGCCTGCTTGGCCTCGTCGATCTCCTGCAGCAGCAGCGCCCGGGTGTTGACGATCTCGGCCGCACGGACGCCGAACAGAATCTCCCACTGCACGAACCACGGGAGGACGCTCGCCGCGCTGTCGGCGAATAGGCCGACGCCGTCGCGCGGGTTCGAGGGGCCGATGATCGGGATCACCAGATACGGCCCCGCCGGCACGCCCCACCACCCGAGTGTCTGGCCGAAGTCTTCGACGTGCTGCTCGAGCCCGAGCGGCGTCGCGCGGTCGAAGAATCCGAGAACGCCGATCGTCGTGTTCACGGCGAAACGGCCGACGTCGCTGGCGCCGTTCTTCACTTTGCCTTGCAGAAGGTCGTTCACGACCACGATCGGCGACCGCAGATTGGTGAAGAAGTTCGACACCGAGCGCTGCACGGGTTTCGACGCGACATGGTTCCAGCCCTTCGCGACCGGCTCCAGCACGTAGACGTCGAGTTTGTCGTTGAACCAGAACACTTTGCGATTCATCGGCTGCAGCGGATCGTAGTCGGCTCGCGCCTCGGCGTGGTGAATGCCGCGCGTGGCCGGCGGCGCGCAAGCGGCGAGTACCGCCGCCATCAGGGCAGCCAGAAGAGCGGCGTGTATGCGCGTCGAGATCATCCGGTCCTCATTGGCCTTCCGTCTTCGCCGGGGCGGTGTCCGTATTGTGAATCAGCTTACCGATCAAGCGTTCCAGAATCACTGCCGATTCGGTGAAGCTGATCTCGTCGCCGGGCTTGAGATACTCGCTCTCGCCCCCGAGCTGGAGCGAGATATAGCGGTCGCCGAGGATGCCGGAGGTGACGATCGAGGCGGACGTATCGGTCGGGATCTTCAAGCTCTTGTCGAGATCCAGGTCGACGCGGGCGCGGGCGTTTTGATCGAGCGTGATCGACGTCACCTGCCCGACCTTGACGCCGGCGATGACGACCGGCGCACGCGGCTTCAGGCCGCCGGTCTGATCGAAGGTCGCATATAAGTTGAGGCCGCCGGGGCCGCCGTAGGAGAGTCCGCCGACGCTGATCGAGAGGTACGCGATCGCGCCGAGCCCCGCGAGCACGAAGCACCCGACGATGAAATCGCGCAACGGTGATCGAGTCATGCTCACACCCCCCAGAGCGCCGTGATCACGTAGTCGAAGAGCAGGATGCACACCGATGCGACCACGACCGTCGACGTCGTCGCCGCGGACACCCCCGCGGACGTGGGCGCGCTGGTGAACCCGCGAAACGTCGCGATCAAGCCGACGAGCCCGCCGAAGACGAGCGCCTTGAGCAGGCTGCCGAGGACGTCGTCGCGGAAGTCGACGGCGGATTGCAGGCTCGACATGTACGTGCCGCCGTCGATCCCCATGAGGCCGACGCCGACGAGGTAGCCGCCGAAGAGGCCGAAGGTGATGAAGAGTGCCGAGAGGAGCGGCATCGCGACCGTCATCGCAAGCGCCTTCGGCGCGACGACGAGGTCGATCGGGTCGACCGCCATCATGCGCAAGCCGTCGAGCTGCTCGGTCGCGACCATCGTGCCGATCTCCGCCGCGGTCGCCGACCCGGCGCGACCGGTCGCGAGGAGCGCCGTCAGGACCGGCCCGAGCTCGCGGATGAGGCTCAAGCCGACCACCGCCCCGAGTGACTGCTCGGCGCCGAAGCGCACGAGCGTGTTATAGCCCTGCAGGCTCAAGACCATCCCGACCGCCGTCCCCGAGACGCAGATGATGATGAGCGACAGCACGCCGACGTCGAAGACCGCCTGTACGAACACCCGCACCCGTACCGGCGGGCTCGCGAGCGCGCGCAGGATCTGCGCCGCGAAGACCGTGAGCTTGCCGAGCTGGTCGACGAAGCGCAGCGCGTACCAGCCGAGCTCCTGGACCGCTGCCGCGGGTCCCACGTCAGGTGTTTCCCGCGGCGACGTCGGCGGCGCGCGCGTCGCCGTCGTCGCACTCGTCCGTCAGGAAGGCGACGACGCGGGGATCGGAGCTCTGTCGCAGCTCCTCGGGCGAGCCCGCGACCGCGGTCGTCCCCGGGTGGTGATCGTCGCTCTGCAACAGCAGCACGACGTGCTCGGCCATCCGCATCGTCGAGGCGATGTGATGCGAGACGAGAACGATGGTGATCCCGAGTCGCTGATTGATCTGCACGAGCAGGTTCTCGATGCGTTTCACCGAGACCGGGTCGAGGCCGGAGAACGGCTCGTCGCACAGCACGATCACCGGGTCGAGGATGATCGCGCGCGCGAGCGCCGCGCGTCGCAGCATCCCGCCCGAGAGCTGGCTCGGGAGCAGCCGGTCGACGTCCGTCAGGCCGACCGCATCGAGCCGCCGATGCACCGCCGCGGCGATTGCCCGCTCGTCGAGCGACGTGTGCTCGCGCAGCGGAAAGGCGAGGTTCTCGTAGATCGTGAGCGAGTCGAGGAGCGCGCCGCCCTGGAACATCATCCCGAGCTTCTTGCGGACGCCGTACAGCTGACGCTCGGAGAGGCACGTGACGTCCTCACCGGCGACGAAGATGTGCCCCGCTTGCGGGCGGACGAGCCCGCCGATCAAGCGCAGGACCGTGCTCTTGCCCGAGCCGCTGCCGCCGAGGATCACCGACACCTTGCCCGCCGCGAACGCGCACGAGAGGCCGCGGAACACTTGGCGGTCGCCGAACGCCATGTCGACGCGCTCCAGCGCGACGTGGACGTCGGCGCCGGCGGCGTCGGGTGTGAGATTCATCGTCACGTGATCGAGAGCCCCCCGCTCGACTGTTGACGAGCATCTGTATACCAGCCTCCGGCAATTGTAGAGCGAACCGTCTCGGGCGCCGTGCTCGCGTCATTCAGTGCGAGTACCCACGGTCGGCGCTGGTGCGCGCCGTGCGCCGCGGGTACGACGCGGAAGTGAACGACAGCCGGCCCTTCGGCGCCTCACTCGCTCGGCGGCTCGGCGGCCGGCGATGGCGACGCCGCGTCAGCCGCGAGCGTCTACGCTGGGCGGTGCGCATCCGGGCGCTGGTGATCGCGCTCTTTCTCGCGGTGGCGCTGGCCGCGCGCGCCGCCGGTGTCCCGTGGTCGCTCGCACCGCTGCTCGTCGTGGCGCTCCTCGGTGCGGTGATGGACGCGATCGCGGCGGTGTGCGTGCGGCGCTGGCGTGGCGTCGGCGCGATGATCCTCTGGACGGCGGCCGGTGACGCCGTCCTCATTACGATCGTCGTGCGCGCCACCGGCGGCGCGCACAGCCCGTTTCTCCTCCTGTATGCCGTCCAGGTCGTCACGACCGCGATCGTCCTCGGCGCGCGGATCGCCGCCCTCGGCGGCGGTCTCGGACTGGTCCTGCTCGCGCGCGCGGTGCTGTGGTCCGGCGCATTCACGCTGCCGGGCGGTCGCGCCGACCCCGACCGCGTCGTCTGGATGCTGTCGCTGACGCTGACGCTCGTCTTTCTCGGATTCCTCGGCGGTCATCTCACGCGCCGGCTCGCGCGGACGGAGCGCGAGCTTGTCGGCGCCCACGGTCGGTTGGCGCGGTCGCTGCGTCGCCTGGCGCGTGCGCACGCGGAGCTGCAGGCGGCGTACACCAAGCTCGCGCGCGCGGAGTCCCAGCTCGTGTCGGCGGAGAAGATGCGCGCCTTCGGCGTGCTCGTCGCCGGCGTCGCGCACGAGCTCGGGAACCCGCTCACGGTCCTCGCCGGCAATCTCGAGCCGCTGCAGGACGCGATCGCAGCGTACGAGGCGATCGCCGCCGCCCGCGACGCGCGCGACGACCCCGAGCCGGCGCGCGGCACCGCGAACGACGGCGCGACGTGCGGCAGCGCGACCGACTGCGCGTGGGCGCCGGCCGTCGTCGTGCCGGAGGAGTGGCGGGTCGAGGCGCCGCTCCTCGTCGCGAGCTGCCGTGAGGCGACCGCACGCGCGGTCGCGCTGCTCGTGAAGCTGCGCAGCTTCGGCCGGCGTGCCGACGCGACGGAGCTCGCGCTCACCCCGCTGCGATCGGGACTCGAGAGCACGCTCGCGCTCGTCCGCCACCGTCTGCCGCCTCGGGTTCGCGTCGCCACCTCATACACCGACGTTCCCGACGTCCTCTGCGACCCGGTCGAGATCACCCAGGTCCTCATGAACCTGCTGCTGAATGCGGCGGACGCGCTGCGACCCGGCGGCACGCTGAGCCTCGCGCTGGCGCACGACGCCGACGCGGTGACGGTTACGATCGCGGACGACGGGCCGGGGATCGACCCGGCGCATCTGCCGCACGTGTTCGAGCCGTTCTTCACGACCAAGGACGTCGGGCAGGGGAGCGGCCTCGGGCTCGCGATCTCGCAGGCGATCGTCGCCCGTCACGGCGGTACCTTGATCGCGCGCGCCGCGGCGGGCGGCGGCGCGGAGCTGGTCGTGTCGCTGCCGATTCCGCGTTCAGCGCCAGAGGTCGGTCGGCGGACGGACGTCGAGCAGGTCGCGGAGCGCGTCGCCCAAGAAGTTGAGGGTGAAGACGGTCAGCATGATCGCGAGCCCGGGGAAGATCGTCAGGTGCGGCGCGACGAGTACGAACGCGCGGCCGTCGTTCAGCATCGCGCCCCATGACGCCGTCGGCGGCTGCGCCCCGAGGCCGAGGAAGCTGAGCGACGCCTCGGCGACGATCGCGCTCGCCATCCCGAAGGTCGCCTGCACGAGGAGCGGTGCCGTGAGCAGCGGCGCGACGTGGCGCCACAGGATACGCCGGTCGGAGGCGCCGAGCGCGCGCGCCGCCTCGACGAACTCGCGCCGTCGCAGGCGGTGGGCCTCGCCGCGCGCCAGGCGCGCGTAGCCCGTCCAGCCGATCACACAGAGCGCGAGCACGACGTTCCGCACGCTCGCGCCGAGCACGGCCGTGAGCGCGATCGCGAGCAGGAGCCCGGGAAACGCCAGCAGCACATCGACGATGCGCATGAGGAGATCGTCGAGCCAGCCACCGGCATAGCCCGCGACGGCGCCGAGCGCGGCGCCGATCACGAGCGACGCCGTGACGGTCGTCAGGCCGACGGCGAGGGACACCCGCCCGCCGTGCAGCACCCGCGACAGGATGTCGCGGCCGAGCTTGTCCTGCCCGAGGAGATGCGCCCGCGAGGGCGGCGCCAACGTCGCGGCGAGATCCTGGCGCGACGGGCTCGCCGGTGCGATCCACGGCGCCGCGGCGGCGGCGAGCGCGAGGGCGAGCAGGAGCGCCGCGGCGAGACGCATGCGACGGACCGCGTTCATCGCGCCTCCCGCGTGCGCGGGTCGAGCGCGGCATTGACGATGTCGGCGAGCGTGCTCGCCAGCACGAAGCCGGCGGCGATCGCGAGGATGCAGCCCTGCAGCACGGGGTAGTCGCGTGCTTGGATGCCCTCGACCGTCAGACGGCCGACGCCGGGCCAGGCGAAGATCGTCTCCGTGATCACGGTGCCGGCGAGGAGCGCGCCGAACTGCAAGCCGAGGATCGTGATGACCGGCGCCAGGGCGTTCGCGAGCGCGTGCCGCGCGAGCACGCGGACACGCCCGACGCCCTTCGCGCGCGCCGTGCGCACGTAGTCCTCGCCCACGCACTCGAGCACACTCGCGCGCGTCATGCGCGTCAGGATCGCCGCCATGCCGACGCCGAGCGTACAGGCGGGCAGCACGAGGTGGGCGAGACCGCCGCGCCCCGAAACCGGCAGGATCTGCAGCTCGATCGCGAAGGCGATGATGAGGAGCGGCCCGAGCCAGAAGCTCGGCATCGCGGCGCCGAGGAGCGCGAAGGCGACGGCGCCGCGATCGATCCACGTGCCCGGCCGCGCCGCCGCCAGCACGCCGAGGGGGAGTGCGATCGCGATCGCGACCGCGAGGGCGCCGAGCGTGAGCTCGACGGTCGCCGGTATGCGGGCGGCGACGAGGCGCGCCACCGGCTCGCCGCTGACGACCGACCGCCCGAGGTCGCCGGTCGCGAGCCCGGCGAGGAACGCGCCGTACTGCGCGACGAGCGGACGGTCGAGGCCGAGCGCCTGGCGCAGCGCCGCACGGTCGGCGGGCGCGGCGGACTCGCCCAGCATGACGTCGACCGGATCGCCGGGGACGACGTGCACCAAGAGAAAGACGAGCGTCGCGGCGGCGACGATCGTCGGGATGGCGAGGGCGAGGCGGCGGAGCGCGAGGCGCGTCACGAGATTCCTCGCGGCGACTTAGGCGAACCTCGACCCGCGCGTCAATGCGCGGCGACGCGCTCCTCGAACCGCGCCGTCGCGAGCGAGCGCAGACCGCCGTCCGGCGACGGGACGAAGCCGACGAGGCGGCGGCTCTTCACCAGCACGTTGTCGGCCCACCAGAGCGGAATGACCGGCAGGTCGTCGGCGGCGAGGCGTTGCACCTCGGCGTAGAGGCGACGCCGCTCGTCGCGGTCGGTCGTCGCGCGTGCCGCCTCGAGCAGCGCATCCATCGCCGGATTCGCGTACGCGCCGCGATTGGTTCCGACGGGCGGCTGCATGCTGGAGTGGAAGATCCGGTAATAGACGTCGGGGTCGGCGACGCCGACCCAGGCGAGGGAGTAGAGCTGGAAGTCGCCGCGGCGGACGTCGGCATAGAACGTCGCCCACTCGTAGCTGCGGACGTCGACGAGGAGGCCGATCGTGCCGAGCTCGTCCTGAAAGACCTCGGCGATTCGCCGCCTGAGCTCGACCGTCGAGGTCTTGTAGGAGAAGCGGCGCGCCGCCGCGAGCGCGTCGGGCCCGAGCCCGCTCGCCGTGA
>VBKW01000118.1:0-2208 GCA_005879405.1 Deltaproteobacteria bacterium
AAGATGGTGTGCGACCGACTCGGCCCGACGCCCTATTCGCCCGTGATCGACAACGCCCACTTTCCGAATCCGACGACGATCAACAATGCGTTCTTCCCGCTCGTCCCCGGGACGACGTTCGTCTACGAGGGCCAGACCTCGGAGGGATTCGAGCACGTCGAGTTCGCGGTGACGCACAAGACCAGGACGATCCTCAACATCGAGTGCATCGAGGTGCACGACACGCGCAAGCTCGACGGCAAGCTCGCCGAGGACACGCGTGACTGGTTCGCGCAGGATGCCGACGGCAACGTCTGGTACTTCGGCGAGAACACGGCCGTCCTGGAAAATGGACTGCCCGTCGATCTCGCCGGCTCCTGGACCGGGGGCGTCGACGGTGCCCAGCCGGGATTCATCATGGAAGCGAATCCCATGATCGGCGACTTCTACCGGCAGGAGTACTTCCTCGGCGAGGCCGAGGACCAGGCCGAGGTGAAGAGCCTGACCGCCAACGAGAGCGTGCCGTACGTCCCCGGGCAGTGCGCCAACGATTGTCTCGAGACCGAGGAGAGCTCGGCGCTCGCGCCCGGCGATGTCGAGCACAAATTCTACAAATCCACGATTGGCAATACCCTGACGATCGACTTCGCCGTCGATCCGCCGGAGCGGTCGGAGCTCGTGAACATCCTCACCAACGTCATGACCGAGTAGCGCGACTCGACGCGCGACCGTCTCGGCGTGGCTCGTTTCTCATCGATGCATTACGCGCGAGGCCGGCGGTGACACCGGCCTCGTCGCTGCGCGCGGTCGTCCTCGCGCTCGCCGGCCTCGCGCTTGCCGCCGCCGCGAGCGCCGCGCTCGAGCCGCTCGAGCCGGCACGCGAAGGCCGGGCGCTGCTCGAGCTCGAGAGCCCACGCGGGCTGCGCGTCGGCGATACCGGTTTCGTGATCGGCGGGTTCGCGACGGTCGAGGCCGACCGATTGGAGCACGGCGGCAGCCACGGTGGGGTGGAAGGATTGAACTTCTTCCTCTTCTACGACCCGGCGCCGTTCGTACGCCTCTTCTCCGAGGTCTCTCTCCGTGACCTCGGCGACGTGGAGAGCGGTCGCGAAGGCGTACGCTCGGCGCCGCGCGTCGACCTCGACCGCCTGTACGCGGATCTCGGCTCCAGCGACCAGGCCCGGCTGCGAGTCGGGCAGTTCCTGACCCCGTTCGGACTCTGGAGTCCCGTGCAAGCGGATCCGCTCGTGTGGACGACGTCGGAGCCGCTGATCATCGAGGGCGTCTTCGACGACACGACGACCGGCGCGATGCTGCACGGCGCCGCGTTTCGGGACCGGGGCGCGCTGTCGTTCGGCGTGTACGGAACGTTTCTCGACGAGGTCACCGCGCCCGCCGACGCACCGCCCGCGCACTACACCGCGGGCGCGCGTCTGGAATGGGCGAGCCTCGCCGGATGGTCGCTCGGCACGTCCTACGTCGCTGCCGAGCGCCGGCGCGGGACCTGGAATCATCTCGGCGGGGTCGACGCGATGTGGCGTCCGCGCGAGGGCATCGAGCTCACGGCCGAGGCGCTCTTCGGCAAAGGGGCGCGTGCCGCGCGTCAGGAGTGGGGCCTCTACGTGCAAGGCGTCGTCGAGACGGTGCGCACGGTGTACGCCGTCGCGCGCTACGAGCGCTTCGACCCGCCCGATCGGACGGATGCCCTCGACCTGTTCGACGTCGGCGTCGCATGGGTTCCGATCTACTGCCTGCGGCTGAAGGTCGATTATCGGTTCGCGCGGCAGACGGAGAATCTCTCCGCGGCGGGACTGCGCGCGTCCTTCTCGGTCCTCTTCTGACATGCGCGCCGCAGACGACATCGGCATCAAGGAGCGGCGGCTCGCGGCGGCGCTCATCGGGGCCGCGGCGATCCTGTGCACGCTGTACGTGTTTCGCTACCGCGTCGACTCGGACGAGCCGCAACATCTGCACGTCGCCTGGGCATGGGCGCACGGGCTCGTTCAGTACCGCGACGTATTCGACAACCACATGCCGCTCTTCCACCTGGTGACGGCGCCGCTGGTGTCGGCGCTCGGCGAGCGCGCCGACATCGTGTTCCTGATGCGGCTCGCGATGTTGCCGGCGTGGGCGTTCGTCCTCTGGTGCACGTATCGCCTCGGACGCCGCCTGTACTCCCCGTGCGCGGGTTGGTGGGCGGCGGTCCTCACTGCATGGCTGCCGCCGTTC
>VBKW01000118.1:2311-4490 GCA_005879405.1 Deltaproteobacteria bacterium
GATGACGCTCACCGTCGCGGTCGTGGTGACGCTCGCGTTGCGGCCTCGTCGCGAGCACGGGCCGCGGCTCGCGACGATGGCATGCTGCGTCGCAATCGGCGCCGCGATCATCCCCGCACTCATCGCGGCGGGCTTCGCGGCCATCGGCGCGTGGCATCCTTTCTTCTATGGTACGATCGACCACAACATTCTTCCCGGGATCGGCACGTGGCGACACGGGCCGCTGTACATGCTGCTCTTCCCAGCGACGGTGGCGGCAAGCGTGATCGTCGCGGTCATCCTCGAGGGCGGAACAACGAATGCGACGCTCGCACGTCGGCGCATCGCCCTGCTCCTTACGACCGCCGCGTACGGCGGCGCCCTCGCCGGCGTCTGGCCCGTGATCTCGCGCGAAGACTACCTGCCCTTCTACCCGATGCTCGCCGTCACGGTCGCTGCGGTGCTGCTCGCACTCGGCCGCCGTCACGGCCGATCGGCGGTGATGATCGTGCTCGCGGTCGAGATGGTCTTCCTCGTGCGCGACCGGAGCCGGTCGTTCCATTGTGACTAGCGGCGCGGATCATCGAGCGCTGCGGACGCGGGCGAACGCGACGCCGATCCGCGCGCAGTCGCCTCGAGGACGCCGCGCGGAGGCGCAAGGTGAACGTCGTGCCACGCACTCGAGATCGTCAGCGGGGGCGCCTCCCAGCCGTTGACCGTCACGCTGACGGATGCGCAGCAGTCGCGCGGATGCTCGGCGCAGCGTGCTTGGAGCGCGATTCTCAGCGCCGTGCCGACCGGCGTTCCGGGGACGGTGAGCTGCCGCTCCGGCGACGCGTCTACATCGACTGGAGACGTGGAATCGTCTTCTCCTGCGACGGTCGCGCTGCGCAGGGCGGCGTCGTCGACCGCCGATGGCAACGATAGCCGCGCCGCGGGCACATGGTACACGACTGCGAACGCCACCGCCGCGACTGCCGCCACGACGAGACGTCCTCGAAGCGAAGGTCGCACGAAGACTCCAGCCCCGAAGGACCACGCGAGAGCGACAAGCACGCTGCCTGGGATGTCGCTCACCCAGTGGCTGCCGTGGAGGACGCGCGCGGCGGCTTGACCGCAGATGCTCGCCACGACGCAAGTACATGCGAGCGCACGCAGCCATCGGGGCGCGGTCGATCGGCGGATGAGTACGTACGCCGCGATCGCGATGAGCGTGGTATTCATCACGTGCCCGCTCGGAAAGCTGTTGGCCCCGGTCGTTATCGGCAGGGCGCGCGGGCGCAGCCGCTCGAAAGCCGTTTTCAGCAGCTCCCCGACGGCCGCGCCCGCTGCGACGCTCGTGACGGCGGCGGCCAGCTCTGCCGGATGCCTCAAGCCGCGCGCCAGCATCGCAATGACGACCAACACGGCCAGCAGGCCCACGACGACGAGCTGGAGCTCATCGGCCTGCCGAGGCGTCGCGCACGTCCGGTGGAATTGGAGCCACCGGTAGACGATCTCGTCGGCCCACAGGAGCCACGGCATTGCGGCCATCGACGCGACCGCTCCGGCCAACGCCCAGAACGCGACGCGATGGGAGCACGCCGTGCCGGGAGAGACGCGTAGGGTCACTCGATGAGCGGGCACGCTACCGATTACGGCCGAACAATGTCGTCCGCAAGTATCGGCGGCGGCGCGGCGGCGCCTTGACGTCGGAGCACCGCGGTGTCGGTCAGGACCAGACGAAAGCGCTCCAACACCACCGTGAGCAGCGGCTCGACGTTCGTCCGCCGACGCAATTCGGCCCACCGACGTTCCGGAACCAGCACGTAGCCGTTCGTCGGCTCCGCGGACACGTCGGGAAGGACGGGCACCGTGCGGTCGAGGTAGAAGAGCAGAGGCAAAGACCCCCATTCGGTAGTTGCCGCGTCGAAATGAAGTGGCTCCTGCCGCGGAACTCTGCCGTTGATCGCCGACGCAGCGTCGCGATACCGCGCACCGCGACATGCGGAACGCTCGGCGTGCGGAACCCACCAGAAGTTGAAGGCGATCAACGCTCCGCACAGTGCGACAAGCACGCACTTTGCGAGCTGCCGGCGCGACTCGTCGCGCCAGGAGTCGAGCCACCAGACGAGCAGCGCCGCCGCGGGTGGCCATAGCGGTAGGAGATAGGCGCGGCGCTTGTATGCGGCGATCGAGAAGAACAGGACCGTCACAATCC
>VBKW01000118.1:4495-9355 GCA_005879405.1 Deltaproteobacteria bacterium
GCCTTGCCCTTCGGGGCGCCGCGCGTGCGCCATCCCTTCGCAACGGCGATCGGCACGACGAGGCTGAGGGGCGCGGAGTTCAGCAGGAGCGGCGTCACGTAGTAGAACGGCGACATCGTCCGGATACCGCCCGTGAATCGGTTGAAATTTTCGTCGAGGATCTGGCGGTGAAGGACATCGACACGTCCGGCCCAGACGCACGCGACATACCAGCTCGAGCCGACGGCGAGGAGCACGAGCAGCGGCCCCGGCGACGCGAGCGCACGCAAGTCGCGCCAACGGCGTTCCATCGCGAGCATAGCGATGATCGCGACGACGGGCAGTGTCAACCCGACGGGGCCCTTGGCGAGGACGCTGAGTCCCAGGGCAATTGCAGCGACGTATAGCCGCGCGTCGGCGAACGTCGATGCGCGACGCCGCGACGAATCGTCGTAATCGGCGCGCGCGATCCATGCGATCATCGCGAAGAGCGCCAGCGACTCGCAACACGTCAGCGCCATGTCTACGCGACCGAATCGCGCCTCACCGACGAACTGGTACGCCGCGAGCAGCACGATACCCGAGAGAATCGCGTTGGCGAGACCGAGCCAGCTCCGCACGAAGACGATCGTGAAGAGCACGCACGCAAGTCCGAAAGCGACCGACGGCAACCGAACGGTGAGCTCGCTCACTTTGGCGGCTCCCAGTCCATGCGCGATCGCCGCCGCCGTCCAGTGGAACAGCGGTGGCTTGAACATAGGTGCGTGCCCGTTCAGCACCGGCGCGAGTACCTCGCCGTGCTCGACCATCTGCTGCACGGCGAGCGCCTCCACGGCCTCGTTGCTGCTGCAGATCTCCGCGGCGCTCAACCGGAATATCAACATAGCCGCCCCCGCGAGCAAGACGACGCCCAGCGCGACGACACTCGGCCTCGTATCGCCTCCGGACGCGAAGCCCTCGAGCCGCGCTGCGAAATCGGCAAGGCGCGTTCGGCCCTTCGCGACGATCATGCCAATCGCCTCGTCCGCGATCGTGGGTCAGTGCCGGCGGCGAGCCCATAGGGCGAAAGCCGCGCTCGAGAACTCGCGCCCAGATCAAGGTGAGCGATAACGCTGCACAACGACACACTCTGCATTATCGCTCGGGCGCATCGACGCCGACGTCAATCGTCGGCGATCTCCTCCTGACGGTTTCGAACCGGCTGTGGAAAGGAAGCAGACCCCGCATAAGTGCGCGATCCCTTCCGTCTGAGGCGACAGCGCGTCCCAACCGCCACGGACTCTCCAATGTGCGCGCCGCAATGCCCATGCCAGTCTCTGCACGCGCCCAAGGTGCACCGCCCAATCTTTTTCGTCCTCGAGACGCCTGACGATCTGCTGAAACCAGCACGGGGTGTGCCGGAATCGGCGGATCGCGTTATCCTTCGCCTCCGAACCTGGTCCGGTTTTTTCGGGACCGCTCTCCACACCGCACGGGCGCTGTCCCCGCGCTTCGCTCTGGAGGTCGATAGACTCGCGCTCGACCGTTCAATCACGCCAGACCCACAGCCCACCCGTGAGGCACACCCCGATCGCCGCCCGCCACACCATGCTACGGATGAACACCGGGTAGCTCATGAGCGCCATCCCGAGCACGACCGGCGAGACACCTGCTGCATCTTCCGTCCGTAGCGGAACGCGATGAAGCCGATCCCGCCGAAGAGGAAGCTGAGAGCGATCGCGGTCGGGTCGAAGTTGAATCCGGGCGCGTGTCTGGCTGTGATCGTATCCCAGCGGCGCGGCGCCGCGTACGGCCACTTGGAAGACGATGCCTTCGTTCACCAGCGATCTCAACGCCGTGTCCGCGGAGCTACCGCGTAGGCCAGGAACAAGCCGAACGCGAGTGCGACGCCCGCGCGCTTGAACGCCGCCCCTCCGCCGTCCGGCGGACAATGGCACGGCGCGTTTCTCCCCGATCGGCAGCGCGAGAGCCGCCGAACGCGGACGACGGCGCGCGGGCGCTACGCCCGCCGCACCAAGAAGTGCTGGAGCAGCTCCCGGAAAGACTTCGACTGTTGGAGGAGCCGCGGGTGTGTGTCCGCGAGAGGCATGAGATTCGATGTTTCGGGTACCGCAGTCCGCTGCGCACCATCGAGCCGACGCCGTGCCCGAGTAGTGTCCTAACGGGACACTGGTGTGTTCCTGGAGCCGCCGAATCCGGCACGCGGGTCTCCGCTGCTCCCTTTCGCGTATCGCCCCTCTCGCGTTGTATTGCCGCACACCTTGCATTCGTACATCAGCTCGCCGCGCGGCATCACGTCCGGGTCGGGAACGGTTTTCCACGACGTATCTCGTGCGCCACAACGGGCGCAGCTTCCGCCGGGTGACACCGTCGACCCTGGCAGCATCGTCGGAACGGGCTTCGCGTTTTTATCGATCCACCGCGCCCACACGGTGCCGTTCTTGTCGTTCCTGATCTGTACTCACTCCTCCCTTGCTCGATGCTGGCGGCGATCGCCGCACGCACCGCAATCGACGGCGTTTTCGATTCGCGGTAGCCTTGAGATGGCGAACCGTTCTCGAGGCTTACCTTCCACCTCGCATGACGGTCGTCATCCGGGATGGCCGGGCTCCGAGGTGCTCGGAGACGGGTGCGCCCGTTTCGACCGCCGCGTTGCGATCGCCGTCACCGCGCAGCCGCCCCTCCCCTGCTCCTTGATCGCTGCGCGCAACGACTCCACCTCGCGCTGGAGCGCCGCAATCTCACGCGCCTGCGTCTGCACCGCCGCAACCGCCATGCTCGCATAGCCGTAGAGATCCACGGTGTCGCCGCCCTCCGCCACCGACGGACTCGGTGCAACGTCGTCGATGATGAAGCCGAGGTGGCTCGCCGGCGACGCGCCGGGGATCGCGTACTGGTACGACGCGAGGCGGAACTTGAGGAGCGCGTCATGCAACCGCGTGAGATCCTCCGCGCTCAGATACTCGATGTTCGTCTTGTAGGCACGGCGCGAGATCGGACACATTCCACCGTGGGTCGGATCGCTGGTCGCGCACTCCAGGAGGCGGTGACAGATGTCGCCGGGGTCGCAGGTCACCCCGAGACACGGGCAGGGATCGCCCACGCGCTCGGTGGTGCACGCGGGTACGTTACTCTGCAACGGCAGCGGCCCGCCGCAGACGGGCGCGCCGCAGGTGTAAAAGTATGTGCCCGTATCGCCACCGCAGCCCTGCGGGACGCACTGGCAGGCGAGCGCGCCCGTGAGACTCTCGCAGGAGGTGCCAACCGGACACGTCCCATTGCACGTCGGGAAGGTGTCGCCGCAGAGACGAACGCCGGGCGCGCAGGCGCACCCGGTCGCGCTCGGACCGCACTCATCGCCGACCGGGCACGTGCCGCCGCACGTCCCGTCGGCGCTCGGTCCGCATGGCTGCACACACGTGGTGCCTGGCCCTGGACAGCACGCCGCGGCGCCGGTCGGCGCGACGCAGACACAGGCGTGCTCGCACGTCCCGCCGACACACTGATCCGCGGTGCACGGATTGCCGTCGTCACAGTCGGCGTTCGTCCCGCATGTCGCCGGGAGACACTGCGGGGCGCAGAACTCGTTCGGGTTCTGGCACGGTGCCCCCGGCCCGCACGATTCCGTGCTGCACTGGCCGTCGACGGTGACGAAGCACCGGCCCGTTGGCGGGGGCGGCGGGCACGTCGCCACGCAGAACTCATTCGGGAGGCACGGGTGGTCTGGCCCGCACGATTCCGTCGCGCACTTCCGGGCAAGCGTGTCGAAGCACGTGCCGGTCGGCGGCGGTGAGGCGCACGCTGGCGAGCAGAACTCGTTCGGGAGGAGACAGCCGGCTGCCGGCGAGCACGCCTGCCCGGTGCACGCGCCCGCGATCGTGTCGAAGCACCCACCCGTCGCGATGCACGGCCCGTTGTGCAGCTTACAGGCGCCCCCCTGCCGGCGCAGACAGTCGTTGCCATAGGTCGTCCCGTCGCAGCCGCAGACAGGCGCCACCACGTCCGGGCAGACCTGCGGCCGGTTCACGCAGACCCCGCCGCCGCTCTTCGTGCACGTGGCACCTCGACACTCACAGAACTCGCTCGCGGTGCAGTCGCTATCGGCGTTGCACACGCGGCAGGCGGTTGTGGACGGCACGAGCGGGCAGGCATGCGCGACGTCCCGACGCACTCTCGACACGCAGCGGCCGCGCAAGGCCGTGGCGCGTGTTGCGGCCATCGCCGCGGCATCGGTTGAGTCGCTCCCGCAAGGGGTGAAGGCAAGGGCGCGACCGCCGAGGAACACCGAGATCGCCAGCGTGACGCCGACGAGGAGTCGCATGACACACCTCCTGGTCTCACGGGGTACTCTGCACCCGACCCCGTCGCGACGTCAATCGTACCAAGACGTCTCCCGCGCGGGTCGGCGTTGAGCGGAGGGGATCTTCGAGCCAACCCGAAACCGGCGGGCGCTCGTCGCCCGTGGCCGGTCCGGGCGCCGACCTCGGGAACCGAAAGACCTGCGCGCTTCGACGACGGTCTACGTGCCCGCGCTGGAGCCTTGCTACCACCCTGCCCGGATGCGCGCTTGCGGTTGTGCTCGTCCGTCGATTGGAAGGAAGGGCGACCGGCGGGCAGAGTGCTCTCGATACCGTTGCCGACGGAGGGCGTGAGACGATGCGGGACATGATGGAGGGCGAACGTCGAATGGACGGCAATGCGGTGCGGAGTAAAGTGCCCGCCGTCACGCTTGGCTTCTGGATCATCAAGATCGCGGCGACGACACTGGGCAAGACGGGTGGCGACACCGTGACGATGACGATGAATCTCGGTTACCTGACAGGCACGGCGATCTTTCTCACGATACTGATCGTGCTGGTGGCGGCACAGATATTCGCCAAG
>VBKW01000118.1:9368-17497 GCA_005879405.1 Deltaproteobacteria bacterium
TTCATCCGTTCCTCTACTGGGCGACGATTGTAGGCTCAACGACGGCGGGCACGACGATGGCCGATTTTGCAGACCGCTCGCTCGGGATCGGCTACACGGGCGGTTCGATCGTTCTGCTGGTGTGCGTCATCGCGGTGCTGGGATTATGGTACTGGGCGGAAGGCACGGTGTCCGTCGACACCGTCAACACGCCCAGGGTCGAAGCATTCTATTGGGCGACGATCACCTTTTCCCAGACGCTTGGCACCGCGCTGGGGGACTGGGCGGCGGACACCGGCGGCCTCGGTTACAAGGGGGGAGCGCTTCTGTTCGGAGCGGCGCTCGTGATCGTTGCCCTCGCCTACTATTGGACGCGCATCTCCCGCGTCGTGTTGTTCTGGGCGGCCTTCATCTTGACCCGGCCGCTTGGCGCCACGGTCGGCGACTTTCTCGACAAGCCCGTGAGCCACGGCGGGCTCGCGCTCAGCCGGCCCATCGCCTCATTGATCATTGCCGCCTTTATGGTCATGTGCATTCTACTCTTCCCGCAACGCGCGGGAACACACCCCGGAACTGCGGTGCCGGCTTCATAATGGCACGTCGCACCGAACATCGTCAGGAGATCTATGGAGGGGGGATCGAAGGCTGATGATGAACGTCCGAGAAGGGATGTTACGTCAACCAAGGAACCCGTTCGGAGTTCCTACGATCCGTTCGGAGTTCCTACGATCGTGAACGACGCCGGCACCGACACGCGCCCTCGGAATGATCGCCGCTCTCGAAGTTCTCGTGCATCGGGTATAGCCGAACATGATGCCGTCAGTCCGGCGTATGCGGCTAGTCGAGACTTTCGACGGAGCATCGCCGAGCAACGGAACGCCGACGCTCGCCGTCGCACCCTTTCGGTAGCGGAGCCACGAGCAAGCAGCTCCCTCGGTACGACAGTGCGCCTGTGGTGTACGTTCCACGGTCGGACTCACTCGGGATCATCGAGCGCACCTACTTCACCGAGCAACTGGCCCCCGTCGAACACGGTGGGACGATGCGATCTACAGCGCCGTCAAGAGACCTCGGCCACGAAAAGCGATTGGTCCCGGAAACAACTGGTTCATAGAGAGCCGGCCGCGATCACTCCGCAGCGCTGAGCGATTCCGCGGGCGATCCGTCGTCGGGCGAAGCGGGTTTCGAGCCGTAACGCTTCGCGGAATCTCGACCTGCACCCGACCTCACCAGCAGCGCGTGATCTGCACCATCCCCGAACCGATGTCCATGCTCCAGTTGTCCGAGGGACGTGCGTGGACGCGGTAGAGAATGTGTCCGATCACGACGCCGAGCGCCGCGCTCGCGAGCACATCGCCGGTCCAATGCTCGTCGGCCGCGATTCGCGACACGCCGACGGCGGTCGCAAGCGTGAACAGCGGGACCGCCGTGGTGAGCGATGGGTACTCCTCCACCGCGATCGTCGCGGAGGCCGTCTCCGACTCGTCGTCCCGGCTGTTCCTCCGGCCGGGGTCTTGGGAAAGTGGTGACCGACCGGGTACCACTGGTACAGCGCCCTCGCAGTTTGGTGATCAACTGGTGACTTTTCGCGAAAACGCCGTCTCAAAACGGCGCCGCCGGAAATCCGCGCCGACACGAATTCGCGAGGTTGAGGCGAGTGGGCCGTGCTGGACTCGAACCAGCGACCCGCTGCTTAAAAGCTCGAAACAGCTGACTCCCACCGGCAGCCAGCGCCACCTATCAGCGCGACCTCGCAGGCGATGGAGGTGACTCATCAGGCTCGTAGTCGGTAGTGGGCGGCGATGGGTTGGTGACCGATGGTGACCGCGACCCGCTGCCTAACAAGCAGCACGCAACGCGGAAAGCATTGCTGCTCAACGATTTCGCAGAGGCCGGTCACCACCACGGAGATTCGGCACAACCGGTCATCGTGTTCGCGAGGAATGTACCGAGCGCGAGTGCGACACCCACCCACACGCGCATGAACGCCGTCCCCCGACTACGGCGCACGCGAGAAGCCGATCGAAGAAAAGATCGCGGACGTTCAGCGGCAGCTCGAACGCGGCGACGCGGTCATCATCTTCGACGCAGCGACCGCGACGACGAACATTATACCGAGGAGCCAGCAACGATTACGCGCGTGATCCCGGCGGGGCGAAAAGCGCTGTCTCGCCGTCCTCGGTGATCGGCTGCTCGATGTTGACCGTGACGCCGTACTTTGAGCCGGTCGCGACGCCGCGTGCGCATGCTGTCGGGCGTGCCGCCCTCGCTCGCGGCCAGCGCTAGCGCCTGCCGGTAGTTCCCCATGCGCGCAGGGCATCTGGAAGAGCCCGGCGGCCGGCGATGTGGGTGACGTGATCTCGTCAGCAGGAGGGATAGCCGTGGGCTCAGCGCGCGCCTCTTTCTTCGCTGCAGCCAGGCTGTTGATCACCACGTCGGCGGTCGCTCAACCCACCCTCACGGATCCGGGTCTCGCGGTGGAGATGGTGGCGAGCGGCCTCTCGGCTCCCACGACGATGGCGTTTCTCGCCAGGAACGACATCCTCGTGCTGCAGAAGAACGATGGCCGGGTGCGCCGGGTCCTGAACGGCGTGCTGCAGTCGGCACCCGTCCTCGACGTCGCCGTCGACAACACGAGTGAGCGCGGGTTGCTCGGCATCGCCATCAACACCCAAACGCCGCCGATGGTCTTTCTCTACTATTCGGAATCGAGCGATCCCGACGGTGACGGGCTGCCCGACACGACCAACGGCGCTCCGCTCGGGAATCGCGTCTATCGCTACACCTGGAACGCCACGACGGCGCGGCTCGAGAACCGACAGCTTCTGCTCGATCTCCCCGTCTCGCCCGGGCCCAACCACGACGGTGGCGTTCTTCTCCTCGGCCCGCCGGCGGGCCTCGCCGGCGACGGCCGGCCGCTCTATGCCGTGATCGGCGACCAGAATCGCACCGGCCAGCTCGAGAATTTTCCCGCCGCGGCGGCGCCGGACGACACGGCGGTGATTCTGCGGGTGCAGCAGGATGGGAGTCCCGATCCCGGCAATCCCTTCCTTCCCTATTGCAGCGTGACAACGTCGAAGACGTGCTCCACCAATACCGACTGTCCGGGCGAAACCTGCGTCACGCAGGTGTCGCGCTACTACGCGTACGGTGTCCGCAACTCCTTCGGTCTCACCATCGATCCGGTCACCGACGATCTCTGGGATACCGAGAACGGGCCCGCGAACTACGACGAGGTGAATCGCGTGCCGCCCGGCTTCAACAGCGGTTGGCAGCAGATCATGGGGCCCGACGCGCGGGATCCCCAGGGCACGGGCGATCTCTTCCACATACCCGGCGCGGGAGAGACCTACAGCGATCCCGAGCTCTCGTGGCTCGGCACCATCGCGCCTACGGCGATCCTCTTTCCGGTCGGAAGCGCGCTCGGACCCGCCTATGACAACGTCGCGCTGGTTGGCGACTTCAACAACGGGCAGATCTACCGGCTGCCGCTGAACTCCACCCGCGACGGTTTCGATTTCAGCGCCTTCCCGAGCTTGCAGGATCTCGTTGCCGACAGCGCAACCGAGCGTGATCAAGTCCTCCTCGCAACGGGGTTCGGCCCGGCGTCTGGCGGTGTCGTCGATCTCAAGCTCGGACCCGACGGAGCCGTGTACGTGCTTTCCATCGGCGACGGAACGATCCGCCGCATCCGACCGGTGTCACCCACACCTTCGGTCACACTCACTCGCACGCCGACGCGCACTCCCACCCGGACGCCGACACCCGGTCCGACTCCGAGCAGCACCGCGACACCGGTCCTCACCGCGACACCGGCACCCACCTCGACCCGGACATCGACGCCGGGCCCAACCGTCACCGCGACGCCGACGACGATTCACGTCGGCGATCTGGACGGCGCGAGCAACAATCTCGGGAAATTCTGGAGCGCGACGGTTGCGATCACCGTTCACACAGCCCAGCACTCGCTGGTCGCCGGCGCGCTCGTCACCGGCTCGTGGAGTGGCGGCGCAAGCGGCTCAGCATCCTGCACCACGGGGGCGGCGGGGACGTGCAGCGTGACGAGTCCCTCGATCCGCAAGAACCTCCAGTCGGTCACGTGGACCGTGAGCGGCGTGAGCTCGGGCGGCCTCGTGTACCAGCCGGCAGCAACGGTACGAGCATCACGGTCGCCAGGTGATCGCCGCCGAAGCGCTCGCCGACTAAGCCGCCTTCTTCAGGGAAAGCGTGAGTGTGAAGCGGGCGACGGTCTCGGCACCGCTCGCGCCCGCGCAGCCCGAAACGGCCGGCGAGCAGCTCCCGGCCGTCGTTCAACTCGCGCTCGCCGAGCAAAGCGCCGCTGAAGCCCATCGAAGGAGCGATTCGCGGCGACGGAAATTCGAGAGGTTGAGGCGAGTGGGCCGTGCTGGACTCGAACCAGCGGCCCGCTGCTTAAAAGGCAGCTGCTATACCACCTGAGCTAACGGCCCGCGCGCGGAGAGAGTATGCAGTCGCGTGGCGGAGGGCAACTCGACCGCGCGCCGCGGGGTCCGTGGCGGCGTCCGCTCCGTGGCGCGCTCGGCTCGGCGGTCGCGTCAGCGGTGCGGTGGTGACCAATCCACCGGCACCGGCGTCGCACCCGTGTCTGCCCGGTAGAGTCCCATGCCGCGCCAATACGTCGGCACGAGCACGCCAGGCTTGAAGCGCATCTTCGCCATGCAATGGATGATGCGCGCGTCCGAGACGACGCGTGCGGTAAGATGATCTTCTTCCCCGGTGGAACGTTCGGAACCGTGTCGGGTCCGAAGACGCTCACCTTCTTGCCGAGACGCTCGAAGAACTCGACGCCGATCTTGCGCGGAGCTGGATCGCGATGCCGGCACGCGATCACCGGCACGCCGAGAGATTCGTACGATCCGGCGCGACTCGCGCTGTAGACGACGCGGCCGAAGGGCGGCGGTGGCAACGGCACCGGGGTCGACGTCGGCGCGAGCGTGATCGTCGGCCATATGCGACGCGTGGGCGTCGGCGCGGACGCCACCGTCGATGCGATCGCGGTCGCGGGGGCGGCGGTCGGCGAAGACGCGTCGGGTATCGCTACGGCGACCGGGGCGAGGACCCCCAGCACGGCGGTGCCGACCGTCGCGAGCGCGAGCGACACGCCCGCGGCGCGCCGCGCGCGCGACCGCGCCGACGAGCGCGCGCGGCTCACCTCCGCTCACGCACGCGCGTAAATCGGAACGATCGCACCGCTCGTCGCGCCCGCCGTGTCACTCGCGAGAAAGACGAGCGTTGCGGCGATCTCCTCCGGCCTCACCCAGCGCGACGGGTCGACGTCGGGCATCGCCGCGCGGTTCGCCGGCGTGTCGATCGTGCTCGGCGCGATCGCGTTGACGGTGACGCCGTGTTCGCGTACCTCGTCGGCGACGGCGCGGGTGAGCGCCGCGACGCCGGCTTTCGTGATCGCGTACGCCGTGACACCGGCGCCGCCGAGGAGCGCGGGACGCGCGGTGACGTTGACGATGCGCCCGCGCTGCTGCCGGATCATCGCCGGCAACGCGGCGCGGGTGCAGACGAACGCCGTCTTTACGTTCATCGCGAAGAGCCGGTCGAGCTCGCGGTCGTCGGTCTCGACGATCGTACCGGGCGCGAAGCCGCCGGCGAGGTTCAGCAATACGTCGACGCGGCCGTGCGTGGCGACGATGCGCGCGACGAGCGCCTCGACGTCGGCGCGGCTGGTGAGCTCGACTTTCGCCGTCTCGCAGCGCTCCTTCGGGACGGCGGCATCGAAGCCGGGAAGCTCCGCGTCGACGAGGTAGGTCACGATCACGCGGGCGCCGGCGGCGAGGAACGCGGCGCTCACGACGCGACCGAGCGCGCCCGTGCCGCCGGTGATCAGCGCGACGTGTCCGTCGAGTGTACCCACGCCGCGTGGCTAGCGGGCGGCACGAGGAGCGTCAAGCGAGGCGCGGCGGACGCGCACCTCGAACAAAAACGCCCCGGGATGGCTCCCAGGGCGTTTCGACAGCTGGGTCTCGCGGCAACGAGACCGACGGCACTATCGTGAGTGGTGCGCGCCGCTCCTCAATGCACGGCCGCGAGCGTCGGGCCGTACTTCTTCAGCAACCGTTCCACCTTCTCGCGCACCATCTCGGGATCGACGACCGGCTTGGCGAGATAGTCGTCGCAGCCGATCGCGAGCGCCTTCTGCTCGTCGCCTGCCATCGCTTGCGCGGTGAGCGCGATGATCGCCACGCGTCGACCGCCTTCAGTGACGCGGATCCGCTTGGTCGCTTCCCAGCCGTCCATCACCGGCATCTTCAGGTCCATGAAGATGAGGTCGGGCTGGTGCTTCTCCGTCATCTCGATCGCCTCGAGGCCGTTCTGCGCCTCGATGATTTCGAAGTCGCCGATCTTGCGCAGCCGGTACACGAGAATGCGCCGGTTGTCCTCGTTGTCCTCGACGACCAGGATCTTCTTCTTCATTGAAGCCGCCTTTCCTGAACGATCCGTACGCGTTGCGCAGACGACGCGACGGTGCAAGCGTTCGTCCTACCGAGAACCCGGGAGGACCCGATCGGTTGCGTTCACTCGCACTCCCAACGCCGCGAAGTCAGCAAGAGCTATGCCGCTAGCCGTGACGGTGGATACAGGCTATAGACGCGCGACGCGCGCCTAAGATCCTGCCAACGCTGACAGGATCGTGACCCGAATGGGTTCACCGATCCGAGCCCCCGCCATGACCAGCGCGACAATTTTGACACAGTGACGCTTTCGGCTCTACCCAGAACTCGCTTCGCGCCGAGCCCGAGCGGGTACCTCCACATCGGCGGCGCGCGCACGGCGCTCTTCAACTTTCTCTACGCGCGGCGCCACGGTGGTACGTTCATCCTACGCATCGAGGATACCGATCGAGAACGCTCGACGGAGGCGTCGATCAACGCGATCCTCGAGAGCCTCGCCTGGCTGCGCATCACCTGGGACGAGGGTCCCTTCTTCCAGAGCCGTCGCACCGCGACGTACGTCGCCGAGGCGGAGCGTCTCCTCGCCGCGGGCAAAGCGTACCGCTGCTACTGCACGCAAGAAGAGCTCGAGGCGCGTCGCCAAGCCGCGCTCGCCGCCGGGCGCAAGCCGATGTACGACGGCACCTGCCGCGACCTGCCGCCCGACGCGGGCCGCGGCCGGCCGTACACCGTGCGCTTTCGCGGCCCGAAAGAGGGCGCGACCGTCATCGACGACGTCGTCAAAGGACGCGTCGTCTTCCAGAACGCCGAGCTCGACGATCTCATCATCCTTCGCACCGACGGCACGCCGACCTACAACTTCTGCGTCGTCGTCGACGACACCGAGATGCGTATCACCCACGTGTTACGCGGCGACGACCACCTCGCGAACACTCCGCGACAGATCCTCCTCTACCAGGCGCTCGGCGCCCCACTGCCGACCTTCGGCCACGTGCCGCTCATCCTCGGCCCCGACAAGGCGCGGCTCAGCAAACGTCACGGCGCGATGGCGGTGACCGCCTATCGCGACATGGGCTTCCTGCCCGACGCCGTCTGCAATTACCTCGCCCGCCTCGGCTGGTCGCACGGCGACGAGGAGATCTTCAGCCGCGAGGAGCTGATCGCGAAGTTCGACCTCGAGTCGATCGGCAAATCCGCCGCCGTCTTCGACCTCGAGAAGATGCAGTGGGTGAACGCCGTCTACCTTCGTGCGCTGCCACCGGCCGAGCTCGCGGCGGCCGCGCTCCCGTTCATCGCGCAAGCAGGTCTCCCCGTCCCCGGCGACGACGCGTGGCTCGCGAAGGCGCTCGCAACGGTGCAGGAGCGGGTGAAGACGTTCGTCGAGCTCGTCGAGCACGCGCGGATCTATCTCGTCGACCAGGTCGCGATCGATCCCGCCGCGGCCGCGAAGTTCCTGACGCCGGAGATCGCACCGGCGCTGCGCGCGCTGCGCGACGCGTGCGCCGCGCTCGATGCGTGGACGGTGCCCGCACTCGAGCGCGCGTTCCAGGAGGTGCTCGCGCAGCATGGCCTCAAGCTCGGCAAGCTCGCGCAGCCCGTACGCGTCGCGGTGACGGGCACGACGGCGAGCCCGGGGATCTTCGAGGTGCTCGACGTCCTCGGCTGCGAGCGCACGCTCATCCGCCTTGACGCGGCGCTGGCGACGAT
>VBKW01000468.1 GCA_005879405.1 Deltaproteobacteria bacterium
GCAGTGACGGCGACGAACGCCCTGGCCGCCGCGGACGGCCCGCCGGGCTCCGCCGACGACGCGAATACCCTTATCCGTTCAATGTCTAGACGCGCTCGGCGCCCGTCGAGTCGTCGCCGCCTTCGGCATGCGCCTTGCTGATTCGTTTGATCGTGCGCCACCGCGTCGTGCGGTCAAAAGTGTGACCCCGTGGAACCGCGTCCTCCCATGGCGTCGCGGCCACGACGCTGGCCGCTCGTCTACTTCCTGCTCGCGACGTTCGACGTCTGCGCGATTCTCGCCAGCGTCTACCTGAACCACTCGCTCGTCGAGATGCACGCCGAGTCGATGGAGGCGATGCAGCGCTGGATGGCGCGACTCGACCGCTACGCCGAGGTGGAGCAGCTCGCCGCGGCGGTCGCCGCGCCCGCCAAGGACGTGTTCGACACCCGCGAGGCGCGCTCCGAGACGGTGAAGTTGCGCGGTGCGCGCCGCGCCTTCGACGCCGCGATCGCCGACGCGCGCCGTGAGCTCGCCGAGGCGCCCGATGCGCGCGAGCTCGAGGCCCTGGAGTCGCCGCTGCAAGCGGTCGTCGTGGCGATGGCGACGGTGATGGCCGAGGCCAACATGACGCTCACGTACTTCGGGATCGAGGATCCCGAGCAGGCCGGCGAGCACATGGCGGGCACCGACCGCGCGATGGCGAACGTGCAAGCCGCATTCGTCGCGCTCAAGCGGGCGGCGAGCGAGAGCCACGCGAGGCTCTTCGCGCGCCAACACGAGCTCGCCG
Organism: Deltaproteobacteria bacterium; assembly: GCA_005879405.1. Lineage (GTDB taxonomy): Bacteria > Desulfobacterota > Binatia > UTPRO1 > UTPRO1 > DP-19. The sequence continues at coordinate 770 of VBKW01000468.1, forward strand.
ACGCGGTCGCGCGCGTCGACATCGGCATCGCGCTCTTCGTCGTCCTGATGATCGGCGCCGCGATCATCTACGGACGGAAGGTGATGCGCGAGGCCGCGCACGTCGACTCCGAGCGCCAGCGCCATTTCGGCGAGATGGCGGTCTCGAAGGAGGCGGCGGAGGCGGCGACGCGCGCCAAGTCGGCGTTCCTCGCGAACATCAGTCACGAGATCCGCACGCCGATGAACGTCATCATCGGCATGACGGACATCGCGCTCGACGGTGAGATCGCCGACGCGCCGCGCGATTGCCTGCGGACGATCCGGCGCGCGACGCTCGGTCTCCTCGGCATCGTGAACGACATCCTCGACTGCTCGAAGATCGAAGCGGGGAAGGTGACGCTCGAGGCGGTGGACGTGCATCTCGACGCGCTCGTGCGCGAGGTCGTCGACCTTCTCGCGCCGGCGGCGCGCGACAAGCGGCTCGCACTCGAGTGGTACGTCGACCGCCGCCTCACCGCAACTGTGCGCACGGACCCGGTGCGGCTGCGGCAAGTGCTGATGAATCTCATCGACAACGCGGTCAAGTTCACCGAGCGCGGCTGCGTGACCGTCGAGGTGACGATGCTCGAGCGGCGCGCGGCGGACGTCGACGTGCAGTTCGCGGTGCGTGATACCGGAATCGGCATCCCCGGCGACCGCCAGGCCGCCATCTTCGAGAGCTTCACGCAGGCCGACGACAGCACCACCCGCACGTACGGCGGTACGGGACTCGGTCTCACGATCTGCTGTCAGCTGGTCGAGCTCATGGGCGGGCGTCTCGGCGTCGAGAGCGAGGTCGGGAAGGGCAGCAGGTTTTGGTTCGACGCCGTCCTGCCGCTCGCCGCCGCGCGCCGCGATCCGGTGCCGATCGCAGCGTCCGCGTAACGCAGCTGTCCAAGGCACCCGTGCTCGCGCGCGTCCGTGGCGCCTCGGCGAGCCGGGACTCGTTTATCGCAGAGCCGTGAGGCAGTCGGCGTCGGTGAGGATCGCATCGAGCCGCCCCCGGTCGGCGACGGCCTGGTACTTCGCGCGCAGCGCGGCGAGCGACTTCGCGTGGTACTTCTGCGTCTCCTGGCTGAACGGGTGGCCGTCGAGCGTCGCTGCGAAGGTCTTCTCGCCCGCTTGCAGCGCGCGCGCGTTCGCGACCGACCATGGCAGGAAGACGTGGCCGATCTCGTCGCGCAGCAGCGGCAGTAATGTCGGCTGCAAGCGCTCCCACGGCTCGAAGCCGCCCGTCGGCGGCGACGGCTCGAGCATGCGCGCGATCCACGCCAGCGTGCGCGGCGCCTGCGCGCGCATGATCGCGCCGGGCGTGGGGTCCGTCGAGCACTGATAGAGCTGCGCGTAGAGCCCGAAGTCGCCGAGCGCCGGGCGCCCCCCGAAGAGGTACGGTCGCGTCTCGAGATGCCGCTCGAGGATCGCCAGCTGACGATGGAACGAGCCCTCGATCACGTCCGTGGTCGCCGCCGACGAGCCGACGAACGCGAGCCGCGGCACCATGCGCGTCTTGATCGTGCCGATCGCGCTCATGACCGCGTCCTCGGCGACGCCGGGCATCATGCTGCGCGCGATGCGCTCGGCGGCGGAGTCCTGATCGGGCGGGTACGTCCAGCGGAAATGGAACATCGGCTTGTTGCCCCACTCGTCGGCGTACTCCTCGATCAGCGCCGACAAGAACGCCGACGTCGGATCGTCGGGCTGAATTGCCGGCTCGGGATGCAGGCGCTCGAAGTGCTCGATGATCGGCGTCGAGTCCTGGCGCGCGTCACCGTCCGGCCCGACGACGAGCGGGATCAGCGGCAGCTTCGCGTGGCGCTGGAACTCCTCCTCGGTCGCAGCGCTACGGAGCAGCCACTCGTGCGGGATCCGTTTGTAGCGAAAGTAGGAGCGGACTTTGACGGAGTAGGGCGAGAGCTCGGATCCATAGATGCGATAGGTGTCGGCCATGGTCGTCCGGTTCACCGCTGCAGCAGCGTGCGCGCGCCTTTCGCGAACTCCTCCGCCGCCGACGTGTCGCCGTCGTCGTCGGCGAGCGCCGGGATCTCGAACGGCACCTTGACGCCGCGCTGACACGCCGGGCGCGCCGCCATCGCGTCCATCCACCGCCGCAGGTGGTCGAGCCCGGTGACGTCGACGCCCGACCACTTGTAGGTCCGCACCCACGTCCAGTTGGCGATGTCGGCGACCGAGTAGTCGTCGGCGAGCCACTCGCTCTCGCCGAGCCGCCGGTCGAGGACCTCGAAGAGGCGGCGGCACTCGTTCTGATAGCGGTCGATCGCCGGCTGAATCTTCTCCGGGAAGTAGCGGTAGAAGACGTTTGCCTGGCCCATCATCGGGCCGACGCCGCCCATCTGAAACATGAGCCACTGGATGACGCGCGAGCGCCCGCGACGGTCCGCCGGCACGAGCCGCCCCGTCTTCTCCGCGAGGTAGAGGAGGATCGCGCCCGACTCGAAGACGACGAAGCCGTCCTCGTCGCGATCGACGATCGTCGGAATGCGCCCGTTCGGATTGAGCTTCACGTACTCGGGCTGCTTCTGGTCGCCCGCGAGCAAGTTGATGACGTGCACCTCGTACGGCAGCTCCAGCTCCTCGAGGCAGATGGACGCTTTCCAGCCATTCGGCGTCGGCGCGGTATAGAGATCGATCATCGCGACTCCTCCTCCGAGCGGTCGATCCTACACCAACGCCGACCCGGGGGTAGACCGCCGGTAGCCTACCGACGCTGATTCGTGTGTCGTCGGCGCGCGCGAGCCCGTCGCAACGTGAGGGTTGCGCGCAGGGTCGGAAGCATCACAGCGGCAGGTCGCCGGTCGCGACGCGGGTCGACTTGTCGCGCTTGTAGGCTTCGATCGTGCGCTGGGCGATGCGCCACTGGTGGACCTCGTCGGCGCCGTCGGCGAAGCGCGCCCAGCGCGCTTGCTGCGCCATGCGCGCGAGCGGGGTGTCGAGCGAGTAGCCGAGCGCGCCGTGGACCTGGATCGCGCGGTCGATGATGCGGTTCAGCGAGTTGGCGACGAAGTGCTTGGCCATCGACACCTCGCTGCGGAAGTCCTCCTGGCGATCGATTTTGTACGCCGCGTGGAGGACCATGAGCTTGCACTGGTACAGTTCCATCGCCGAGTCGGCGATCATCCACTGGATGCCCTGCTTGTCCGCGAGCAGCGAGCCGTGCGCGTAGCGGTTGAGCGAGCGGTCGACCATCATGTCGAGCGCGACTTCGGCTTGGCCGATCCAGCGCATGCAGTGCGCGAGGCGCGCCGGACCGAGGCGCGCTTGACCGAGCAGGTGCCCCTGGCCGCGACCGCCGAGCATGTTCGCGCGCGGCACGCGCAGGTTCTCGATGCGGATCTCGCAGTGATCGTGGTGACCGCTCATCGTCGCGACGTCGCGGACGACCGTCCATCCTTCGGCAGGCAGATCGACGAGGAAGGCGCTGTTCGC
>VBKW01000119.1:0-5382 GCA_005879405.1 Deltaproteobacteria bacterium
TATCGTAGCGACTGACGGAAAGGCAAGGCGCGACGCTGCGGTCGACCAGTGCACGAAACGATGAGCGTTCCGTATGCTCTCGCCGCAGCGTTCCGACGCTCGACGACACGATAGCGCGACGGCCGCGCCATCGCGGCGCGGCCGTCGCCGTCGTGTGCTAGGCGCGACGCGCGTTCCTCATTGGCAGGTCTGGACTGTGCACGCGAGGAGGTTGAACGTGCAGTCGGCATTGCACGAGAGAACGCCGGCGATGCAACCCAAGCTCGAGCATGATTGCCCTCTGACGTCGCCGAGGTCGCACCGCTCGTTGCCCTCGGCGACTCCGTTACCGCAGATAGGAGTAGCCGTCGCTGCGGGGATTGGTGTCGCCGTCTGCGTCGGCTCGGGTCGCGCGGTGCCGCCCGCGCGTGAGCCGTCACAACGGAAGAAGAAGTCCGGATTGCTCGGGTCGGCGGTCGACTGCGGATAACAGCGCTGCTGGGCGGAGTCGGACTTCCGCCGGCAGATGAGCGGAAGATCGACGCAGCCGTTCGGGTTGCCCGACGCGGTCGGGCATGGTCTCGCGTCTTCGACGTCGTTCCCGCGCGGGAAGAGCGACGCGCTCTGCTGGCACGCACCATCCGTTTGGCCGCATTGCTCGCAGAGGGCGCCCGTCGAGGAGCTGTCGCCGCCGCCGCCGCAGCTCGCGACGATCGTCGCCGTCACGGCGGACATCGCGAGCAGCAGAAGCCCGAGCGCGCCGTAGCGTTCGATCAGCAGCCGCGTTCTACCCATGGTTCCTCCCGGCGCGCGGGGCGCGCTCGCCGCTCAGGTATCAACTCGCGGACGCGGGATCAATTATGGTTGCGCTTGCGCGCGCTGCCGCATTCGCCGACAACGAATGCGTGGCACCCAATGCCGCCGCCCGATCGCGCGGCTCAGCCCCCGCTTCCGCGCCGTCGCCGCCGGGCACATACCCCTGCCCGATGTGTCCAGACGTCCGCGCGGCCGCCCCGGGCGTGTGTCCATCGTGCGGGATGACGCTCGAGAGACCTGTCGAGCCGGCACGCACGCAGCGCGAGTACGTCTGCCCGATGCACCCGCAGATCATCCGCGCCGAGCCGGGCACGTGCCCGATCTGCGGCATGGCGCTCGAGCTGCGCGTGGTCGAGTCGACGGAGAGCGACGACGCGGAGCTCGCAGCGATGCACCGGCGCCTGCAGGTCACGACCATCTTCACGGTACCGCTCGTCGCCATCGCGATGGGCGACATGCTGCCGGGTTCGCCGATCAGCCACGCGCTCGGAACCGGTTTCTCTTGGATGCAGCTCGTGCTCGCGACGCCGGTCGTCCTCTGGGGCGGCGCGCCGTTTTTCGTGCGCGGGTGGCAATCGATCCGCAACCGGCGCGCCAACATGTTCACCTTGATCGCGCTCGGAACCGGCGCGGCGTACGTCCACAGCGTCCTCGCGACCCTCGTGCCGGACGCGTTTCCGGCCGCGTTCCGCGAGCACGGGGGCATGGTGCCGACGTACTTCGAGGCTGCCGCGGTCATCATCGTCCTCGTGCTCCTCGGTCAGGTGCTGGAGCTGCGCGCCCGCGCGCGCACGTCCGATGCCGTCCGCGCGCTGCTCCGCCTGACGCCGCCGACGGCGCGCCTCGTGACCGACGCCGGCGATCGCGACGTCGCCGTCGCCGAGGTGCAGATCGGCGATCGCGTCCGCGTCCGGCCAGGCGAGCGCATCCCGGTCGACGGCATCGTGGAGGAGGGCGGCGGCACCGTCGACGAGTCGATGCTGACGGGCGAGGCGATGCCGGTCGCGAAGCGCGTCGGCGACCGCGTGACTGGCGGCACGGTGAACGGCACCGGTAGCTTCATCGTCCGTGCCGAGCGCGTCGGTGACGCCACGGTGCTGGCGCAGATCGTCCGCATGGTCGCGGAGGCGCAGCGCAGCCGCGCGCCCATCCAGCGCCTCGCCGATCGGGTCGCCGCGGTCTTCGTGCCGATCGTGATCGCAGCGGCCGCGGCGACGTTCGTCGCCTGGGCGCTCGTCGGTCCGCCGCCGCCGCTGGCGCACGCGCTCGTGAACGCGGTCGCCGTACTCATCATCGCCTGCCCGTGCGCCCTCGGCCTCGCCACGCCGATGTCGGTCATGGTCGCGACCGGACGCGGCGCACAAGCCGGCGTGCTGGTGAAGAACGCCGCCGCCCTCGAGACACTGAGCGCGGTCGACACGCTCGTCGTCGACAAGACCGGCACGCTGACGGAAGGGAAGCCGACGCTCACCGCCGTGCACGCCGTCGACGGCGACGACGCGACGCTGCTCCGGCTGGCGGCGAGCCTCGAGCAGCGCAGCGAGCACCCGATCGCGGCCGCCGTCGTCGCTGCCACGACCGCGCGCCAGGTCGCGCCTGATAGGGTCGACGACTTCGCGAGTCGCCCCGGCATGGGGGTCGTCGGCACGGTCGCGGGGCGGCGGACGGCGATCGGCAATCGCACCCTCATGGAGGCGGAAGGCATCGACGTCGGAGCGCTCGCCGATGCGGCGCGCCGCACCGCTGCGGAAGGAGCGACCGTCCTCTTCGTCGGCGCGGACGGGCGTGCGCTCGGATTCCTCGCCGTCGCCGATCCGATCAAGCCGTCGACACAAGAAGCGCTGCGACGCCTCCGCGAGGACGGTGTCACGACGGTCATGCTCACCGGCGACACGCGCGCCGCGGCCGAGGCGGTGGCGCGGCGTCTCGGTATCGGCGAGGTCGTCGCGGAGGTGTTGCCGGCCGAGAAGCGCGCCGCGATTCAGCGTCTTCAAGCGGCGGGGCATACCGTCGCGATGGCCGGCGACGGCATCAACGACGCGCCGGCGCTCGCGCAAGCCGAAGTCGGCATCGCGATGGCGACCGGAACCGACGTCGCGATCGAGAGCGCCGGCATCACCCTGCTGCACGGCGATCTCCGCGGCGTCGCCCGCGCCCGCGCACTCTCGCGAGCGACGCTGCGCAACATCCGGCAGAATCTCTTCTTCGCGTTCGCGTACAACCTCCTCGGCGTCCCACTCGCCGCCGGCGTCCTCTACCCGTTCTTCGGCATCGTGCTGAGCCCGATCGTGGCGGCCGCGGCCATGAGCTTCAGCTCCGTCTCCGTGATCGCCAACGCGCTTCGTCTCCGCCACGTCGAGCTCTGACCGGACGGTGCGCCACACATGGTGACCGGCCGCCGCTCAAACGGCGTCAGATGCAAGGCGCGAGGAAGCCAGGCCGCGCAGGCGTAGCAGCGCTACGCCGAGCACGCCCGGCGACCGAGCAACGCAGCAGATGATGCCGTTTCAGCGGCGGACCGCGCCGGAGCAGCTGGAGCCGGCACCCGCCGTGCATCCGAAGCAGTGCCCGGCCGTCGCGATCGGCTGGCCCGCGAGCGCGTCGCACGACTCGAGCTCCCAAATCGTTCGCGGCGCGCCGCCGCCGGCGAGCGGTAGCGTCAACATCTGATTGAAGTCGCAATCGTAGAGCACGCCGTCCCACCCGACGCTCACGAGCGAGCGGCACATCAGCCCATGGACCGTTGCGGCATTGAAGTGGTTCACGAGGAGGCCGAGGTAGTCTGCCAGCTGCCCTTCCCGGCGCAGCATGTCGGCGAAGCGCTGGATCGGCATGTTCGTGATCGTCAGCAGCCGGCCGAACTCGATGTCGAAGAGCGCGGCGAGCTCGGCCTTGTAGCGGGCCTCGAGCGCGTCCTGCGGCGGCGGCAGGAAAGCACCGACGGGATTGTACACGAGGTCGAGCCGGAGCCCGCCGCCGTCGCGACCGTAACCGAGACGATTCAGCGCGCGCAGCGCCTCGATGCTCTGCGCGAAGACGCCGTGGCCGCGCTGGCGATCGACGTTCTCGGCCGTGTAGCAGGGCAGGGAGCAGATCAGCTCGACGTCGTGCGCCCGGTAGAACTCCGCTAGGTCCTCCATCCCAGGGACGAAGAGCACCGTCAGGTTGCAGCGCACCTGCACACGCCGGCCGAGCGCGCGCGCGCCGCGGACGAGATCGCGGAAGCTGCCGTTCAGCTCGGGCGCGCCGCCGGTCAAATCCATCGCGACGACGGACGGGCTCGCCGCGAGGAGCGCCAGCACGCGCGCCGCGGTCGGCGGCGTCATCATCTCGGTACGCTTCGGTCCGGCGTCGACGTGGCAATGATGGCACGCCTGGTTGCACCGCTTGCCGACGTTGACCTGCAAGGTGGTGACGGGGCCGCGGCTGAGCGGAGCGAGCCCATGCGCCGCGAGGGTGTCGTCGAAGCTCGGCGTCGGCATCACGCAGGGGATCATCGCGACACGACTACCACAGCGGCAGGCGTGAGTTCACCACGGTGGCGTGCGGAGCGTCGCTGGTCTCGACGGCGGCCCGAGAAGGGGGAAGGATGCGCTGGTGGGACGGCGCAGGAAACGCCTGCAAGGGCACGAACGACTGCAAGGGAGAGGGGTTCGTCGACGTCAGCAGCGCCCCACGCGTGCCTGAAGAAGGGCGGCAAGGTCGTCGAGCCCAAAAAGATGTAGGGTGCGGTCAAAGGATGGAGGCAGGGATGGCGTGTGCGGTTCCTTACCTCGGTCACGGCGTCGGCTTACGCACCAAGCACTTCTCGCGTGTGCTGGACGGCACGGCGCACGTCGACTGGTTCGAGGCCATCTCGGAGAACTTCATGATCAGGGGCGGGCGTCCATTGGCGGTCCTCGAGCGGGCGCGACAGGCATGCCCGCTCGTCCTCCATGGCGTCTCGCTCTCGCTCGGCTCGACCGATCCCTTGAATGAGGCGTACCTCGAGGAGCTCGCGTGCTTGGCGCGCCGGTTCGCGCCCGCGTGGATATCCGATCACCTCTGCTGGGGCAGCGTCGGTGGACACTACGCCCACGACCTCCTGCCGCTGCCGCTCACCGAGGAGGCCCTCGCGCACGTCGCGTCGCGCGTCGAGGCCGTCCAAGACCGACTCGGCCGGCAGATCCTCGTCGAGAACGTCTCGAGCTATCTCACGTACGCGCATTCGACGATTCCGGAGTGGGAGTTCCTCGCGGCGCTCGCCGCGCGCGCAGATTGCGGCATCCTCCTCGACGTCAACAACGTCTACGTGAGCGCGTGCAATCACGGGTTCGACGCGGCGACCTACATCACCGCCATTCCGCCGGCACGGGTCGGGCAGCTCCACCTCGCCGGGCACACCGACAAGGGCACCCATCTCCTCGACACCCACGTCGGACCCGTCCCGGATCCGGTCTGGGACCTGTACCGACTCGCGCTTCGCCACTGCGGCTCGGTGTCGACGCTCGTCGAATGGGACGAGGAGGTGCCGGAGCTCACCGTGGTCGTCGCGGAAGCGGAGCGTGCGCGCACGATCGCGACCGAAGTGCTGGGGACCAATGCCGA
>VBKW01000119.1:5447-17811 GCA_005879405.1 Deltaproteobacteria bacterium
AACCGAGCACCGCCGCGGCGCGCTCGACGCGGACGGCAAGATCGGCGTCTACGTGCAGATGTACTGGATGCGGATCGTGGATATTCTACGCGAGGATTTTCCGCGGACCGCGACGCTCGTCGGCGACGACCGGTTCCGCACACTCGCGCGCGACTACCTCGCCGCAACCCCGTCACGGCACCCCTCGTTGCGCCACGTCGGCGATGGGTTCGCGGACTTCGTCGCAGCGCGTCTGCCGGCAGCGGCGCCCGAGTTCCTGGCGGACCTCGCGCGGCTCGAGCGGGCGCGCGTCGACGTCTTCGATGCCCCGGACGCCGACGTGCTGACGATCGCGGACGTGCGGCAGGTCGCGATCGAGAACTGGGGCGATCTGCGATTGTGGCCGATTCCCGCGCTGCGCGTCCTCGAGCTGGCATGGCCGGTCCACACCGTCTGGCCCGACGACGCGACCGTCACGACGCTCGCGCCCGCGGCGACGACGTTGCGGGTATGGCGCGACGAGTACCGCGTGTTCCAGGCGCCGATGGACGCGAGCGAGTGCGGCGCACTCGCGCTGCTCCTCCGCGGGGCGACGAATGACGGCCAGGACGGCGCCGGCGGGGCGTTGACTGACGGCACGGTGCAGGACGGCGCGGAAGGAAACGTCGCGACCTCGCCGGCCGCCAGCCCTGACGCGACCCTCGCGACCGGCGCGAGGTTCTCCGAGATCTGTGCCGCCGTTGCCGCGGCTGTGCCGCCGGAGGAAGCCGCCACACAGGCGGCGGCGCTCCTCCTGCGCTGGATCGAGGACCGCCTCCTCGCGGCGCCCGCGTCGTGATCGAGCGCGGGGCGGGCGCATCGACCGGGAGCGCGCCGACGTCGCCGCGCCGGCTGCGCGCGCGGGTGTCGCTGCTCGTCGCCGCGGTGCTCGTCGTCGCCGGCCTCGCGACCGTCGTCGGTCGCCGGCTCGCGCCGACTACGCAGCCGTCTCCGGCGCCTCCGAGCGGCGTCTCGTCCGGGCCGGCGATCGCTCCCGAGCCGCTCCCCGGCGCGGCGGCGATGGCGCCGGCGCTGGCATCGCGTCTCGCCACCGCCGCGACAACCGTCGATCGCGCGACGCCGCCGCGCACGCGCCAGCGGCACGCCGACGGTACGCCGCGCTATACGAACCGCCTCGTCCTCGAGACGAGTCCGTACCTGCTGCAACACGCGCACAACCCCGTCGATTGGTACCCGTGGGGCGACGAGGCGTTCGCGCGCGCGCTCGCCGACCATCGCCCGGTGCTCCTCAGCATCGGCTACTCAACGTGCCACTGGTGCCACGTGATGGAGGAGGAGTCGTTCGACGACGAGGAGATCGCCGCCTACCTGAACGCCAACTACGTCGCGATCAAGGTCGATCGCGAGCAGCGTCCCGATCTCGACGCGACGTACATGGATGCCGTCGTGGCGCTCAGCGGAAACGGCGGGTGGCCGATGACGGTGTGGCTCACGCCGTCGCGCCAACCTTTCTACGGGGCGACGTACGTCCCGCCGCACGACGGCGACCGCGGCACGCGCGTCGGGTTCCTCACGCTGTTGCGCGAGCTCCGGCAGGTCTACGACGAGAACCCGTTGCGGGTCGCGCAGCAGGCGGACGCGGTGACGGACCGTCTGCGCGCGCTCGCCGAGATACCAGCGGGTGACGCGCTGCCGGGCGCTCGTGTTCTGCGGCGCGCCTTCGCGGAGTACGCGGCGACCTTCGACGACGTGCACGGCGGCTTCGACGGCGCGCCGAAATTCCCGCCGCCGGGCGAGCTCGAGCTCCTGCTGCGGTACCATCGCCGCAGCGGCGACGCGCGCGCGCTCGAGATGGTGACGCGCACGCTCGCGGCGATGGCGGCAGGCGGCATTCACGACCACGTCGGCGGCGGCTTTCACCGCTACGCGACGGATGCGGCATGGGAGATCCCGCACTTCGAGAAGCTCCTCACCGACAACGCGCAGCTCGCGACGCTCTATCTCGACGCGTACCTCGTCACGCGCGATGGCGGCTTCGCCGATGTCGCGCGCGAGACGCTCGACTACGTCGCGCGCGAGCTGACGGACCCGGCCGGCGGCTTCTACACCGCCAGCGACGCCGACAGCGACGGCCGCGAAGGGGCGTTCTACGTCTGGACGCCGGCGGAGATCCGCGCCGCGCTGCCTGCCGGCATGGCGACAGCGGTCTTGACGTTCTACGCCGTGAGCGACGCCGGCAACTTCGACGGCGCGAGCGTGCTGCACGCGCCGCGTCCGCTCGCAGACGTGGCGCGGGAGCTGGACACGAATCCCGAGCGGCTGCGCTTCATCTTGAGCGAGGCGCGGCGGACGCTGCGCGAGCGTCGTGCGACGCGGCCGCGGCCGCACGTCGACACCAAGATCGTGACGGCGTGGAACGGGCTCATGATCGGCGCGTTCGCGCGTGGCGGCGTCGTGCTCGACGAGCCGCGCTTCATCGAGCTGGCGCGCGCGGCAGCGCGCCGGCTCCTCGACGCGCGCGACGGCGACGGCCGCGTGCCGCGGAGCCTGAGCGCGGGCATGCCGCAGGGCGACGGGTTCCTCGACGACTACGCCGACCTCGCCGCCGGGCTGCTCGACCTCTACGAGGCGACGTTCGACGGCACATCGTTGGAGGCAGCACGCGCACTGCACGCCACGCTGGCGACGCGCTTCTGGGATGCGGAGCACGGCGGCTTCTTCGCGACCGCGAGTGACGCCGCGACCGAGCTCGTCCGCCGCAAGCCCGCCGACGACCTGCCCCTGCCGTCGGGAAACGCCGCCGCCGCCGAAGGCTTGCTCCGGCTCGCCGAGCTGACCGGCGACGAGGGCTTGCGCCGCCGCGCCGAGAGCACGGTGCGTGCGCTCGCGCCAGCGCTCGTCCACGCCCCGACGCGCGCGCCGCGTCTCCTCGCCGTCGTCGACTTTCTTCTCGACCGACCGCGCGAGATCGCGATCGTCGATCCCGACGGCGGCGGCGACCCGCGCATGCTCGCCACGGTGCGCGCACGGTTTCTACCGAACGCCGTGGTCGTCGCGACGCGTGAACCCGAGGTCGCGGCGCGTGCGGGCGTCGTGCCGTGGCTCGCCGACAAGCGGGCGCTCGGCGGGCGCAGCACCGCGTACGTCTGTACCCGCGGCGCGTGTGAGCTGCCGACCTCGGATCTCGCCGTGCTCGAACGGCAACTGGGCGAGGCAACGCCGCTGCCGAGCGAGTGAGCGGAGCGTGATTTGAGATAGCCCGTGAGTCCGAGATATGGCTGAAGCGCCGGGAGGACCGTGATGGAGCACGCCGACCAATCGCTCGAGCTACGCAGCATCAATAGCATCCGCACACTCGCGATCGATGCCGTCCAGAAGGCGAACTCGGGCCATCCCGGGCTGCCGCTCGGCGCGGCGCCGATGGCGTACGCGCTCTGGCAGCGCCATCTGCGACACAACCCGCGCAATCCCCATTGGCCGGACCGCGATCGCTTCGTGCTCTCCGCCGGTCACGGCAGCATGCTGCTCTACTGCCTCCTGTATCTGACCGGCTACGACCTGACCCTCGACGACTTGAAGGCGTTTCGGCAATGGGGGAGCCGCACGCCCGGACATCCGGAGATGCATCTCACCCCCGGCGTCGAGGCGACGACGGGTCCGCTCGGGCAGGGCGTCGGCAATGCCATCGGGATGGCGATCGCCGAGCGCGCGCTCGCGCATCGGTTCAATCGCCCGGGTCACGTGATCGTCGACCACCGGACGTACGCGATCGTCTCTGACGGCGACATGATGGAGGGCGTCGCGTCGGAGGCGAGCTCGCTCGCCGGCCATCTGCGTCTCGGGAAGCTGATTTTCCTCTACGACAGCAACGGCGTCTCGCTCGACGGCCCGACGACGCTCGCGTTCTCGCGCGAGGACGTCGGCGCCCGTTACGCCGCGTACGGCTGGCAGGTGCTGCATGTCGACGACGGCGACACCGACGTCGACGCGATCGACGCCGCGATCACCGAGGCCGAGAACGACACGACGCGGCCGTCGATGATCGTCGTGCGGACGACGATCGGCTACGGGTCGCCGCACAAGCACGGCACGTCGGAGGCGCACGGCAGCCCGCTCGGGGTCGAGGAGGTGAAGCTGACGAAGCAGGCGCTCGGTTTCGACCCCGAGAAATCCTTCTTCGTGCCCGACGATGCGATGGCCCATTTCCGCGAGGCGGTGGCGCGCGGCGCTGAGGCGGAAACGGCATGGACGCGCCGCTTCGACGCGTACGCGAAGGCGGAGCCGGAGCTCGCGGCGGAGTTCCGCCGCACGCTCGCCGGCGATCTGCCCGAGGGCTGGGACCGCGAGCTGCCGAGGTTCGACCCTGCGGACGCGCAAGCGACGCGCCAAGCGGGGGGGAAAGCGCTGAACGCGCTCGCGAAGCGCGTCCCGGAGATCATCGGCGGCGACGCCGATCTCTCGGTCTCGACGAGCACGGCGCTGAAGGACGCGGGCTCCTTCGACGGCCAGACCGGCGCCGGCCGCAATCTCCATTTCGGCGTCCGCGAGCATGCGATGGGCGCGATCACGAACGGCATCGTGTACCACCGCGGTCTGCGGCCGTTCGCCGCGACATTCTTCACGTTCTCGGACTACATGCGTCCGGCGGTACGCCTGGCGGCGCTGAACGGGCTCCCCGTCGTCTTCGTCTGGACCCACGACTCGATCGGCCTCGGCGAGGACGGCCCGACGCATCAGCCGATCGAGCATCTGATGTCGCTGCGGGCGATGCCGAACCTCGCGGTCGTCCGTCCGGCTGACGCCAACGAGACCGTCGAGGCCTGGCGCTGGGCGCTCACGCAGCGCACGCGGCCGGTCGCGCTCGTCCTGTCGCGCCAGAAGCTCCCGGTGTTCGAGCGCGGCGGCGGGTTCGGCCAGGCGCGCGAGCTGATGCGCGGCGCGTACGTCCTCGCGGACGCGCCCGGCGGCACTCCCGACGTAATCCTGATCGCGACCGGCTCCGAGGTGGCGCTCGCGGTTACGGCGCGGGACGAGCTTGCGCGCAGCGGCGTCGGTGCGCGCGTCGTGTCGATGCCGTGTTGGGAAGCCTTTCTCGAGCAGGACGACGCGTACCGCGACGACGTCCTGCCGCCGGCCGTCGCGGCACGGGTGTCTGTCGAAGCGGGCGTGACGTTCGGCTGGGAACGCTGGATCGGCGCGCACGGCATCGCGATCGGCGTCGACCGCTACGGTGCGTCGGCGCCGGGTGAGATCGTGCTCCGCGAGTACGGCTTCACCGCCGCGCACGTCGCGGACGCGGCACGCGAGTCCCTCGCTCGCGCGCGCGGCTGATCCGCCCGAGCACGGCGCGATCGCCCTCTGCGGGGATGGCGATCGTTCGACGGTTCGGCGCGCGTGCCGAGATCTGCAATCTTGTAAGACCTACTCGCATGCCGATGGCCGGCTGTCGGAGAGCGCCCGTCCCGCACGCATCGCGCTGGCATGAAATCTGCGACATCCATGTCAGGATCGTCGCGCGTGCGTCGGCGCACGTCGATGGCGACGGCGCTGGCTACGCGGCGCTCCTGAAAGGAGGGCATCATGCGTACCATCGTACGTGTGTGCGGTATCGGACTCCTCGCGGCGACCACCATGTTCGGCTGCGCGCACCGTGACAGGATCGTGCGGAGAGAGATCGTGCAGGTGGTGCCAGCGCCGGTGGTGGAGCGACGAGAGACGATCGTCGAGGCCGCACCGCTGCCGCCGCTCTATTATGACGAGTACATCCCCATGACGTCGGCGCAAGTCGAAGAGCACCGCACGATCATCGAGGAGTACTGACGATGACGACCAATGATCGACTGATCCGACGGGGGGTGTGGTCGCTCGTGCTGACGGGGGCGGCCGCGCTCCTGGTCGGTGCGACGCCGGTGACGGCGTTCGCGACACCGCCGTGCGGACACGCGGCGAAGGCGCAGCGGCAGGCGTCCGTAGCGAAGCGGCATACGACCCACGCAACGCGCGCGACGAGACGCGAACCGGTGGTGGACGAATGGGTGATCGTGCGCCAGGTGCAGCCAACCGTCGTCGAGCGCCGCACGACCATCGAGGCCGTCCCGCGGCCGGTCGTGCAGAGAACGATCGAGACGATCGAGGAAGAGTAGCGAGTAGCCACGGCGGAGCGTCGGCGGGGCGCTCTGCCGTGACTCGCGATCGACGCGGTGACGCTCAGTTCCGCAACGTCATCGACGCGGTGGCGCTCAGTTCCGCAACGTCGAGCGCGCCAGGACGAGGCTCGCGAGGAGCGGCAGGCCGTAGTACGCGGCGCGAAAGATGAGGACCGCGACGACCGCGCGCTCGAGCGGCACGTCCAGCGTCGCGAAAACGGCGGCCATCGAGCCTTCGAGGACCCCGAGCCCCGCCGGCACCAGGGACACGATCGAGACGAACATGCCGATCGCGAACCCGGCGATCACGTAGCTCATCTGCACCGGGTGGCCGATCGCGACGAACGCGGCATAGAGCACGAGCAAGGTGAAGGCCCAATCGAGTACGATGTACGCCGTCGGCGCGAGCATCTCGTGCGGGCGGTCGAGCAGGAAGTCGAGGCCGACGTTGAGATTGCGCTGAAAGCGCAGGAGCGTGAGGCGGCGCGGCGCCCGCCGGCGCGCGATCCGGCGCCACACGCGGTGGACGAAGATGGTCGTAAGCAACAGCACCCGCCGGCGCCAGCCGCGGCGCACGATCAGCAAGGTCGTGAGGAGCACGCCGACGCTGAACGCCCCCAAGAGGACCGCGGCCACCAACAAGTCGCGGCCGACCAGGGCGTGCGAAGCGAGGAGAAGGACGAAGCCGGCGATCACGAAGACGAGCAGCGCGAGGTTCGTGAGCAGCGTCTGCACGAGCGACACGAGGACGGCGCTTCCGGCGGGGAGGCCGCGGCGGACGAAGAGATACATGCGCAACGCAAAGCCAGAGAGCCCGCCGGCGGCGACGAGATAGTTGGCGGTGTTCGCGACGATCGTGATCCGCAACATGTCGCCGAACGGAACCGGATGACCGGCC
This sequence comes from Deltaproteobacteria bacterium, assembly GCA_005879405.1. Lineage (GTDB taxonomy): Bacteria > Desulfobacterota > Binatia > UTPRO1 > UTPRO1 > DP-19. The sequence continues at coordinate 12,471 of VBKW01000119.1, forward strand.
GCCGCGGCGATCCCCTGGTACGACCGCGCCATCGTGCAGTAGCTGCCGACCGTCGCGATCGCCGGAAGCAGCAGGAGAATCGGTACGACGCCACGCGCCGTCTCCCGCAGCTGGCGGAGATCGCTGCGCGTCACGACGAACGCCAGTACTGCGACGCCGAACAGGACGGCGACCGTGACCCACGTGCGATGGCGGCCGGCGCCCGTCGGGGCGGTGACCTCGACCAGCGCCGCGGCATCGCTGGCGCCGATCGGTCGCGAACGTGCGCCCGCTGCGCTCACGCGCGCCGGCGGCTACCCGGGAGTGACACCAGACGGGCGAGCCATGCCGCGGCGCCGCCGACGGGCGCACCGACGAGGGTGCCGACGAGCACCGCCCCGATCACGTCGCGGATGCCCGGATGGCCGGCGCCGCCGGCGGCGAACACGAGCACGGCCGCGCAGGCGCTCGCCGTCACCATCGTCGTCGTCGATCCGGCGGCGGGATCCCACCAGAGATCGAACACGAGCGCGCCGAGGACGAGGAGGGCCGCGCCGACGTACAGCACGGCGCTCGGCGGTGTCCGCCGGCGGTAGACGATCGCCGACGCGGTCGCGCGTGGCTCGCCGGTGAGCGTCACGTCGGCGATGCGGAGACCGCCGCTCCCGACGGCCACGGCGTTCGACGCGGAGAGATGCTCGAGGTGGCTCGGCGCGCTGCCGCGCCGGCCGAGGCGGCGCATGCGCCAGCTGTCGCCGACCTCGCCCGAGACGTCGTCGTGCGTGCCCGCATCGTCGACGAGATCGATGTCGTAGTGCAGCGTGCGGTCGCGCCGGTCGGTCGAGAGTGGCAGGTGCGCGTCGACGACGAAATCGATGCGTGACGCCTCGTCGGGGGCGACGACGACGGCGCCCTTCGCGCCGGCCTCGAGCGCGATCTCGCGCAGCGGCGTCCCCGGCAAGAGGCGCACGATGACCGGATACGCCAGCAACACCGTCGCGACGGCACCCACGGCGACCGGAACGAGCGGCGGAAGGCGGCCACGGTGCTCGTCGGCGACGAGCGGCGCGATGGCGAGGAACACGGCGAGCACGAGAACGGCGACGACCGAGATGGCAGCGGCGATGCCGTCGGGCACGAGCTCGGTGGCGTCGAGCAGCATCGCCACCGCGAGGACCGCGATCGCCGCCGTCGGCGGCACCCACGAGCGGAGCGCGTCGGCGATCAGGAGCCGTCGAATCGACGGTTGCGGCGCCCGCTTCCCGGCCGCCCCAGTGCGACGACGCGGTGCGCTCGGAGCCATGCAGCAGCTATACGAAGAAGCAGCGGACGCGGCAAATTCGCCGCGCCGTAGGGGACGACGGCGCGGCGAATCGCGTGGAGAGACGTCGGGGTCCAGGCGGGAGGGCGCGACGCCTCGCCGCGCTCCCGTGTCGGCGACGGACGGCGCGCTGCTCAGCCGGCGGCGCGACGCAGGCGGTAGGCGGCCGCCGCGTTCGGCGCCGCGACGACGGGGCGGCGGCGGGCCTGCTCTTGCCGCCAGCGCGTCAAACCCTCGCGGATGTGATCGGGATCGAGGTCGAGGGCGTAGCAAATGTTCTCGAACGAGAAGATCCAGGTGTTGTCGTGCGAGTCGAACCACTCGCACGTCTCGCCGAAGAGACGCCGTCCGCGCCGATTCGTCGCGAACGCGTAATGTTGGTAGCTCCGCACCGCCTCCTCGAGGATCGCGAGCACGAGACGTCGCTCGCGCTCGAGAGGGACCGTTCCGGCTTCTGCACTCATCATTGCTCCTATCGTAATTCGTGGTGAGAGACGGCGACGGGCAGGCGCTCGGTCGCCATCTCGGCGAGCGTGCCGGCGAGGACCGACGCGTCGAACGGCTTCGAGAGGAGACGCGCCCCGCATTGCGTCGCTTGCGCCATCAGCTGCTCGTCGGCGAACGCCGAGATCAAGATGACCCGTTGCGCCGGCCGGTCGCGCTGCAGCTCGGACACCAGCTCGGTGCCGAGAATCAGCGGCATGCGCACGTCGCAGATGACGACGTCGTACGACCGCCGCAGACAACGCTCGAAGCCGACGAGCCCGTCGCTCACCCATTCGGCGTCGTGGCCGAGTCCGGTGAGCACCTCGGCGAGGTAGCGGCAAAAGGTCGGGTCGTCGTCGATGATCAGCACGCGCATCGTCGCTCGACAGAGCAACCGCGGTGCCATCGCTGCGTGACACGCAATCCCGAGAAGTTTCGGCGGGCGGCTGCCTCCGGGACGCCGACGGAGCGCACACCGTCAGCGGATCACCAGCCACGAGCCTCGTAAAACCCGTGACTTACGTCTGTGGGGCGTGATGGCGTCGAGGTGAGGCGAAACGCCTCAGGAGGCGCGCAGACCGTAGCGGCGGAGCATGCGGTAGAGCGAGCGCCGATCGACGCCGAGGATCGTCGCGGCGCGCGAGATGTTCCCGCCGGTCTCGGCGAGCACGTGCTCGAGGTAGCGCCGCTTCACCTCCTCGAGCGTCGGGCTGCCGCGATGGAGCGTCGCCTCGACCGTCGAGCGCAGCTCGGGCGCGAGGTCCTCGGGCGTGAGCACGGTGCCGCTCGCGAGCGCGACGGCGCGCTCGATGCAGTGCTCGAGCTCGCGGATGTTCCCGGGCCACGGGTAGTCCATCAGCAGCACCATCGCCTCGTCGGTGACGTGCGAGATCGGCTTCTGGTTGCGTTCGGCGTAGTGACGGAGGAAGTGCTCGGCGAGGAGCGGAATGTCCTCGCGCCGCTCGCGCAGGGGCGGGAGCGTAATCGTCACCACCTTCAAGCGGTAGAAGAGGTCCTCGCGAAAGCTGCCGCGACGCACCAGCTCCTCGAGATTACGGTTCGTCGCGGCGACGACCCGGACGTCGACCTTGATCCACTCCTGGCCGCCGACGCGCTTGATCTCGTACTCTTGCAGCACGCGCAGGAGCTTCGCCTGCATCGGCGCGCCGATGTCGCCGATCTCGTCGAGGAAGATCGTGCCGCCGCTCGCCTCCTCGAAGAGTCCCTTCTTCTCGCCGACGGCGCCGGTGAAGGCGCCGCGCACGTAGCCGAAGAGCTCGCTCTCGAGCAGCGTGTCCGTGAGCGACCCACAGTCGACCGCGACGAAGCGGGCGCCGGCGCGGCCGCTGTGCCTGTGCAGCGCCGTCGCGATGAGCTCCTTCCCGGTGCCGCTCTCGCCCTCGACGAGGACGGTGCTGCGCGACGGGGCGACGCGCGCGACCGTCTTGTAGACTTCGACCATCGCCGGGCTGCGGCCGACGAGGACGCCGTACGTGTCGTCGGCGCCGCGGTCGCCGTTCATGCGGGCGTCGGGGAGCCGCCGCTCGGAGAGCGCGCGCCGGACGGTCGATTTGATCTCCTCGAGGTTCATCGGCTTGCTGACGTAGTCGTAGGCGCCGTGACGGATGGCCTCGACGGCGGTCTCGACCGAGCCGAAGGCAGTCATGACGATCACTTGGATCGCCGGGTCCCGCGCCTTGAGGGCGCGCGTCACCGCGATGCCGTCCATCTCCGGCATGCGCACGTCGGTGACGGCGAGATCGAAGTGCTCGTGCTCGGCGCGCTCGAGGGCACGTGGGCCGCTGTCGCACGCGGCGACGCGATAGCCTTCGCTCTGCAACACCTCGGTCAAGAGCTCGCGCGTGACCGCGTCGTCGTCGATGACGAGGAGCTGCGCGCTCATGCGGCCTCTCCGGGGCCGATCGTGATCTCGACCGTCGTGCCCTCACCACGGCGGCTCTGCACCCGCACGCCGCCGTCGTGGGCGCGGGCGATGTCTTGGCTGATCGTGAGGCCGAGACCGGTGCCGCGGCCGATCCCCTTCGTGGTGAAGAAGGGCTGGAAGACGCGCGTCATGTCCTCGGTGGCGATGCCCTTGCCGTTGTCGCTGATACGGACGAGGAGACCCGGCGGGCCGCCGTTGTCGGTCACGGCCTCGGCGGCGACGACGATGCTCCCACCCTCGTCGAGCGCGTCGACGGCGTTGGTCAGCACGTTCAAGAGGATCTGCTGCAAGCCGCGCGGGTCGGCGGCGATCGTCGACGGTGCGGCGGTGAGGTCGCGTGCGACGGCGATGCGCTTTGCGCGCAGCACGGGAGCGAGCAGGAGGAGCGTGTCCTCGATGAGCGGCACCACGGCGACGGGCTGGCGCTGCAAGGTCGGCGTCCGCGTCTGATCGAGCGCGTTGCGGATCGCCTGGCTCATCACCCGCACCTGCGACTCGATGATCGCGAGCTTCTCGCGCCCGTCACGCGACGTCACCTCCCGTTGCAGCAGCTGCGTGTAGCCGAGGACGGAGTTGAGCGGCGTGCCGAGCTCGTGCGCGATCGCCGCCGTCATTTGCCCGAGGGCGGCGAGACGCTCGGCGCGGCCGAGCTGCTTCTGGACGTGCCAGAGCTGCTCGTTGATGCGCTGCAGATCGAGGTTCTTCGCGGCGATGTCCGCCGTCGCCGCGGCGACGCGGGTCTCGAGCTCGTCGTTGAAGCGGCTGAGGCGTCCCACGAGCTCACGGTTCTCCTGGTCCGCGGTCGCGATCGTCTCCAGCATGCGGTTGAAGTGGTCGCCGAGCTGCTGCAGTTCGTCGCTGCCGCGCAGATGCACGCGGGTGTCGAGGCGGCCGCCGCGCGCGGCGTTCATCGCGTCGACGAGGAGACGGATCGGGCGCGCGATCGTGCGCGTGAGGATGAGACCCAGGACGGCGGAAATGCCGAGCACGCAGAGCAGGGTGAGCAGCAACGCCTGGCGCGCTTGCAGGTTGCTCAGGCGCTCCACCTCGGCGAGCGACGCCTTCACGCGGATCGAGCCGATGACGCGCGGGCCGAGATGGAACGGCGCGACGGCGAGGCCGAGGTGGGTGCTCCCCGGCAGAAGCTCCCAGATCGGGCGATCGAGCTCCATCGCGAGCCGGTCGAGCGGAATCGGCTCCGCCGGACGTGCGCGCCCCGAGCTGCCCAGGAGGCGCCATTGGTTGCCGACCGGCAGCAGGATCTCGATGTCGGCGACGTTTCGGTGGGTGCGGGCCAGCTCGCCGAGGCGATGGTGGAAGTTTCGCAAGTCGGTGCGTCCCCAGAGCGAGCCGAGCAAGATGTCGATCTCCTTCGCCAGCGTGAGCGCGCGCTCTTGCAGGTTGCGCTCGGCGATGCGCGTCGAGAGGCGGATCTCCAGTGCCGTCGCCGCCGCGAGGACGATGACGACGGTCATGACCAGCAGCGCGACGACGCGCAATCGCAGCGATCGCCAGGGGAAAAGTCGCATCTGGCGGATCATATCGCTGTCGGGGACGGGCGATAAGCGTCCCCGCTCTACGCGCGCGGGACGCGGCGGCCGGTTCTGCAC
>VBKW01000120.1 GCA_005879405.1 Deltaproteobacteria bacterium
CGACGGCATCTTCACCCCCGACGACTACGCCGCCGGCGTCGCCGCACCAGCGGAGGTCGTCGCGCCGAACGAGGGGCCGCACGGCGACCCGACCAAGCTCGACGGCGAGGACGTCCTCGTCCATTTCTCCGACGGCGTCGACGACGACGGCAACGGCTTCGTCGACGACATCGCGGGCTGGGATTTCTTCGACGACGACAACAACCCCTTCGACGCCAGCTCCTACAGCTCGGCGGACAATCACGGCAGCGGCCGCGCCTCGGACGCGGTCGCGGAGGCGAACAACCGCCTCGACGGCCTCGGCATCTGCCCGCAGTGTCGCGTGAAGCCGATCCGCATCTGGGACACGTTCGTCGCCGACACCAACAACTTCGCCATGTGCATGCTCTACGCCGCCGACAATCACGTCGAGGTGATCGAAGCGGCGATCGGCGGGCTCACGACGACCGAGTTCGCGCAAGCGGCGACGCAGTACGCCTACGAGCACGGCGTCGCGCTGATGGAGGTGTCGTCGGATCTCAACACCGCCGACCACAACAATCCCACGAACTTCAACAACACGATCTTCGTGAAAGGTACGGTCTCCGACTACGAGGGCAGCGACTCGGTGACGTCGCAGCCGCAGCCGCCGATCGGCACCTGGTTCCGCGACTCCAACGTGACCCAGTACGGCGGCCACGCGCACATCGCGATGAAAGGCACGACCGGCTCCGAGTGCACCGGCCAAGCCGCCGGCGCTGCCGGCTTGCTGATGTCGTACGCGCACCAGCGCGGCACCGACCTCACGTCGAACGAGGTGAAGCAGATCCTGACGCTCACCGCCGACGACGTGCTGCCCGGCGACACGATCGGCACCGGCGTTCCCGATCCGTCGCAAACGGGATGGGACCAGCACTTCGGCTACGGTCGCGTGAATCTCCGCAAGGCGCTCGAGCGCCTCGGCGTGCCGGCGCTCGGCATCGCCGCCAAGATCCCGCCCGAGGCGACGCTCGAGAAGCCGAGCTGGTTCCAGGTCTTCGATCCCGACATGGACAACGACGGCGTGAACGAGTCGCTCTCCGTGCCGATCGCGGCGACCGCGTCCGCCGATCGCGGCGCGACGACGTCGCTCAGCTGGGTGCTCGAGTACGGCATCGGCATCGAGCCGACGACCTTCACGCAGTTCGCGTCGGGATCGAGCCCGAGCCATCTCGGCTTCGCCGCCGGCACGCCGCCGCGCCGCCCGGGGACGGTCTTCGCGAATCTCGATCTGGCGCAAGTCATGGCCGCGTTCCCGCCCGGCACGGATTTCTCCGCGCCGCCGTCGGGACCGGTCGTGCAAGGCCAGGCGAACGTGCCGTCGAACCAGTTCGCGTTCACGGTGCGACTGCGCGTCAGCGACGGCGACGACGCGACCAACGTCGGCGAGGACCGCAAGGTCTACTTCGTCCACCACGATCCGACGAAGCACGTCGGCTGGCCGAAGACGATCGACGCCAACGGCGACGGCCTCAACGACGGCGGCGGCGAGCCGCCGCCGCACATGGTCGATCTCGACGGCGACAACGTCATGGAGATCGTGCAAGCGACGGCGGCGGGACGGATCTATGCATGGCGCGGCGACGGCTCGGTCCTGCCGGGCTTCCCGATCACGACGGCGGTCAAACGCAACGTCGCGACGCACCTCGGCGCGCCGGTCTTCACGAGCGGCGCGATCACGCCGCCGTCGGCGACGACGACGTCGCGCCCGGCGATCGCCGACCTCGATCACGACGGCTACCCGGAGATCGTCTACGCCAACCTCGAAGGCGACGTCTTCGTGTTCCACCACGACGGCACGCTCGCCGCAGGCTTCCCGGTCCACGTCGATCCGGCGTTCTCCGCCGTCCCGCTGCGCACGAAGACGAACCACGTGAAGACCGGCATCTTCGGCTCGCCGGTGCTCGCCGACCTGAACGGCGACGGCGATCTCGACATCGTGGTCGCCGGCCTCGATCAACATCTCTACGCCTGGGATCGGCACGGGAATCCGCTTCCCGGCTTTCCGGTCCTGGTGCAGGATCCGGCGCCGGGCGGAAGCCAGATGCCGGTCGGTACGGAGATCATCAACACGCCGACGGTCGCCGACCTCGACCAGGACGGCCAGCCCGAGATCATCATCTCGACGAACGAGGTCTACGACGCGACCCGCGACGAGAGTCAGTTCTTCCCGAGCGACCAAGGCACGCCGACGTCGATCCCCGGCCTCAACACCGGCACCGTCCTCGCAGGCGTGTTCGCGCAGGCGGGCGGCTCCGGGCGCATCTATGCCATTCACGCCGACGGCAATCTGCACGCGGGCGGGCCGTTCGTCGCCGGCTGGCCGGTCAAGCTCGACGGGCTCGCGATCGACGTCCTGCCGTTCATCGGCCCGGGTCACAACGTCGCCGTCGGCGACCTCGACCCGTCGCCCGGCCTCGAGGTGGCGGCGAGCCTCACGACGTCGAACCTCGTCCTCTTCCGGCCCGACGGCACGCGCATCCGCGACATGGACCCGAGCGCCCGCGGCGCCTCCTCGGATGCGGCGCAAGACGAGGGCAGCGTCTTGAATCTCTTCGAGTACCCGGTGGTCGGTGACGTCGATCGCGACGGCAATCTCGATCTCTCGAAGGTCGGCGTCACGTTACAAGGACTCGTGAATCTCGTCCTCGCCGGGCAGAACGAGCCCTTCCACCACGTGCTGCAAGCCTGGACCGGGCGCACCGGCGCGCCGCTGCCCGGCTTCCCGAAGGTGATCGACGACTACGGGCTCACGACCGTGCCGCTCCTCGCCAACGTCGGCGCGACGAGCGACGTCGGCGACACCCTGAACCTCCCCGAGCTGATCTCCGGCAATGGCCTCTACCTCGTGCACGCCTTCGACGCGTCGGGCCGCGAGCCCAGCGGCTGGCCGAAGCTCACCGGCGGCTGGGTCACCGGCCAGCCCGCGGTGGGCGACCTCGACGACGACGGTCTTCTCGAGCTCGCCTGGGGCACGCGCGAGGGCAACTACTTCGTCTGGGACACGCCGGCGCCGATGTGCAACACGGCGACGACGCCGAACCTCGACGGCCGCGACGGCGCGTACAACCCGCAGGTGAACCTCCACAACAACAGCGCCTACGGCGAGGACACGATTCCGCCGGCGCGCTTCGCGCCCGCGGAGATCGTGGGGACGAGCAACGACCGGAACGCGAACACGGTGACGATCACCGTTGCGCGCTTCCCCGGCGACGATTGGTACTGCGGCACGCCCGCCTCCTACGACTTCCGCTTCTCGCTCGCCGCGCCGATCACGACGCAGGCGGCGTTCGACGCCGCCCAGCAGGTCGCGTCGGTGCCGGCGCCGTCACACGGGAATCACGACGGCGGCGGCGACATCGTCGTCGGCGATCCGCGCTTCGCCGGCCAAATCGCGTATCTCGCGGTGCAAGTCGTCGACGACGTCGGCAACCGGTCGCCGCTGACGTCGCTCGGGCCGTTCAGCTTCGCGCCGTTCTTTACGCTGCAGCGGGCGACGCTCGCCTTCGGCAGGACGGGGCCGGGCAACGACCGCCTGAGCCTGAAGGGGATCGTGCCGATGCCGCTCGCCGCGTTCTCGCCCGCGACCGATCCGTTCACGCTCACGCGCGCTTCCACGACTCGACGGGCACGATCGCGAACGGGCTGCGCACCGTCGTCGTGCGGGTGAATCGCACGGGCGGCGTGAAGGTGGGGATCAGCGGGCGGATGCTCGACCTTTCCGGCGCCGATCATCCGGCGATCACGACGACGCTGCGCTTCGGCGGGTCGCCGTTCCAATCGACGAACACCTTCCGCGTGCTGACGCACACGCTGAAGTTCCCGTAGCCGGATGCGACGCGACACGGCGGCGAGACGCGAACGCCACGGCGGGCGCGCGCATCAACGTGCCGCCACCATCGCGTCCGACCTGCGTCAGCGTGGGCGTGACGCCGGGCGGCCGATCGCCATCAGGAACATGACGCTCTTCCCGGCGGCGTGCGGCGCGAAGAAGCGCGTCACGTCGTCGTCGAAGAACGTGAGCCCCGTCGCGCCGATCCCGAGCGCGAACGCCGCGAGATACGTCGTGCCGCCGCGGATCGCCGCATCGAGCTGCGCCGCGCGGTAGCCGCGGTTGCCGAGGTGCGCCAGCACGCGCGGCAAGTCGACGAGCCAGTACAGGTTCGCCGCCGCGTCGGCCGCGAGCGCCTGGCCGAGCGCGAGGTGCCCCGCCTCGCGTCGCAGCTCGCCGGCGCGCAGCTGCACAAGCGTGTCGCCGTCGCGCTCGACGACGTAGGCGCCGGGCGCGAGCCCGTCGACGGCGTTGACGACGAGGTAGAGATCGCCGCGCGCGGTGTCTTCGACGTCGCTCGGAATGCGGCCGCTCACGCTGCGGACGATCGTCGACACCACGTCGAAGCCGATCGGCTCGCGCGCGAACTCGCGCGTCGATCCGCGGCGCAAGACCACGCGTTCGATCGGCTCCTCGTGCGCCGGCGCGACCGACGGCGCGAGCGGCACGAAGGTGCTCGACGGAGGAAGGCGGTCGCGGGGCTCCGCGGCGACCGCATCCGCGGCAGCGCGCCAGGCGGCGACCTCGTCGGGCGACGACAACGACGACGCGCGGTGCGCGGCGACGATTTCCGGGTACGCGACCTCGTGCGCGGAGAGCGGGAGCGTCTCGCAGCCGAGCGGCGGCGCCGGCGGGGCCGACGGCGGCGGCGGTGCTGCGGTGCCAAGCGCGACGAGGCTCACCGTCACCTCACGTTCGCCGTCGACGTCGAGGAGACGGTTCAGCTCGTCGTCGACGAAGCCGAGCACGAGGTGCGCCGGGATGTCGAGGGTGGCGGTGACCGCGAGCAAGTTGGCGAGCAGCGTGCCGTCGTCCCAAAACGCGTGGCGATAGGTCCGCGCTTGGTACTTCCAGGCATTGCGCCAAAACGTGCTGGTGCACGCGACGACGACCGGCGCATGCGCGATCGCGGACTCGCCGGTGGTCGCGTGCACGATGGTTGCGCGGTGGTCGCCCGCACGGAGTCGGCGTAGCGCGAAGTCGTGCGGGCCGAAGTGGTACACGCCGGCGGCGAGATCGGGAAGCTCGCCGCACGCGAGATAGAGCTCGATATGGTGGAGGTTGCCGGTGCACGCCTGGGCGCGGAAGAAGGCGTCGCCCCCCGGATACGCGCGACGGCGCAGCACGCCGGCGGTGAAATAGAGGATGTGCGCGAGCGTCGCCAGATCGAGGGTACGTCCGTCGTCAACAGCGCCGGGGTCGGCGACGATTGCCGCGAGCGCCGGACGTCGCGACAGCGTGAAATCGCGCGGCAGCGGGATCGGCGGCAGCTGCGGGTACACCTTGAACGGCAGCGGCATGTTCGCGAAGTCGAGGACGTGGCCCGAGCGCTGCACGCTCGCGAGCGAGTGCTTCGTCGCGTCGTGGTACGCCCGCGCTGCGGCGACGTCCGTGTTGCTCATACTCGGACGTTACACGCGTTCCGGCGCCGGCGCACACCCGTTGCTCGTAAGGGTTTCCCTCAGCGCCGCACGTGGCGTAGGGACGTCGCAAGGAGGAGCGCCATGGCGAACGTCCAACGCGAGGTCCATCTGAAGAGCCGTCCGACCGGCATGCCGACCGCGGCGAACTTCGAGGTCGTCGAGACGCCCATCCCCGAGCCGGGACGCGGGCAGTTCTTGATCCGCAACGTCTGGATGTCGGTCGATCCCTACATGCGCGGCCGCATGATGGACCGCGAGAGCTACGTGCCGCCGTTCGCGATCGGCGCGCCGCTCGACGGCGGCTCCGTGGGCGAGGTCGTCGCCTCGCAGCACGACGGCTTTCGCCCCGGCGACTACGTCTGCGGCTTCGGGAGCGGCGGCTGGCGCGAGTACTGGGTCTCCGACGGCGCGATGATGCAGAAAGTCGATCCGAAGCTCGCGCCGCTCGGGTCGTACCTCGGCGTCATGGGCATGCCCGGGATGACGGCGTACACGAGCTTGTTGCGCATCGGCGAGCCGAAGCCCGGCGAGACCGTGTTCGTCTCCGCGGCGGCGGGCGCGGTCGGCTCGGTCGTGTGTCAGATCGCGAAGATCAAGGGCTGCCGCGTCGTCGGCTCGGCGGGCGGAGACGACAAGGTGCGCTGGCTGACCGAGGTGGCTGGCATCGACGCGGCGATCAACTACCGCAAGGCCGGCGATCTCTTGGCCGCCGTCCGCCGCGCGTGCCCCGACGGCATCGACATCTACTACGAGAACGTCGGCGGCGTGCACCTCGAGGTCGCGCTCGAGCTGATGAAGAAGCACGGCCGGCTCGTAATGTGCGGCATGATCAGCCTGTACAACGAGGTCGAACCGCCGCCCGGCCCACGCAACTTGATCTACGTGATCGGCAAGAGCCTCAAGATGCAGGGCTTCATCGTCACCGATTTCCTCGACATGGTGCCGGCGTTCTTCACCGACATGGGACGCTGGGTCGCCGAGGGCAAGATCAAGTGGCAGGAGACGGTCGTCGACGGCATCGAGAACGCGCCGCAGGCCTTCCTCGGGCTGTTCAAAGGTGAGAACACCGGCAAGATGCTGGTGCGACTCGGACCCGATCGCCTGTAGCGACGTGACAGCGGCGCACGCCCTGCGCTAGCGTCCGGCGATGGCGTCGAGCTCAGCGCGGACGACGCTCGCCGTCGTTGCCGCCGTAGCGCTCGGCGCAACGGTGATCCAGACCTTCGTGCCCATCCTCGGGGCGCCCGGGCCGCTCGGGCAGTTCTCGGACGAGACGCTAAACGTCGCCGTAGCGCTCAACTGCTTCACGCGTCTCCTCTGCACGTTCGAGCCCGACAAGCCGTACGGCGGCGCCTTTTTTCCGGAGATGACGACCGGCCTGCTCTCGACCTGGCCGTCCGCGATCGGATGGACGCTCGGTGGCGACCTCATCGGGGCACGGATCGCGTTGATCGTGTACGACCTCGTGCTGTTGCTCGGCGTCGGCTACGCGGCGATGCGAACGGTATTTCGTCTCGAGCGAGCTCTCGCGCTATCGCTCGCGGCGCTCGTGTGCGCCGCCGTACTCCTGGTGATCCCCGATGCTCCGTGGATCGTCGTGCACGTGCAGGGGGAGCTGAGCGGGGCGGCATGGCTCGCCGCCGGATACCTGCTGCTGCCGTCGTACCCGCGGCTCGCGGCGCTGGTGCTCGGTCTCTGCGTCTGGCACACGAAGATCATCTACGCGCCCTTCGCGCTCGTCGGGATCGCATGGTCGGCGTGGACGAACGCGCCGTCGTGGCCACGGCGTGCCCGCCTCCTGCTGGTCCAGCTGCTGGTCTTTCTCGTTCCGCTCGTCGGGTGGATGCTCCTCATCCTGATCCGAATCGGATCCGACGGGTTCGCCGTGTGGTGGACGGGTCACCTCAACTGGTTCGTCCAGGGGCACTCCGGGCTTTCGGGCGGACCGTTCGTACGCGGATTGTGGCAGCGTCTCGCCTCGCCCCGGCTCGACTGGCGCGATTTGACGCTGGCGACGAAAGCGCGGGTCTTGGCGCTGCTCTTCGTTCCGCCAGTCGTACTCGTCGCGACCGTCGTGCGGCGGCGCCGCGCCGGCGAGCGCAATACCACCGATGA
>VBKW01000011.1 GCA_005879405.1 Deltaproteobacteria bacterium
CGCGCACGCGCGACGTCATCGCGCTCGGATGATGCTCCTCGGCGCCGGCGTCATGGTGGGCGTGGCGTCAGTCACGGCAGTGCTCGCGCTCAGCCGCTCGGTGATCGACACCTTCGCGGCGACGCTCGTCCACGGTGCCGGCGCAGCGCAGCTGCAGGTGAGCAACGGCACGGCGGGACTCGACCGCGACCTCGTCGACGTGATCGCGCGACTCCCTGGCGTCGCCGCGACGGGCGCAACCGTCGAGCACCACGTCGTGCTACCGGCGGCGAACCGGCGCATCACGATCTTCGGCGCCGAGCTCGGCCGCGACGAGGCGTATCGCGAAGCGCAGATCGGTCGTGACGTCCCGGACATCCACGATGTGCTCACGTTTCTCGCGCACACGCGCCCATCATCATTCAGGCGATGGCCGAGGAGATCTTGGCGCGCACGTTTCAGGCGTCCGACGATGGAGCGGTCGCGATCAGCGACAGCCTCGCGGAGCGGTTCGGCCTCCAGGTCGGCGACGCCTTCGAAATGCCGGCGCCGATCGCGCCGCTCGCGCTGCGCGTCGGTGCGATCGTCCCCGACTACATTCTGCAGTTGGGCGCGGTGAAGCTCCCGTGGCACACGTTCGTACGCCATTTCGGTGACGACCGTGCGAGTATGCTGTTCGTCGGCGCCAAACCTGGTGCGACGCCGGTCGCCGTGAAGCGCGCGATCGAGAACTTGCTCGGCGTGCGCTACGACGTCACGGTGATGACGGTCCCCGAAGCACGGGACTCCGTCGACCGCTTCGTCGATCAGTTCACGGCGCTCACGCGTTGGCTGCAGATCCTCGCGACGCTCGTCGCGGTCGCGGCGATGGTCAATGCGATGTCGGCGGCGATCATGGATCGCGAATCGGAGCTGCGGTCGTGGCGCGCGCTCGGGTTGTTACGCCGCCGCTTGGTGTCGCTGTTGGTCGCCGAAGCCGTCGTCATCGCCGTCGAAGGAAGCTTCCTCGGCGTCGCAGCTGGAAGCGTGTTGGGATGGACGCTCACCACGTTGATCGCGCGCGCCGTCGCGCGGATGCATATCCCGGTGCGCTGGCCCGTGGTCACGATGGCCGGGCTGCCGATCATCAGCACCGTCGCCGTCGCATGCGCCGCCGCCGTCGTCGCGCTGCGTCGCACGCGCATGCGGCCGCTCGCCGGCGCTGCGCCGTCGACGAGTCGAAGCGATGGGCGAAACGAAGTCGTCTACGATGTTTTCTAGACTCACGGCAACGAGCTGTCTCCAGGTCGCGCAAGACCGACAGCGTCCCGATTGGAGGGTCATCATGCGTCGCAATTTCGTATCAGTCGCCGAACGTTCCGCGATCCCGTGTCCCGTCGTCGTTGCGCTTGCGACGTGCGTGTTCGTGATCGCCAGTCGCGGACGCCAATAGTCAACACAACACGACGATGGCGATCGAGGTGGTGAAGAAGAAGTAGCGAAGCGCGCGGCACGAGCGCCGCGCGCCGACTGCGGCCGCGGCGTCGCGGCGATCGGGTTCACGGGATCTTCCGCGGTCGTGTCTCACAGTACGAGCGCTGCTGCATCGTCTCCTTGACTGCCTCGCCGAAAGCACGTAGCAACCTCCTGAATCCCCTGAGCTCCGCATGAACGACACGCGCAGAAACGATCGGCGTTGGTGGCGCCCCCGCGGCGCGACCTCCCGGTGCGGAGGGGCATGAAGAAGCCTCTCGAAGCACTACTGCGCGATGCCTGTGAACGGGCGACCAAGGGGGGAGAGCTGCTGACCACAACTCTCCCCCCTTTGCTTTTGACGGTCCCGAAGGAGCCCGAGCACGGCGATCTGGCGTCGAACCTGGCGCTGGTGCTGGCGCGCAGCGAAAGGCGGCCGCCGCCGGCCGTCGCGGAGACGATCGTCCGTCACCTCGACGATCGCGACGGCATCCTCGCGTCGGTCGAGATCGCGGGGCCGGGCTTCATCAACTTCCGCTTCGCGCCCGCGTACTGGTGGGCGCTCCTGCGCGACGTCGAGGTGGCCGGCGAGGCGTACGGCCGCTCGGCGATCGGCGCCGGGCGCAAGGTGCAGCTCGAGTTCGTGAGCGCGAACCCGACGGGGCCGCTGCACGTCGGACACGCGCGCGGCGCCGTGACCGGCGACGCGCTCGCGCGGCTCCTCGCGGCGACCGGCCACGACGTGGCGCGCGAGTACTACGTCAACGACGCCGGCAATCAGATCGCGATGCTCGGCGCCTCGACGTACGCGCGCTACGCCGAGCGCTGCGGCCGCGCGGTGCCGTTTCCCGAGGACGGGTACCGCGGCGACTACGTGCGCGAGGTCGCGGCGGCGATCCTCGCGCGCGAGGGCGAGCGGCTCATGCAGCTCGACCCCGCGGAGGCGAGCACGTACTTCGGCGACGCCGCCGGCGCGATCCTCCTCGACGCGATCCGCGACGACATGGCAGCGCTCGCGATCGACTTCGACCACTACGTGAGCGAACGGCGGCTGCGCGCCGAGGGCGCCGTCGCCGCCACGATCGCGGCGTTGGAGAAGGCAGGCTACGTCTACGAGGCGGACGGCGCGCGCTGGTTCCGCTCGACCGCGTTCGGCGACGACAAGGACCGGCCGCTCGTGAAGACGGGCGGCGAGTTCACCTACTTCGCCGCCGACGTCGCGTACCATCGCGCCAAGTACGCCGCCGGCTACGAGCGGATCATCGACGTCTGGGGCGCCGATCACCACGGCCACGTGCCACGCATGAAGGCGGCGATGCAGGCGCTCGGCCTCGATCCGGCGCGACTCGAGGTCGTGCTGGTGCAGATCGTGAGCCTCACCCGCCACGGCGAGCCGGTCCGCATGGGCAAGCGCTCCGGCGAGTTCGTGACGCTCCGCGAGATCGTCGACGAGGTCGGCGCCGACGCCACGCGCTTCTTCCTCCTGATGCGCAAATCGGACGCGCAGCTCGAGTTCGACCTCGACCTCGCGAAGGAGCGCTCGGCGGAGAACCCGGTCTTCTACGTGCAGTACGCGCACGCGCGCGTGGCGAGCGTGTTTCGCGCGGCGGAGGCGACGGGTCTCGACCGCGCGGCAGCGACGGCGGGCGACCCGACGCGCCTCACCGAGGACGACGAGCTGGCGCTCATCCGTCGCGTCGCGCAGTTCCCGGAGGTCGTCGAGGGTGCCGCCCTCGAGCTCGAGCCCCACCGCGTCGTTTTTTTCCTCATGGAGCTCGCCGGAGATTTCCATCGCTACTACAATCGCACCCGCATTCTCGGAGACGATCGCGAGTTGGCTGCAGCACGGCTGCTGCTGGTCGCGAACGTGCAGAAGACGATCCGCGCCGGGCTCGGCATCCTCGGGATCGCCGCGCCCGACACGATGTGAGAGGAGGCTGTCATGGCAGGTGGAGGAGAGTCGCGGTTTCGTTTCGAGCTGACCCGGTTGGAGCTCGCCGGCGTCGTGCCGTCGACGAGTCGAAGCGATGGGCGAAACGAAGTCGTCTACGATGTTTTCTAGACTCACGGCAACGAGCTGTCTCCAGGTCGCGCAAGACCGACAGCGTCCCGATTGGAGGGTCATCATGCGTCGCAATTTCGTATCAGTCGCCGAACGTTCCGCGATCCCGTGTCCCGTCGTCGTTGCGCTTGCGACGTGCGTGTTCGTGATCGCCAGTCGCGGACGCCAATAGTCAACACAACACGACGATGGCGATCGAGGTGGTGAAGAAGAAGTAGCGAAGCGCGCGGCACGAGCGCCGCGCGCCGACTGCGGCCGCGGCGTCGCGGCGATCGGGTTCACGGGATCTTCCGCGGTCGTGTCTCACAGTACGAGCGCTGCTGCATCGTCTCCTTGACTGCCTCGCCGAAAGCACGTAGCAACCTCCTGAATCCCCTGAGCTCCGCATGAACGACACGCGCAGAAACGATCGGCGTTGGTGGCGCCCCCGCGGCGCGACCTCCCGGTGCGGAGGGGCATGAAGAAGCCTCTCGAAGCACTACTGCGCGATGCCTGTGAACGGGCGACCAAGGGGGGAGAGCTGCTGACCACAACTCTCCCCCCTTTGCTTTTGACGGTCCCGAAGGAGCCCGAGCACGGCGATCTGGCGTCGAACCTGGCGCTGGTGCTGGCGCGCAGCGAAAGGCGGCCGCCGCCGGCCGTCGCGGAGACGATCGTCCGTCACCTCGACGATCGCGACGGCATCCTCGCGTCGGTCGAGATCGCGGGGCCGGGCTTCATCAACTTCCGCTTCGCGCCCGCGTACTGGTGGGCGCTCCTGCGCGACGTCGAGGTGGCCGGCGAGGCGTACGGCCGCTCGGCGATCGGCGCCGGGCGCAAGGTGCAGCTCGAGTTCGTGAGCGCGAACCCGACGGGGCCGCTGCACGTCGGACACGCGCGCGGCGCCGTGACCGGCGACGCGCTCGCGCGGCTCCTCGCGGCGACCGGCCACGACGTGGCGCGCGAGTACTACGTCAACGACGCCGGCAATCAGATCGCGATGCTCGGCGCCTCGACGTACGCGCGCTACGCCGAGCGCTGCGGCCGCGCGGTGCCGTTTCCCGAGGACGGGTACCGCGGCGACTACGTGCGCGAGGTCGCGGCGGCGATCCTCGCGCGCGAGGGCGAGCGGCTCATGCAGCTCGACCCCGCGGAGGCGAGCACGTACTTCGGCGACGCCGCCGGCGCGATCCTCCTCGACGCGATCCGCGACGACATGGCAGCGCTCGCGATCGACTTCGACCACTACGTGAGCGAACGGCGGCTGCGCGCCGAGGGCGCCGTCGCCGCCACGATCGCGGCGTTGGAGAAGGCAGGCTACGTCTACGAGGCGGACGGCGCGCGCTGGTTCCGCTCGACCGCGTTCGGCGACGACAAGGACCGGCCGCTCGTGAAGACGGGCGGCGAGTTCACCTACTTCGCCGCCGACGTCGCGTACCATCGCGCCAAGTACGCCGCCGGCTACGAGCGGATCATCGACGTCTGGGGCGCCGATCACCACGGCCACGTGCCACGCATGAAGGCGGCGATGCAGGCGCTCGGCCTCGATCCGGCGCGACTCGAGGTCGTGCTGGTGCAGATCGTGAGCCTCACCCGCCACGGCGAGCCGGTTCGCATGGGCAAGCGCTCGGGCGAGTTCGTGACGCTCCGCGAGATCGTCGACGAGGTCGGCGCCGACGCCACGCGCTTCTTCCTCCTGATGCGCAAATCGGACGCGCAGCTCGAGTTCGACCTCGACCTCGCGAAGGAGCGCTCGGCGGAGAACCCGGTCTTCTACGTGCAGTACGCGCACGCGCGCGTGGCGAGCGTGTTTCGCGCGGCGGAGGCGACGGGTCTCGACCGCGCGGCAGCGACGGCGGGCGACCCGACGCGCCTCACCGAGGACGACGAGCTGGCGCTCATCCGTCGCGTCGCGCAGTTCCCGGAGGTCGTCGAGGGTGCCGCCCTCGAGCTCGAGCCCCACCGCGTCGTTTTTTTCCTCATGGAGCTCGCCGGAGATTTCCATCGCTACTACAATCGCACCCGCATTCTCGGAGACGATCGCGAGTTGGCTGCAGCACGGCTGCTGCTGGTCGCGAACGTGCAGAAGACGATCCGCGCCGGGCTCGGCATCCTCGGGATCGCCGCGCCCGACACGATGTGAGAGGAGGCTGTCATGGCAGGTGGAGGAGAGTCGCGGTTTCGTTTCGAGCTGACCCGGTTGGAGCTCGCCGGCGTCGTCGTGAGCACGGCGGCGAGCCTCTTCATCGTCTTTCTGCTCGGCGTGTACGCCGGGCACGGCCTGGGGGACCGTCGCCTCGACGACGCGGAGCGCGTCGTGCGGCTGCCCGTCGCGCCCGCAGCCGAGGAGACGCCCGGCGCCGAGGATCTCACGTTCGACGACACGCTCGGCGACGAAGATCACCCGACGCGCCCGGGGCGCGACGTCGCCGCCGATCGTCCGCACGACCGTGCCGCCGACACGACGAGCGGCACGCGCGCAGAGAGCGCGGAGCGCGCGCCCGAGGCGGGACGCGACGGGACGGCCGCGGGAGTTGCGCCGCCGGCCATCGGGCACGCCGCGGCGGCGCCCGCGGGGGCGACGGAGCGCCATGAGGCGCCGCGTGCGCCGGCGCCGGCTCGCACGCCCGAGGCGCGCGTCGCCGTCGCCCTCGCCGTGCCGCATGCGGCCGCGACCGCGCCGCCGGCTGCGGCGCTGCCGCCGTCGCAAGGCGGTGCGTGGAGCGTGCAGGTGACGGCGACGCGCGACCCGCGCACCGCCGACGACGTGCTGAAACGACTCCGTGCGCGCGGGTACGACGCCTACATCGTACGCGTCCGCCGCGAGGGGGCGACGTTCTACCGCGTGCGCGTCGGGCACTTCCCGTCGATGGAGTACGCGAGCCAATTGGTCTCACGCCTGCGACGCGAGCCGGGCGTGCCGGAGGCGTTCGTCGCCTCGGATTGAGGCGCGACGGTGGCGATGGGAACGTGCACGCCGACGGCGAGCGATTTTCTCGAGCTCGCGCGCGAGGGCAACCTCGTTCCCGTCTACCGTGAGATCCTCGCCGACACCGAGACGCCGGTCTCGGCGTATCTGAAGATCGCGCGCGGCGACCATGGCTTTCTGCTCGAGAGCGTGCAGGGCGGCGAGAAGTGGGCGCGCTACAGCTTTCTCGGCAGCGAGCCGGCGGCGATTTTCAGCAGCCGTGGTACCGCGGTCACGTTGCGCGCCGCTGGCGGAGCCGAGCGCCGGTGGGAGGCCGCCGATCCGCTCGCAGCGCTGAAGGACTTGCTCGCCGAGTACCGGCCCGTCGCGCTCCCCGGTCTGCCGCGCTTCTTCGGCGGCGCCGTCGGCTACGTCGCCTACGACGCCGTGCGGTTCTTCGAGCGCCTGCCGGCGACGCTCCCCGACGACCTGGGCCTTCCGGAACTCTACTTCATCGTGCCGGAGAGCATTCTCGTCTTCGACAACGTCGCGCAGTCGATCAAGATCGTCGTCAACGCCGACCTGCGGGATCCGGCGACGGATCCCCGCCGTGCCTACGACGCGGCGGCGGCGCGGGTCGAGGAGCTCGTCGCCCGTCTCGGCGCGGCGCTGCGTTTTCCCGAGGCGATCACGGATGGCGACGTCACGCCGCCGCCGGTGCGCGCCAACCTCGATCGCGCCGAGTTCGGCGCGATCGTCGAGCGCGCGAAGGAGTACATCCGCGCCGGCGACGTGATCCAGGTCGTGCTGGCGCAGCGCATGGAGGTGCCGCTCCGCGCCGCGCCCTTCAACGTCTATCGGGCGCTGCGGACGATCGATCCCTCACCGTACATGTTCTACCTCCAGCTCGGCGAGCAGATCCTCGTCGGCGCGTCGCCGGAGGTCATGGTGCGGGTCGAGGACGGCGAGATCACGGTGCGGCCGATCGCGGGCACGTCGCCGCGCGGCACGCGGGAGATCGAGGACCGCGAGCTCGAGCGCGCCCTCTTGGCCGATCCGAAAGAGATCGCCGAGCACGTGATGCTCCTCGACCTCGGCCGCAACGATGTCGGCCGCGTCGCCGCGACCGGCAGCGTCGAGGTCACCGAGCGCATGGTGATCGAGCGCTACTCGCACGTGATGCACATCGTCTCGAACGTGCGCGGCCGCCTCGCGCGCGGCCGCGACTGCTTCGACGCCTTCCGCGCAACGTTCCCCGCCGGCACGCTGTCCGGGGCACCGAAGATCCGCGCGATGGAGATCATCGAGGAGCTCGAGCCGGTGCGCCGCGGCGTCTATGGCGGTGCCGTCGGCTACTTCGGATTCGGCGGCACGATGGACACCGCGATTGCGATCCGCACGATGCTCATCAAGGGCGACACGGTCTACCTCCAGGCCGGCGCCGGCATCGTCGCCGACTCCGACCCCGAACGCGAGCACGCCGAGTGCCTCAACAAGTCGCGCGGTATGCTGCAAGCGCTGAAGCGCGCCGAGCAACTCGGACGAATCACATGATTCTCATGGTCGATAATTACGACTCGTTCACCTACAACCTCGTCCAGTACCTGGGCGAGCTCGGCGCCGACGTCGAGGTGCGGCGGAACGACGCGGTCACGCTTGCCGAGATCGCCGAGCGCCGACCGCAGGGCATCGTCATCTCGCCCGGGCCATGTACGCCGAAGGAGGCGGGAATCTCGGTGCCGCTGATCGAGCGCTTCGCGGGCGAGATCCCGATCCTCGGCGTCTGCCTCGGGCATCAAGCGATCGGCGCCGCGCTCGGCGGCGCGATCGTGCGCGCGCCGCGGATCATGCACGGCAAGACGTCGCCCATCCACCACGATGGGCGCGGCGTCTTCCGCGAGCTCGCGAATCCGTTCGACGCCACCCGCTACCACTCGTTGGTGATCGACCCGCCGACGCTTCCCGCCGAGCTCGAAGTGTCGGCGTGGACGGCGGAGGGCGAGATCATGGGCGTCCGCCACCGCCACATCGCGCTCGAGGGCGTGCAGTTCCATCCCGAGTCGATCCTGACCGTCGAAGGCAAGCGCCTGCTGACGAATTTCCTGGCGGCGCTGCCGTCCACCTGACACGTTGGACGCCATGACGATCCCGGACGCGATCGCGCGCGCCGTCGCC